>BBEG01000148.1 GCA_001312645.1 Rhodococcus sp. JCM 9791
GGCGGTGTGAGCGAGAGCTGGTGTTCGGTGGCATTGAGTGCGGCACGGCCGAGCCGCACTGGGCGTTCCGGTCCGCCGAGGTCGACTTCGGCGACGGCGCTGCCGGTGAGTTCGAGGGTGCGGCCGAGTCTCGACTGCAGGCCGAATTCCAGGTCGATGTCGAATTCGAGGCGCTTTTCCACCTTCTTGGTCGCGTCCTTGCGGGCCTGGGTCGGGGCGTCGGGTTTCCAGAATGGGGTGAACTCGTCGTGATCGACGATGTCCGGGGCGAGCAGGTGGTAGCGGCGAGCCGGATCGTCACCGGCGCGGGAGACGACGGCCTCGCACAGCTCCGGCAGGCTCAGCGCGGAATCGCCGAGGGCACTGCGCAGCGTCGAACGCAGGCTCAATGTGTGCGAGCGGGCCTGGACGAAACCGGCGCGGTGCGCGGCGTCCTGCACGCTGTCGGTGAACATCAACGCCTTCTTCTCCTCGGCGTCGAGGGAGGCGTCACCGAAGAGGTTTGACAGCGTCACCGAGAGCTGGGTGGCGACGGCACTACCGAGGAAGCGGATGCCGTCGGCGACACCGCAGGCCGGGCATGTGTCGTTCTTGGAGTCCTCCTCGGCGTTCTCACCGGTGAGGACGAGCACCGGCAGGACTTTGCCTTCGAGTTGCTCAGTGCCGTCGGGATCGGGTGCATCGTCGGAGATTTCGCGGTCGTCGATGCGGAACCAGCGCAGATCCTCGATGGGTGAATCGGGTCGGGTTGCGCCGAGTAGTGCTTCGGCGGGCGCTGAGATCAGCGCGCGGAAGCGGGAGGCGCCGGCAGCATGGTCGGCGCGAATGGCGTCGTCAGTGACGTCGAGGGTATGGCCGGTGGGCGCGAGGCGTGCACCCCACCCGGAGCGGCCGCAGTGCCGGCAGAAGACAGCCGGCAGGTGCATGACGTCGCCGTCTTCGTGGACGCCGTCGTCGGACCAGCGATACGACGTGCCCGTTGCGACAGCTCGATCGATACGGGACAGTTCCCGAATCCACAGGTGCACATCGACGTTCAACGCAGAGCGTCCCACTTCGGCGCGGATGTGAGACAGCGCAGCGAACAGGTAGTCGAGGAACCGCTGCTGCTCGGCGCGAACTCGGCGGGTGTCACGCTCAGAGGTGGGGGCGTCGAACAGTGCCACGGTGAGGTCAGCGAGGGAGATCGCGTCGACGGCGTGGTCGAGCAACCGGTGCATCAGAGGGTGCGCCTTGAGCAGGTGCAGTTGCTCGGCAGCGTCGAGGTGGCGTAGCTCGGTGGGAGAAAGCCCGCGATCGGTGTCGAGGTCGTCGGCGCGCTCGAACAGCTCTGCCAGCACGGCGGCCGTGAGTGCAGCGTTCCCGAGAGTTCGGGCTGTGTCATCTAGATCTGTGATGCGTCGGTGATCGACGGAGTGATCGGACGATACAGCCGGTCGAGCGTGGTGTCACGGTCGGCGAGCCACTCCGACGTACTCAACCGGGTCTCGCCGATGACGGCATCTGCGTCGAAGCTTTCACCGAAGACGGTGTGTGCGAACTCGAGCATCGCGGTGGGTTCGGCTTTGGACCCGAGGGTGGCGGAGGTGGCGACGGGCGTGATGCGGCCAAGCGGGCGGGCGCGGTCGGCCTCGGTGACAGGGGAGGCGTCGGTCCAGTGGGACTTGACGGTGAGGCCGAGGCGGCGCAGCAACATGGCGACGTCGGTGCCTTGGGCGCCGTCGTAGGTGTGGAATTCGTCGAGGACGACGTACTGTAGCGAGCCCGCGGAGAGGCGCCAGATGTCGGCGCGGTCCGGATGCAGCAGTAGATGGTCGAGCATTTTGTAGTTGGTGAGCAGGATGTCAGGGGGTGCGGCGTGCATCAACGAACGGTCGGTGATGAGGCCCTCTTCGGTCACCTTCGTTCGCCCACCGGTGGATTGTTCGCCGGTGTAGAGACCAGCGGAGACGCCGGAGAGCTCAGGGTATTCAGTGATGAGACGCGCGAGGCGCTCCGCCTGGTCGTTGGCGAGCGCGTTCATCGGGTAGAGGATGAGTGCCTTCATCCGGTGACGCCCGCGGCCTTCGAGCGCAGGACGTGCTCGAGGATCGGGTAGAGGAATGCCTCGGTCTTGCCCGAGCCGGTGCCGGTGGTGACGAGCGTGGGCTGCGGTCGATTGTGGAACTTGGTTGAGAGGCGTTCGAACGCGGCGCCTTGGTGGCCATAGGGTATGAATCCCGTCGGCCACAGTCCAGGTGCATGCTCCAGTTGCCTCCGGCCGGTGCGAACGGAAGTCGAAGGCGGACGTAGGGGCCTTTGAACATGCCGGTGTCGGGGTGACCGACGAAGTCCGACAACGCGCTCTGCGCGTCGGGGTCGGTGAGGGCGAACGTGGTCGCCAGGTAGTCGGTGAGGCCCTCGCGCAGGTGGTTGGCCTGGATGGTAGGTAGCAGCGCGCCCATTGCCTACATTCTCCTCGAACACGTCAATTGGGGTGCAGGCGCCAATTCTATTGGCAACCTTGTGGTTGTGAAACGGAAACCGAGTCGATCGAGATCTCACACGTTGCTAGGTGTCCTGATTCGGGATCAGCTCCTCGCAAGTTCGTATTTTGATGCGGGCGATGGATTGATCCGATCACCCCTTGCCGGCTAATCTGCACAATCATCAGATTCATCAAAGTCGGCAATGTCAAAATCTGACAACTCCATCTCGTATGGAATTCCTGAGGCAGGAAGGCTGGCTCCTCGGAGGGATAGCCCGCACAGTCGGCATTCAAGGTGGTCGGCATAGAAGAACACAGAGACGGCCGTATTGGAATTCCTCGGGACATCCTCGCTGCCAGACGCTCTGGACCACTCCGCTTCCGATGTACCGAAAAGGAGAGCGGTGCATTGACATGCGGGACATTCGATCGGTTGAGATTCGTACCTGTATTCCAGGTCGGTTCCGTTGAGTGCTTCCTCCAAATTCGGGCTTGGAATCGAGTCGCCGTATCGTCGACGGTATTCCGCCTGTGCGGCAGCAATCGCCGCGGAGGTAGCTATTCGGACACGGTCGCTAGATTTGTCTACCAGGTCTTCGATGAGGTCATTGAAGTGTTCATAGAATGATTCGCGCGCAACGTCGAGTTCTTTCAGGATGCAACTCTGCAGCAAGGCAATG
This sequence comes from Rhodococcus sp. JCM 9791, assembly GCA_001312645.1. Classification (GTDB taxonomy): domain Bacteria; phylum Actinomycetota; class Actinomycetes; order Mycobacteriales; family Mycobacteriaceae; genus Rhodococcus. The sequence continues at coordinate 3,148 of BBEG01000148.1, forward strand.
TTGATTAGATCGCTGGTTGCGTCCCCTCGAGCTGTGATTCCGATATGCGCCGCGCCGTTCCGGTAGGAAACGAGCTGCTTCAAATCAATCAGAATCGGCTTCATGGAGGGGTTGATCGTCTGGTATCGGGTCAGTGCTTCGCTAACTGAAATTGTTTGAAAAATTGGGGGTGGAATTTCGTCGTCTGGCATCTGCGCTAGGAGCAGTATCGAGTTGAAACTCTTCGGATCTGCGATCAGAACTGGGCTTATCGAGCATAAGCGCGCCTTGAGTAGGTGTTCCAGCCCAATACCGGCGTTGAGATAGAAGGATGAAATTCGTGAGTCTGCGTACGACTCCAGTGCCACCCCGGTGAACTCGCTAGCGGTTCGAATCAAGTTCTTCGTGAGGCGGTTGTTGGCCTGCGGAGAACTCACGTTTCCTTCTGTACGTGTTTTGCTGATTGAGTGTGGACTACTGGAATCTCTTCCCGTAGTAGGCCCTTGATGTGGAGGTGTGCGAGTTCCTCGTGCTCCTCGCATTCGACGCCCCGTGAACTGCTCCTTGCAGATGATTCTGTCGACAGCGAGTCCGATGTGTTTGAAGGCATTGTTGTTGCGCTGTTTCCATGTCTAGTGTCTCTTCGCTGCGGACTCGCCACACTCCGCTGGCATTGGCGCGACTTAGGCGTCATCACGCTCTTTCATAATCGCTGTTCTTGGAGGGGAAAACCCTTGAACTCTCCGTTAAGCATTCGCTCGACTTGACCCGCAAACCCATCCATATCGACAGCGAGTAGGTATCCGCGAACCACGGCGTCCAAGGTCGACCCTTGGTCGAGCGCGATGGCTTGACTGAGCTCGTAGAACAGAGAATGATGACTCCCCGGAGCTACAATTGCGGAATTCAGTGCGTTCCGAAACTCTTCGACATCGACTCTGAGGAGATCGGCGGTTTCTTTGAGGGTATCTTCATTAGCTAGAAGAGTCGCCTTCATTGCGATTTCGGGTGGAAATCGCTTTCCGGTGATATCAGTGATCTCACTTCCGTCCTCGGATGCGCCACTCGGAAACCGGAACCACTCGATCAGATTATAACCAGGTGATTCCGAAATCTGTGAAGACCTGTGCGAGTCCAGGATTTCCTTGTCGGTCATATCGCTGTCCCATACAATCAGAATAGGAACTAGTGGGTGGGCCTCGGACAACGTCTTTGCCGAGGATTGCAGGTGCTGTTTCGCGCCAAGCGAGAGGATCTTTATTCGTCGCCGAACCGGAGTGGAAAGTCGTGTGTTGATGATCTTTTCTGCAACATCGTCTTCACAGACGATGTACAGTTCGGGCAGGTTTGTTCCTGAAATTCCCGCTACTGCCGTTCGTGTGGTTACTCCATTGAAGGACTGAACGACTCCCGAGGTCGTCCTAGCTATGGAGATTCGTGCAACTCGGGGGAGTGCGTCAATGAACCACTCGCTATGTGAAGTGGTTATGATCTGTATGTCCTTCTTGTCGGCAATCTTAACGAGCACTCTTGCTAGGTTCGCGGAGGCGCTGGGGTGGAGTCCCAATTCGACCTCTTCGATTATCGCGATACCGTGCTTTGGGACCCGCTGAAGCTCGGTGAGAATTTGTACTACTGCACCCTCCCGGTGCCCATGTTGAAACCTGAGTACGGCGCTGCCGACGCGGGTGAGAATCGCGGAAGGTCGTATCGTCCGCTGTGATCTGTCGATGCACTGGAGTAGTCGGTGGCCAGTACTTCAGATAGATACAAGGTGAAGTCGTGGTTTAAGGGAAGCGATTCGGAAGCTTCCGAGGAGAACGCCCGCCGGTGCGCGGAGCTTTCGGCCGGCGCAGCGATTCGCGAGATCCCTACAAATCGGACGGGGCGTTTTGGGCGGCGCTCGTAGTGCATCCACTTTTTGGTTGACCGACGAATGGCGGCCAGGTCGTCAATTTCTGAACCACGAAATGACCATCTAATATCAATTCCAGTCGACGGCGCTTCGCCGTGTGCGACAGAAAAGAAGTCTGTGAACGTGTAGTTAAATAGCCATAATCTTCTGGCGGGGCGTAACTCAACGCCGCGAGGTGCAGAAGGGTTGTCTTCCCTGTCCCATTTTTTCCGACTAGTACGCTGACAGGATACTCAAAGTTTATTTCAGCCTGACTGATGCCACGAAGGCCAGTAGACTCTTCATGCGAATCAATGTAAATCCCGGTAAGGTCCAGGCTGTCAGTCGATGGTGCATCCCACCGCTTCTGGAGGCGTTTCTCGGTGTTGCTCAGATTCTTACCGGGCATCGTCGTCGGCTCCTACTGCTGCAGCGAAATGCTGATAGGCAAGTTGCATGTCATTTTCACGGTCGACGCCGGTGAATGGTTCCTGGTAGGTAATGCCGTCGACGGTGTGTTCGGCCGGCGTGAGGGAGCCTTCTTGCGGTACTCGGATGCGAGCCTCGGTGGGAGTTGGCGGCCTGTTGCGTCGTACAAGGCTTCGCGCTCGTACTTCTGTAATACCGGAAACTGGGTGCGGTAGATGGTCAGCAGTTCCTCCGCGCTGATGCCGAGCATGATCGCGACGATCGCGTCGATCTCCACAAGGGCCTGGCGGCGGTCAGCGGCGCGGCGGAGAGGAGTGAATTGTTCCCACTGTGGCTGCGCATCACCGAGTCCGATTCGGGCGGAGTGATCGACTCCGATATTCGGAACCCAAGAGTCCTGGCGCCACGCATCGTCGTACAACGCTTCCCACAACGGTGCATGTGGACGGACCAGGCAGTTGAGTCGGAGAGTGCGGAGTATGAGTTGGGATTCGAGCGGGTGGTTGCGGGTGTGGGGAAGTCGGGACACAACACTCTTGGTCAGGTCGGCGACTCCGGCGACTTTCGCAAAGTAGTCAAGCGGCAGAGATGCCCAGTGTCCCGCAGCGATTGCCAGATCGCGATGTGATTCGAGGGTTGCCGAGAGCATCAGATGCACGTGGGTCGGCCCGGGCGGAAGGATCGCCGGATGCATGCTTCGAACAGTCGCCGCGTCGGCCATCCGTCGCCATGCGAGGCGGAAGAACGATGAACTGGACTCGCCGTGCCACTTTGGGTAAGCGGCGATGTACTCGTCAAAAGGTTTCGATACTTGATAGTTGGTGCGAGGGACGAAGTCACTGCAAATTTCATCAACACTCAGGTCCGACCAGTCAAGGTTGTTTCGCATGGTTGGATTCGGCTGCTTGAATAAGGGCGTCGCCACGCTTACATGCGGTCCCTGAAGGATGACGTCAGTCCACCGTGTGGGGATCTCGGACCGTGACTCGAAGAAGCCGAGTTTTCGATCTCGGTCTTCCTCCCATCCTCGCGTCCAATCGAATTTCATGTCCCCGAACCGCGGCGCGTTCGCAATCTTGTCGAGTACAGCGGCGCTCGCACGGTTAACCGGATAGACCATGCGAGCCTCAGGTGCTAAGGTCCCTGGCTCGTCGATGAGCGCTGCCCACGTCGTGAGCTGTTCTTCCCGAATCGCGATGATTCGCTCGGAATGCGGGCGCAAATCCCAATGCCCTTCAGCGTCCTTGATTCCGGGTGAACTCCCTGATCCGTCATGCGTGAATGAGCGGTCGACAGTGTCAGGGTGATACAGGTTAGAGCCTTGAAGAAAGTCCACTGAAGAATCCCGTCCGTAGACGTGGACACCCCATAGCCGAGTGTGGTTGATCTCGGAGAAGAGCTTCAATTCATTTCGGAACTGCCAATGACGCCTGAGCCGGCGGTATGTCTCCCGGCGAAGCCCGCTTGCGCGAAGCTCCGTGAAGTGGCTCTCCGGATGAATCAACGCTACGGTTCCAGTCGCACTCATCGACCGCCATGTCCGTTCCATAAAGCAGCGGTACAGATCGGGCTGTAGTCCACTCAGGACCGGGCGATCAATTCCAGATCCAAGATTTTCCTTCACCCCGGCCTGCTCGGCCCGTTCGTCGAGGTAGGCCGTGTGAAGGTCGGGCTGGGCGAGTGCTTCGTTGCGTGTCGCGCGCTTAACCGCCTCGGCTGGCTTGTCTGCCAACTGCCACCACGGATCGAACTCCGCCAACACTCCGGCCTCGTCCCAGTCCGGCCGCACCCATGGTGGGTTTCCAACCTGCAGGCCGAAGCCTCCGTGTGCAAATACCGGAGCGAAGTCGAGCTCCCAGTGGAAGAAGCCTTGCTTCTCGGCGATCTCTTGCGCGACATCCAACCACGGGAAATTGTGGTATGCATGGCCGACCGCCATTGCGCGTGACAGCAGCAGGTCGTTCTCCTCGGCGAACCCGAGTTCCTGCCACCTGGTGTCGCGTCCGATGCTTAGCTGTCCGCGTCTCTCGGCGGCAGTCTCCTTCACTGGCACACCGAGTACGGCCTCGAGCCCGCCCACCCACCGATCCCAGTCTGGCGGCTCGACATCTGTGGTGAGCGGCCACGACCAGATCGCGCACCACGCGTCCATCACTCGACGCAGACGCTGGTATGCACCATTCGGATCGCTGAGGACGTTCTCGATCTCCTCACGCGACACTGCCGGTGTGTGCTCGACCGGGTCCGAACCCCACAGGTGAATGTCGCGGCGGATCTCCGATTCTGCGATCGTAAGCCGCCGCAGGGTGAACTCCCACAATGTCTCCACCCGCTGGGCGAGTGCCTGCAGACGCTTGATGATCGGTTTCCTCGGCGACTTGCGGATCTCGTTGCGCCACAGCCGCAGCTTCTCGCGCTTCTCCGGCGCATATGTCTTGGCTTCAGCGGTGTCGATCACTGCACCCCAGCCCTCCGAGGGCAGTAGGAAGTGGTGGATGCCGGCACCGATCTCCTGGCCGAGCGGAACATCTTTCGCCGGCGTCTTGAGCCACTGCTTCTTCGCCAGCAGGTTTGGTACGTATACCGACCGGCGTGCACCGATCAGCGAGTTTCCGCGGCGGAGGTGCAGGCCGAACCACGGGGCCTGCAGGCCAGCGACCATCGTGTCCAGCCAGAGGGAGATCTCGGCGAGCTCGACCGCGGTAGCGTTGAGGTCCACTCCGTACACCTGGTGCAGGGCGATGTGCGCCTTCACCTTCTGCAGCTCGACCGGGTACTGGTCGGCGTCGATCAGCTCGCCGAGATCCTCCTGCTTGCGCTTGAGGTACTCGGCGGCGAGCTGGCGGACGGCCTCGATGGCGAACGCGCCCGACCCGAGCGCGGGCTCGCAGATGGCGAGCTCCAGGATCTCCTCGGGCGTGGTCCGCTCGCCATTCTGATCCAGCAGTTCCTCGAGGGCCTGCGACACAACGAACTTTGTCAGCACCTCAGGGGTGTAGTACGAGGCCGACTGCTGGCGCTCGCGGCCTGCGAGGCGGAACACGAAGGTGCCCTTTTCATGTAGGACCGGCTTCTCTTCGCCGGTTGCCTCGTCGACCTTGCGGACGAAGTCGGTAGGTGAGAGGTGATCGGAGCGGTCAACCGGGACCACCCACGAACCCTTCTCCGGATCTCCGTTCTTCGCGACCTCGTACAGATCTTCCTCGGCGAAGAATCCCGTGTACGACATGAGACCCTCGTACACCGCACCCAGCTGGTTGATGCCCAGCTCCGCGTACGAGATGAAGCCGCGATCCCCGCCCTTGCGGCCCTTCGACTCCTTCGACAACAGTAAATGTTCGAGCACGCGCTGCGTGGCCTCGTTGCCGAGACCCACCTCGTCGATCAGGGCGGTTGCAGTGGGGGAGAACAGGTCTGCGCGCAGTGGCTGGAACTCGAGACCCGGCGCCGGGTCGTCGGGATACTCGTCCCGGACGGCGGGGGTGTGGCCCTTGTCCACAAGCTGGAATAGCTTCGCCAGCGACTCGTACAGATGCGTACCGGTTCGGGACCGCTCCGACACCAGCTCAGTGAGCGTCAGCTCGCGCAGCCGGTCAAGTCCGTAACCCTCCTCGTACTCTGCGGCGCCGGTGGCAGTACCCGCATCTCGGGCGAAGCCTCCGCATACAGCAGGAACAGGATGCGATACAGGAACCGCAGAGAATGCTTCGCCAGATTCTGTCCGTCGATCCCGTCGAGTGTGAGGTCCTTCGCGGCGCGTCGTTCGACGACCTCATTGGCGATGATCTCGATGGACAGGCGGATGCCCTCACGCAGGTCTTTCGATACCCCGACGGTGTGCTTGACCGAATCCTTGAGCACCCCCGCCCACCACACGTTTCCGTCTGCATCCGGCAGGAGCGCCTGCTTGCCGAAGATGGCTGCGACACGGTCTATCTCGCCGCCCTTGGCCTCATGTCGACGCTCCGCGACGACGAGCAGGTCGACGGCCAGGTAGCGGCCCTCCGCCCAACGTTCCGCCTCGGCGAGCAGCAGCCATTGACCGGCCTGCACCACCACGAATGCTGGCGGCGCATCCGACCGGAACGCTGCCGACACCGCCTTTGGCGCGGATTCGATCGGCTTGCCGTCCTCGACAGCGCCGTGATCAGAAGACCGGTATCAGGGTCGAGAAGATATTCGATCGAAGCGACAGGAGCCGCCTGCATGAACAGCACCTCGGCAACACCGTCGAGCTTCGCGTTCGGGATCTCCAGCTCGGAGCCCGCGCGCTCGGCGGTGAAGGCCGACAGCGCGGCCGGGTAGCCGAACGTCGTCCGAACCAGGGCATGCACCTCGGAGGCGTTGTCCGGATTCTCGGCGAGCCCGGCAAGTGCGGTCTGCAGGTCCTTGGTGGCGGCGAGCAGGTCGTCGCGGACCGTCGTACGCCCTTCCTTCTTCTCCGCATCCCACAGCTTGCGCAGTTCGAGAACCTTGCCGTGGAACGACTCCTTTGCGGAGTCGGTGGTGAAGTAGTGCTCGCTGATCCAATCCTCGCCGATGACAATGGAATCGAAGGAGGCCACGACTACTGGTCCTTTCCGGTGGTCTGAACGGCGGGAGCAATCAGGAGCAGTGGGCGCACCAACTGCTGAGTGGGGGCGAGAGATTCGGCGAGGCGCTGCTCCTCCGCGATCCGGCGCGACAATGTGTCTACCTTCTTGCGTTGCCCGGCGAAGAGCTCGAGTTGCTCCGCACCTGCATGCCACCGATCGGCGCGCTTGCGCCACCGATCGAGCCGCTCGGTGGCCGCGGACTCCTGGGCATCGAGCACCATGCGCATCGCGGTCGTCGCTTCATCTACGGCGATCGGCACCAGCGTCTGGTACTGCTCGGCGTCGGCGACTGGTCCAGGATTAGCCGATCCCGGCCGCAGGCCCGTGTCAGTGGTGAGGAAGTCGAGATCCTCAAGCGTCTCCACCACACAGAACGACGGATTGGAGGGGCTGGGGAACGAGGCGGTCGAGAACACTCGCGAGATCAACTGACCGCGGCGGTTCATCAACGTGCCCATCAGCAGCACCATCGGCGCGTCTACGTCACCGCGGATCACAAAGATCTGGTTGCGGCCCAACGCGCTCAGCGCACGGTCACTCGCCCAATCGAGGACCGGGTGCAGCGGCCCGAGGTAGTGCGCCTCCGGCCACGTCGTACCCGCGACACCCTTGCCCTCCCGCGCTGCGGCGAGCTGGGCATTACCGATCTCGGGGGAGGTAGCGAGGGTGAGGCGTTCCAGGACCTTGCCGTGTTGCAGGTAGTTCTGCGGCAGCTGACCGAGGCGCTGTCGCAGATCCCGTGGTGGAGTCAGCTCCGCGACCGCATGGTTGGCGTGCACCGTCCAACCCACGCCGCCATCCTCGAGCTTCGCGTTCGGCACGTCGTGGAAGGCGGCCTTGAGTGCTTCGTCGAGGAAGGTGAGGTCGTCGGGGTAAAGGCTCTGTCGCGGGGCCTGCGGCAGCGCGGACTTCGGATCATCCTCGGCGGTCTCGTCGAGGTCGAACTGCGCGAAGTACGCGTCCAGGTCGTCGCCGTCGGCCACGTCGTCGATGTCGCGGATCTGCTCGTTGAGCGTGGACTTGCCGATCAGCACGTCGCGGATCGCGTTCTCCTCGTCGGTCACCGAGTGCTTGCCCATCAGCGAGGCGACATCACCCAGGGTGACGTGTGCCTGATTCTCCCGCTCCAACAGCCGGGAGAGCACCCGCAGGTCGCCGGAGAATTCGGAATCGGACGGCTCAAGGATCAGTGACGAGATCACCGGGGGATGCTTCTGCCCGTATCGGTCGACGCGGCCGTTGCGCTGCTCGATGCGGATCAGCGACCACGGGATGTCGTAATGGATCAGGTGGTGGCACTGCGCGTGCAGGTTCACGCCTTCGGATGCGACGTCGCCGGTGACCAGCACTCGGATCCGGGACGTCTCCAGCTTGAAGCTGTCGACGATCTCCTGCTGTTCCACGTCGGACAGCCCGCCATGCAGCATCGCGATGTTCTCGGGTTTGAGGCCCAACGTCTTCGGCAGGTGCTCGGTGAGCCACCGCAACGTGGCGACGCGCTCAGCGAACACCACCGCGCGCATCGGCGATTTCGCGCCGACTCCGATCTCCTTCAACCGCTGCACCAGTGCAGCCTGCTTGCCGGCCGATTCGTTGAGGGCCTTCGCGTTCAGCTCGTCGAGGGTGGTCAGTGCGGCCAGCTCGACGGCCTGCTCCGCGTTGTGCGGGTCGAGTTTGCTCCGCCGCTGCTTGACCGACTCGGCAAGTGCGGCGGGGGAGGACAGGAATGCCTTCGCCAGCGTCCACGGGAACAACGCTTTCGTCTCACCTGAATACGGGGAACATCCCGATTCCGGGTGTAGCCATGTTTGTGAGAGCTCCTGAGCAACAGCATCTTCTGCCGGCGACGGCGCGACGAGTGTGTGCACAGGCTCGGCACGTTCCGCCCAGTCGCTGCCGACCTCCGCGGACACCTCCGGGTGGTGACGGTGACGGCGGATCAACAGCGACGCGACATCTTCCTTGGTGAACGTCCCGTCGGCCGCGACCGCCGTCGGGTCAAGCAACCGCAGCAGCTCCGCGAACGACTCCTCACGGCCGTTGTGCGGGGTGGCCGACGCAAGGATCAACGCCTCGGTGTTCGGGGCGAGGACGCGCGCCAGTTCGTTGTTCTGGGTGCCGACGTTGGTGAGGTTGTGCGACTCGTCGATCACCACCGCATCCCAGTGCTGACGCTGCAGGTGCGCCTTGTAGCGCGGGCTCTTGAGCGTGTCGATCGAAATGATCGCCCGCTTGAAGTACGTGAACGGGTTGCGGGTGGCCGGCAGCTTCTGGCGCACCTTCTGGATACCCGCCGAATCCAGGCGGACGAACGGGAGCGCGAAGCGACACCATAGCTCGTGCTGCATCTGTTCGAGCACGTGCTGCGGGGTGACGATAAGGATCCGCTCGCCGCGCCCACGCCGCACCAGCTCTGACAGGATCATGCCGATCTCGAGGGTCTTGCCCAGGCCGACCGCGTCCGCGATCAGGATGCGCGGGCGGATGTGTTGCGGGTCGAGGGCCTTCGCGACCGCGGCTCGCTGGTAACCAAGGGAGTCGGCGAGCATCTGCGTCGACACCGTGAGCGTTTGGTCGCCGTAGGGGAACGGTGTCTTGCGTAGCAGCGCTTCGAGCCACAGTCGTGACTTGCGATAGCCCGACGAGTCGTCGGCAATGACCTCGGCCTCACGGGGGTCCTGCACCTCGATCCGGTCGAGGCTCGAATAGAACGTCGCAGTGGTCTCGGAGACCAGCTCCGACAAACCCCGAGCCTTCACCAGCCATCCATCCGAACCCTGTTCGGCGGACGTGACCAGCCACTCCTCGTCGCGAACGACCACGATCGACCCCGGGGCGACGTTGAGCTCTCGCTCGGTAATGCGGTGGTCATGCTGTGGGTGCTCCTGCTGTGTCGAAGTCGTGATGTATCAACTTAACGTCCCGGAACGAAACAACCGTTACATGGGCGGTTCGTGAGGTCTGTCGGATTAG
>BBEG01000149.1 GCA_001312645.1 Rhodococcus sp. JCM 9791
CGCTTCGCGCAGCCGGTCGGCGCGCAGCGAGGCCACATCGACATCGCCGCCGTCGGACGTCAGGCACACCGCGCCTGCCGATGGCGTGTAGAAGCGTGGTGCCAGCAGAGACAGAGCGGTCTTGCCCGACCCGGCGGGCCCGACGATCGCGACGGTCTCGCCGGGCAGCACCTCGAGGTCCATCCCGTCGAGGACGTCGCGGCCCTCGTCGAAACCGAAAGTGACATCGCGGAACGCGAGCCCGAGCGGACCGTCGGGGAGGGATACCGGATGCGGAGGATCAGCGACGTCGGGCTCGGTGTCGATCACCTCGTACACCCGCTCGACCGCGGCGCGCGAGAGCTGCGCCATGATCACGACCTGGGCCAACGTACGGGTCGTCGCGCTCATCGTCGCGACGTACGCGGTGAACGCGACGAAGGTGCCGACCGTGATCGTGCCGTTCAAGGTGAGCCAGCCACCGAGCACGATCGTTGCGACCAGACCGAGCTGCGGGATCGCGCCCATCGGCGCAGCGAACCGCGCGTTGATCCGTGCCGCCCGCATGCGCTCGGAGTACAGGATCCGGCCGTGGTTCTCGAGCTGGTCGACGGCACGGTCCTCCTGGCCGAAGCCTTTGACCACCCGGACTCCGGTAACGGTTTCCTCGACGTGCTGGGCGAGGTCGGCGGCCCGCTGCTGCGCCGACCATGTCGCGGCGAAGACCTTGGGGCGGACCACCCGCACGATGGTCACGATGACGGGCACTGTGGCGACCGCGATCAGCGTGAGCAGCGGCGAGAGCGACGTCATGATCGCGAGAGCCAGCAGGAGCTGCAGCAATGCGCCTGCCGACATCGGAACCATCGCGAGCAGACCCTGGATGAGCTGAAGGTCGGTGATCGAGCGCGACACCACCTGTCCGGTGCGGATGCGATCCTGACCGTGGCCGTCGAGGCGTTGCAGCGATCCGAGCAGACGTAACCGGAGGTCGTGTTGGACGTCCAGCGAGAGCCTTCCCGCCAGCATCCGTCGCCCGTACTGGCATCCGAACCGGACGGTCGCGCCCACCGCGATCGCAGCGGCCGCGAGTCCGATCAGGTTCGGGATCGAGGCGAATTCAGTGGCCTCCCCGGTGGCGCTGTCGAGTGCGACCTTGGTGAGCAGTGGGAACGCGATATCGATCAGCGCGGCGATCGCTGTGAGCGCGAGCGCGCCGATCGCCGTTCTGCGGTGGCGCATGCATTCTGCACCGAGGCGGCGGACCCAACCTCGAGAGTGTGTGTGGTGTGGCATTTCCTCCGACATTAGACCCGGGCTGCGACAGCAGTACTCAGGTGAGATCGCGACTGCGGGTCCGCCACCACCCGAGCCCACAGATCAACGCGGTCCAGAAGATCAGGACGAGCGGGGCAAGCGGCCACGACACCGGCATCTCGGCCTCGCCGGACACGTCGACGACACCGAACAGTGTGTACCAGGTGATCTGGGCAGGGAGGAACTGTGCGACGCCACCGAGACCCATGCCGTGCAGCACGAGGGACACGGTCAGCTCACCGAACGGAACCCACGCGCAGATCGCGAGGACGCTGCCCACCATCGAGCCGGTGAACAGTCCCAGACCCGAGCCGATGAGTGCCCACAGCACCGCGCAGAGCAGACCGGTGCCGAGGACGCCCGCGATACTGCCGAGATCGGCGCCCGAGAAGCCACCGCCGAACATGAGGATGGTCAGGGCCGACACGACCTCCGTGATCACGCAATACAGCAGACCGAACAGCGCCGCGGTCGCGTACTTGGATGCGATGACCAGGTCGCGCCCGCGTGTGGTGAGGAAGGTGGTGATGATGGTGCGGTGCTGGTATTCGCCGCCGGAGTCGACGACGCCGAACAGCGCGGCGAACAGGAACACCAGGGCGAGCGCGAACGAGATGCCCACTGCTGCTGCAGCGGCCTCGGCGAAGCCGGGCCCGAGGATGTCCTCGACCTGACGCATCACGGGGAGCGTGAGAGCTCCGCAGAACAACCCGACCACCAGCGGGGCGATACCCAGGATCCACCAGTACCGCAGGCCGAGTACCTTCCGGAACTCGGCTGTCAGAAGTGCGGTCACGGGTGTCCTCCGGGTCCGGTCGGCGGTTGCTGGAAGGTCGGTCGGCCTTGGAAGTTCTGCAAGTTCTGTAAGTTCTGGGGCGCGCCGAAGTTCTGCGGTGCAGCCGTGTACTGGCCGGCCGTGATCGCGAGGAAGACCTGTTCGAGGTCGACATGCTCGATGCTCGTACCGAACAGTGTGATGCCGTGTTCACTCGCCAGTGCGGCGATGCGATCGGGTTCGACGCCCACGACGGCCAGACGGCCGTCGGGCTGGATCTGCGCATCGGTGAAACCGCTCGCGGCGAGTGCCGTCGCCAGCTTCACAGGGTCGGATACCGCAACGAGTACCCGCGACCGGTAGGCGTTGCGAAGTTCCGCCATGCTGGTCTGCATCACGAGCGCACCGCGGCTGATGATCACGAGGTGGTCGGCCATCTGCTCGACCTCGCGGAGGATGTGACTCGAGATCAGAACGGTGCCGCCGTTTCGCGCGAACGTCACGAGGAAGTCGCGAAGCCATGCCATTCCCTCGGGGTCGAGACCGTTGGCGGGTTCGTCGAGGATCAGATAACGCGGTTGGCCGAGTAGCGCGGTCGCCAATGCGAGGCGTTGCCGCATCCCGAGCGAGAACTCACCGATCCGCCGACGCGCTGCGGAAGTCAACCCCACGAGGTCGAGCATCCGGGCGGCCCGATCGTCGGGCACACCCATCGCCGCGCAGTACGCCCTCAGGTGTGTGGCTGCAGTGTGCTTCGGGTGCGCGCTCTGCGCATCGAGCACCGCGCCCACGATCTGAGCGGGGTGTTCGAGCCGGCCGAACGGCACACCGTCGACGTATGCAGTGCCGGCGGTGGGTCGTACCAGCCCCGTCACCATGCTCAGTGTCGTCGTCTTGCCCGACCCGTTGGGGCCGAGAAACCCGGTGATCGAACCCCGCGGCACTGTGAAGCTCAGATTCGACACGGCGGTGACACTGCCGAACGTCTTGGTCAGCCCGTCCACTGCAATCCCGGGAGGGGGTCCGCTCGCCGGTGCCGTGAAATGCGGCTGCCCGTGCGGAGTGTTCGCTGACGGTGCTGTCACAGAAATGTTCCCCCGGTTACCTCTCGCGATTGTGCCGCCGCGAGCATACGTGCAGGCAGTGTCGAGACGACTGACCCAGGTCGAGGTCGAGACGACCGACCCAGGTCGAGACGAGTGCGTCGGACTCTCAACTCCGGTGAGGGGCGGGCAGCGTGCCCTGCTCGGCCGGCCACATCGCGGGAGGTGCTCCGAAGGCCTCGCGCGCGTTGATGATCGTGCGCTTGCCGATCGTCCGGTTCCCGGCACCACCGATCGCAGCGCCGATACCCGCGGGCACGAGTTTGCCGACGATCAGTGCACTCCGCCTGGCCGCGTACTTCCGGACGAACTTCTTCACGAGCGTGTTGTTCATCAGTTTGAGCTGTTTGCTGCCGACCTGGCCCGTCAGCGCCTTCGGCCAGTTCTTCAGCGACGTGCCGGTTGCGGCCGCGACGATCTCCTTACCGGAATCCCCGAGCGCAACCGCGAGCACGAGCGCGCGCCGCTGGTTGTGGTCGTGGGGTTCGATTCCGTACACCGACGCGACAGCGAGCGTGAGCAGCGCCGATGCTTCGAGGAAGAACACCGACTCGGCGCCGATCGCACCGATGGCGGCGATGGTGCCGACGCCGGGGAAGCGGCGGTGGCGCCTGCTGCGGCACCACTTCCCGTGATGGTGGTGAGGAACTGCTTCTCGAGCCGCGTGATGATCTGCGCGGGCGACTCGTCGGGATGTGCACGACGCAGCCTCTCGACGTATTTCGCGACCGCGGGGCCCTGCAGCCGGCTGCCGTTGTCGAGCAGCCTGATGAGCGCGCGTTCGATCGCACCACCCTTGATGGCCTCACCGTTCTTGTCCAGTGCGACAGACTTTTCGCCCATTTCGATCCTTGTCGTGTGTCCGCCGGTGGCTACGCTGGTAATTGTGACCCGGTCGTCAACTGTTGTCGGCATTTCCGACGGGGCCCGGCAGCGGCCCGCGCCGTTGCTGCAACCCTACGTGCGTTGGTACGAAGGATATCGGCTGACGGGCTTCCCACCGGGGCAGCATCTGGGTCTGTCGTCGCCGGATCTCACCGTCGTTCTCAGTCTCGATCAGCCCGTCGACATCACCCGGGCGGCCGCGCCCGGTCAGCAACCGGGACGTTTCACCGCATTGGCGAGCGGTCTGGCCACCTCGGCGGTGACGATCGCGCACGACGGCAACCAGCACGGTATCCAGCTCGCCCTGACGCCGGCCGGAGCCCGCGCTCTCCTCGGGGTTCCGACATCCGCACTCGGTGCGTGGGTGGTCGAACTCGAGGACCTGCTGGGGCCCGACGCGCAGGAACTGCTCGAGCGGATCGCCGCGACACCCGAATGGCGGCAGCGTTTCGCGATCCTCGACCGCGTCCTCACCCGACGGCTGTTCGATGCTCGCGATGCCGTGCAGATGGATGCGCGTGTCGCGCACGCATGGCAGCAGCTCGTCGCCCGACCCGGCACCGCAGTGCGCGCGGTGGCCGACGATCTCGGATGGAGTCGCCGCTATCTGACCTCACGCTTCACCGCGGAACTGGGCATCACTCCCAAGGAATCCGCGCGCATCGCCAGATTCGACAGGTCGAAGGCGATGTTGCGCAGGCCCGAAGCGCTGCTGTCCGACGTGGCGGTCCGCTGCGGGTTCTACGACCAGGCCCACCTCGCCCGCGAGTGGCGTGAGTTCGCGGGTGTGCCGCCGTCGCGTTGGAGGCAGGACGAAGTGTTCCCATTCGTCCAAGACTCCGGCGCCTGATCGGAGGAGCCTTGTCTCCATGACCAGCACAGCAGCAAACCAGGACAAGACCGACAAACGCGCCCCGAATGTATGGCCGTGCCTGGCCTACACCGACGCTCGGGGCGCCATCCGGTTCCTCGTCGGCACACTCGGATTCACCGAATCGGCGTGCTACGGCGAAGGTGACACCGTGGACCACGCAGAACTGACGTGGCCGTACGGCGGCGGAATCATGCTCGGCTCCGCCGGGCGTGACACCCCGCTCGATCAGCACGCCGACTCGGGCTCCATCTACCTCGTCGTTCCCGAGGCTGCGATCGCCGACGCCTCTACGAGAAGGTCCGCGACTCTGCCGCGACCATCACCGTGGAGATGCGCGACGAGGACTACGGCTCACACGGCTTCACGTGCCGCGACCCGCAGGGAGTGTTCTGGAGCATCGGCACCTATGCGGGGCACGGGTTCGGTCAGTGAACGCCTGATCGCAGAGGTGTGTGATCCGCCGGCACCGTCTCCTTCGCACGCGGCGGGGGAGGCGGGGTGCCGTCGCCGAACGGCCGGCCCCCGAGAGATTCCCGGCCGTGCGGCGTCACCCACCCCGACAGGTCGGGGCCCTTCGGCACGATCTGCGTCGGATTCACATCGGTGTGGACGATGTAGTAGTGCTGCTTGATCTGCACGAAATCGGTCGTGTCGCCGAATCCAGGGGTCTGGAACAGGTCGCGCGCGTAGCCCCACAGTGCCGGGAACGCGGTGAGCGGATTCCGGTTGCACTTGAAATGACCGTGATAGACGGGATCGAATCGGGCGAGGGTCGTGAACAACCGGACGTCGGCTCCGTGATCGTGTCGCCCACCAGGTAACGCCGGTGGGTGAGCCGGTCCTCGAGCCAATCGAGCCGAGCGAACAACCGGTCGAACGCGGCGTCGTACTTGTCTTGTGAGCCGGCGAACCCGCACCGGTAGACGCCGTTGTTGACGTCCCGATACACAAGATCAGCTACCTCGTCGATCTCGCTCCGCAACGACTCCGGGTACAGGTCCGGTGCTCCGTCGCGGTGGAATGCGGTCCATTCGGTCGAGAAGTCCAGCGTGATCTGCGCATAGTCGTTGGTCACGACCTTCCCGGTCGGCACATCGACGATTGCCGGCACCGTGATGCCGCGGGGATAGTCGGGTTGTCGCGCGAAGTACGCGTCCTGAAGCCGCTCGATGCCCAGCACCGGGTCGACACCACCGGGGTCGAGGTCGAAGGTCCAGCTGCGCCGGTCGTGGGTCGGGCCGCACAGTCCCAGCGACAACGCGTCCTCGAGGCCGAGCAGTCGTCGCACGATCAATGTGCGGTTGGCCCAAGGGCATGCACGTGCTGCGATGAGACGGCAGCGCCCCGCTTCGACCGGGTATCCGTCGCGGCCGTCGGCGGTGATTCGCGTCGAGATGTAGTGGGTGTCGCGGGTGAACTCGGCTCCCGGCTCGACGTAACTCGCCTCGCCCGCCGTGTCTGCGCTGTCGGCGGCTGTGCCCGTGTCTTTGCTGCTCATGAGGATCCCTTGGAATCGAATTGGTCATCCGGTCCGAGTCGCTACCGGACCGACAAACGCACTGTGACGAGGGTTCCCCACTCGACGTACCCCGACACCGCCGCCAGCCCCCGTGCCGCGAGATTGTCGCGGCGGGTCCGCCACAGGGGAATCAATCCGGCGTCGAGCGCGTCGTGCGTGCACAGTGTCGCGACGGTGGCGCCCAACCCGAGTCGTCGATTCTCCGGTGTCGTCAGCACCCTCACATCCGCAAGCAGCGACTGGAGTTCGCGGTAGCCCGCACCGGCGAGAGGCTGGTGGTCGTCGTCGAGCAGGACGAACGCGCGATCGGGTACATCCGCGCCGACCTCGGTGCTGTCGTCGGGCGGGCAGCGTCGCACCAGTTCGGCGAGGTACGCGGTGTCGTGCGAGATCAACGGATCCTTGATCCGCACCGCATCCGTCCACTCCGGACACAGGCCGAGCTGCTCGGTGCGGGCCGCGTAACCACCTGCCGCAGCGCGCACCGCGCCTTCGTCCGAGGGCTCGGCCAGAGCTGCCACAGCGGACACTGTGGGCTCGGGACCCACCACCGCGACCGTGTCGCCGATGCTGAGCACTCGGACCGTGGTGGCCGTCTCGTCCGCTTCCGTCACAAGTCCACCGGAAGAGAGGGCGTCGTCGGCGAGGCCGAGTTCGCGACACCACGCGAGGGCCGCGATGCTCGAGAGATGGGGGTCCACGCGAACACCGTATCCCGCAGACCGCGGAGAGGACGTGTCGTGGGTTCAGGGGGCGAGCCCGCCGTACCCGGCGCACATCGGAATCCAGTTCTCCGGCCAGAATGTGACCCACGCCATATAGTGCAAGCACGGACAGCGTTGGGAGGTGGCCATGTCGCTGGCGGTCGTCGGAGTTCCCGCGGGAGCGGGCTGGCTGCAGAGTGAACGCGCCATGCGCCGCTGCGGCGGGATTCTGCACTACGAAGATCTCGAACCATGCCTTGCCGAAATGCTCGATCGCAGCGCGTTGCGGTACTCGAACCGTGTCGCTGTGATCGACGGGGACGGTCGCACGGTCACCTACCGCGACCTCTGGACCGAAGCGGCGAAGGTCGCGGGAGGGCTCCTCGACCAAGGAGTCGGCCCGGCCGATCGCGTCCTGGTGCATTACCGGAACGGATTCGAGTGGCTGCACGCATTCCTCGGGGTCGTCCTCGCCGGCGGTGTGCCGGTCCTGCCCGATCCCACGTGCAGCGACACCGAAATCGACTGGATGGCATTCGACAGCGGCGCCGTACTCATTCTCGACGGGCCCCTCCCCGACGGAGTCCCGTTCCTCGATGGTGGTGCGTCACCGGACGAACTGGCGCTGCTCTACTACGTCCGAGGCTGTGGCGGTGACCTGCGAGGTGTGGAACTCACCAATACGAACGTCCTGTCGACGATCGAAGCCGTGGGGCACGCGATGGATCTGGCGAACGAGCCCGGCCGCACCGTGATCACCGCACCGCTGTGCACGGCGGTCGGATGCAGCGTGCAGTTGCTCCCGACCCTCGCGTTCGGAGGGACCGTCGTCGCGGCGCGCGCTCGAGGGACCCGTGTGCCGTGGAGGCACTTGCGAGCGTCCTTCCCCACCTCGCGTTGCGTCCGAGGTTGGGGTGTGGCCGAGACCGGAGGGATCGGCCTGCTGCTTCCGTCCGAGAATCGCCGAAGGCATCCTCGCAGTGTCGGTGTACCTTTCGGCGGAATCGAGGTCGCGTTGCTCGGCCCGGATGCCGAGGAAGGAAGGGGCGAGCTGCTGTGCCGCGGGCCGAGCGTCGCCCGCGGTTATTGGAACAATCCGGCCGCGACCGCCGAGATGTTCGACGACGGCTGGTTTCGCACCGGCGACCAGGTCTCCATCGACGACGCAGGCTTCGTCAACCCCGTCGCCGTGCGGGTGTCATGACGTGCGACTGCCGTCCATGACGTGTGTGACTCAGCGCGCATTCGCAGGTCAGCTATTCTTTTTCGCAGCCGTGCGAGCGTGCAGACGCACTCGCGGAGAAGCACACACCCGTCTGGAAGGGCATCTGAGCAATGGTCGAGGAAGGCGCGGTGCCGCACGAGCACGGCTTGGCGGAACTGCACGTGCACATCGAAGGAACCCTCGAACCCGAGCTGATCTTCGCCCTCGCGGAACGCAATCGCATCGAGCTTCCGTACCGGGACCTCGACGATCTGCGCGGCCGATACGAGTTCGGGGACCTCGTGTCGTTCCTCGACCTCTACTACGCCAACATGGAAGTTCTGCGCACGGCACAGGATTTCGCCGACCTCGCCCGCGCGTACTTCGCGAGGGCGGCGCGGGCCGGCATCACGAGAGCCGAATTCTTCTTCGATCCGCAGGCCCACACGGCTCGCGGAGTCGAGTTGCGTGAGGTCGTCGACGGTCTCGCGGACGCCGCCGCGGGTGCGCGCCGCGAGTACGGCATCGATGCCGCGATGATCGCGTCCATCGTGCGCGATCGTCCAGTGCCGGAGGCGAACGACACCTTCTCCGAGCTGATGAAGCTGCAGGCCCCGATCATCGCGCTCGGACTGGATTCGGCGGAAGTCGGATACCCGCCATCACTGTTCGAGGACGTGTTCGCGCGGGCCCGTGCAGAAGGTCTGCACATCACGGCGCACGCGGGGGAGGAGGGACCTCCGGAGTATGTCCGGCAGGCACTGGATCTACTCGGCGCCGAGCGCATCGACCACGGCATCCGGTCCCTCGAAGATCCGGAACTCGTCGCGAGGCTGGTGGACGAACAGATTCCGTTGACGGCGTGCCCGTTGTCGAATGTCCGGTTGCGAGTGGTCGATACGCTTGCAGATCATCCGTTGCGCCGCATGCTCGAGGCAGGATTGTCGGTGAGTGTGAACTCCGATGACCCTGCGTACTTCGGCGGATATGTGGACGACACGTTCACTGCGCTGCGTGAGCAGCTGGGATTGACCGATGAGGAAAGACAGGTCCTGGCCGACAATTCGATGCGCGCTGCATTCCTCTGAATCGGACCCGCACCTCTACGCGCCGAGTACGCGCTGCAGGTATGCGTTGTCGAACACGCGCTGCGGATCGACACGGTCGCGCACTGCGAGGACGTCGTCGAATCGGGGATACGCCTCGCTCAGCTCGGCGGCGGTGAGTCCGTGCAACTTCCCCCAGTGCGGGCGTCCGCCGACGGACCGAGCGATGGCCTCGACTGCCCGGAAGTAGTCGCGGTGCTCGCTGCGGTGGAACTGGTGCACGGCCACGTAGGCGGTGTCGCGGCCGTGGGCGGTGGACAACCAGACATCGTCGGCGGCCGCGAATCGTACCTCGATCGGGAACCCGATCCGCACTTCGGAGCGGTTCAGCCATGTCGCGATTTCGCCCAGCACCGTGGGTAGCGCGTCGACCGGTATGGCGTACTCCATCTCCCTGAATCGCACACGCCGATTCGACGCGAACACCCGGTGACTGCGATCGGTGTACGTGCGCTCCGACAATGCGCGCGACGACACGGAATTGAGCCGTGGAATCAACGCGGGCACCCGTTCCCAGGTGCTGGAACGCGTTGAACACGCCGTTGGACAGGATCTCGTCGTCGACGAATCCCCGAATCCGCCCGACAGGGTCGACCGGCGCGGTACCGGGTAGTCGGGTGTTGCTCTTGGTGAGGACGCCGTCGGTGTGGGGGAACCAGTAGAACTCGAAATGGTCGGCGCGGAGCCGGTCGTGGAGGCCGTCGAGCGTCTCACTCAGCGAGGCCGGCGCCTCGTGGGCACGCAGCCGGAATGCGGATACGCAGTCGAACGTCACACTCGAGAGAACACCGAAAGCACCGATTCCGAGCCGGGAGACCTCGAACAACTCGGGTTCCTGTTCGGGGGCGCACTCGACGACCGATCCGTCGGCCAGCACCGTCGTCACCGCACGAACCTGAGCTGCGAGACCGGTGAAAGCCGACCCGGTGCCGTGTGTTCCGGTGGAGATCGCTCCGGCGACGGACTGGACGTCGATGTCGCCGAGATTGGGCAGCGCGAGACCGAGTGCCCACAGATGCTCGCTCAGGTCATGCAGCGCGTCCCCGCCCGCACACTCACGAGCGCGCCGGTCGCCGTGGGCGATACGGTCTCGATCCCGGTCATCCGGTCGAGCGACAGGAGGGTTCCATCTGTGACGGCGACGCCGGTGAACGAATGGCCCGCGCCGACAGCTTTGACGCGTCGACCCTGTTCGGCAGCGCGCGCGATCGCTGTTGCAAGTTCGGCCGTGCTGTCCGGTGTGTCGAACCGATACGGGCTCGAAGACTCGGTCCGTGCCCAGTTGTGCCACGTCGCCATCCCCACATGATCGACCTGGACACGCGTTCAGGTCAATACCCTGCTTCCCGCGAGCCTCCCGAACTACCATCGGGGAATGTCGAACCGGTTGCCTGCGGATGAGCGTCGAGCCCAACTCGTCGAATCTGCACTGGAACTCGCCGAACGCGGTGGTGTCGGCGCGGTCACCGTGCGGGCAGTTGCGGAGAACGCCGGGGTGTCGTTGGGGGTGGTCCACTACTGTTTCGACAGCAAGGAGGCCCTCGTCGTCGCGATGGCCGAGACGCTGATTCAGCAACTCGCCGACACTATGCGCACGGCGTTCGATGTCCCCCACGACCAAGCCGCGCCGCAAGGCGTTCGCGGACTGCGAGAGCTGCTGTTCAATGGGCTCAGCGCCGCGTGGCCGTCGATCGAGCGACCGCCGGACGTCAACTTCTCACCTATGAGATCACCACCTACTCGCTTCGTCACCGCAATACGGGCGCACTCGGTGGCGGCATCGCGATGCAGCAGTACCGCATCATGGACGAACAGGCGCACGCATTCCTCACAGCGTGTGCCGAACAGACCGGGACGACGTGGACGGAGCCGATCGAATCCGTGGCGCGCACCGCGCTTGCGCTCATCGACGGTTTCACGCTGCGCTGGCTCGTCGACCGGGAAAGCGACTCGATCGTCGGCGAACTCGACGACATGGCGGGGATCATCGCGGCCCGTGCTGTCGGGAATCCCTGACCTCACCTGCGTACCGATGGGACAACCCTTGAACACTGCTGCACTCCGTCACACCGCTGTACTCGACCGCCTCGACGCAGCGACGTCGGATCTGGACCCGCCCTTCGCGGCATTGGACCTGACGGCATTGCGGTACAACGCGGACGATCTCGTTCGTCGCGCGTCGGGCACCCCCGTACGGGTCGCCAGCAAGTCGGTGCGCTGCCGAACCGTGCTCGAAGAGGTCCTCGGTTCCGATCTCACCGCGCGGGGCGGATTCCGCGGCATCATGTCGTACTCGTTGCGTGAGGCGCTGTGGCTCGTCGAGTGCGGTGCACGCGACATCCTCCTCGGATATCCCACCGTCGATCGCGTGGCCCTCGCGGAACTCGCGACCGACCCCGTCGCGATCGGTCGGTGACCCTCATGATCGATTCCTCGACGCAGCTGGATCTGATCCGAAATGCGTTGGGTAGCCGTACTGTTCGTCCCCGAGTGTGCCTCGATATCGATGCATCACTCCGTGTCGGACCGGTGCATCTCGGAGTGCGACGATCACCGCTGCGCACTCCGGATCAGGCAGCTGCGCTCGCACGGGTCGCTGAGTCCGAGGGGTTCGACGTCGTCGGAATCATGTTCTACGAGGCACAGATCGCGGGCCTGCCCGATTCGTCGCTGCCGGTGCGGGTGGTCAAGAAGATGTCGGCGCGGGAACTCGCGACACGGCGAGGCGACGTGGTCGACGCGGTACGCGCCGTCGTCGGCGACCTCGAGATCGTCAACAGCGGTGGCACGGGATCCCTCGAGGTGAGCTCGGCCGATCGGGTGGTCACCGAGGTCACCGCCGGATCGGGACTGTACGTACCGACACTGTTCGACGCCTATGACTCGTTCACGCCGAATCCCTCGTTGTTCTTCGCGTTGTCCGCCGTGCGCAAGCCGACACCGTCGATCACCACCCTGTTCGGCGGCGGGTACATCGCGTCAGGACCGCCGGGTGCGGCCCGTGTTCCCCGGCCGGTCCGGCCCGCAGGCCTGAAGCTTCTGCGCAACGAGGGAGCGGGGGAGGTGCAGACCCCGGTGCGCGGCCGCGCTGCCTCGGATGTCCCGATCGGTGGGCGTGTGTGGTTCAGGCACGCGAAGGCGGGGGAGTTGTGCGAGAGGTTCGCGCAGATCCACGTCGTCGAGGACGGTGCTCGCACCACCGTGCCCACCTACCGCGGCGAGGGGCACTGCTGGTGACCAGTGGCGGTGGTGAGCGGATAATGCACCCATGCCGTTCTTCGACGGGGCCGCAGGCCGCATCCACTACCGCACCTGGAATACCGACGCAGCGTCGGTCGGTATCGTCTTCGCACACGGCATCGGGCAGCACACCGGCAACTACCACCGCTTCGCTGCGGGCCTCGGCGCTCGAGGTATCGCACTGTGGGGCATCGACCTGGCCGGACACGGATTGTCCGAGGGCGAACTCGATGCCGCGGGGTCCGTCGAGTCCCACGCGGCCGACCTGTCCGCGTTGACCGCGATCGCGGAGGACACCGG
>BBEG01000150.1 GCA_001312645.1 Rhodococcus sp. JCM 9791
AGAGCAGATCCCCACGTCGCAACCCTGCGGAAGCAGCGGGATCCCCCTCGGCGAGACGCTCGTACAGCCGCGCCCGCGCCGACGTCATGCCGCGCAGTGCGGTGTCGTGCGTGGCGAGCCGCTCGAAGTACCGGAAGAGTCCGCGCGAGATACCCAGCGCACGCACCGCGACGACCGCGACGGTCAGATCGAGGACCGGAGGCATCTCCCACGCGCGCACGATCAGCCACGCCGAGAGTCCGGCGAGCAGAAGCGCACTGCCGAGTGTCGCGACACCCGCGGCCACAGCGATCATCACGCGGCGAGGCTCGAGTTCGAGTAACACCATGGCTCGTCGCAGATCATTCATCGGGCACCGGCTTCCACAGTGACCACCCGGTCCGCGATCGCGAGCAGGGAAGGTCGGTGCGCAACGATCACAACGGTGCGACCCGCCCGTGCACGAGCGCGAAGGGCGTCCAGGACGGTGGCTTCGGTGGCTTCGTCGAGGTGTGCGGTGGGTTCGTCGAGCAGCAGGACTTCTCGCGGTGACGCCAGAGTTCGGGTGAGTGCCAGCCGTTGCCGTTGGCCCAGCGACAGACCGGTTCCGTCGGCACCCACGACGGTGTTCCACCGATCCGGAAGTTCGGCGAGGACGGCGTCGAATCCCGTGGCCGCGCAGATGGCGTCGAGTTCGGGGTTCGCGGGGTCGACCCGGTGAGCCACAGGTTGTCGGCGAGGGTTCCGGGAAGGAGCACCGGTCGCTGCGGCAGCCAGGCGACCCGTTGCCACCACTGATCGGTGCCTTCCGCCGGGATGCCGTCGACGGTGACGTGCCCTTCCGCAGATTCGGCGAGGCAGAGGAGCGCGAGCAACGCGGTGGACTTACCGCTGCCGTTGGGGCCGGTGAGCGCAGTGATCTCGCCGGGTCGGCACACCGCGTCGAGCCGGTGCGGGGCGTATCCGTCGCGGCCCGCGACACTCAGCCATCGAACACCAACTCCGGTGCGGGGTCCCGGCTCGGATCGGTACGCGCCCGAACCGCTGCCGGTGCGGGTCGCGGTGCAACGGTTGCAGCGTTGTCGAGGATCGCGAATGCTCTTTCCGCGGCGGCCATCCCGTCCTCAGCGGCGTGGAACTTGCTGCCCACGGTACGAAGTGGCTGGTAGGCTTCCGGCGCAAGTATCAGTGCGATGATGCCGGCTTCGAGGGGCATCCCGCCGGTGACGAGGCGCATGCCGATGGTCACGGCGACGAGCGCGACCGAGAGCGTCGCAAGGAATTCGAGCACGGTGCCGGACAGGAACGCGACTCGAAGCGCGGACATCGTAGTGCGCCGGTGAACGTCTCCCAACTCGCGGACACGGGCTTCCGGTCCGCGTTCACGGCCCAGTGCACGGAGGGTCGGCAGTCCCGCGACCAGGTCGAGCATTTGCGACGACAGAGTGGTCATCGCCGACAGGGTGCGGTCGGCTTTCCCTTTGGTGAGGAATCCGATGAGGATCATGAAGATCGGGATCAGCGGAAGAGTGACCACGACGATGATCGCGGAAGTGAGGTCCTGAGTGGCGATGACGACGATCGTGATCGGTGTGAGCGTGACGGTCAGGAGCAGGGCCGGCACGTAGCCGGTGAGGTAGTCGCCGAGTCCGTCGAGTCCGCGGGTGAGCACAGTGGCGATCTCGGCGCGGCGCGGATCGAGTGCGCGGGGCGGCAGACTCGATGCGGCATCGAGGACTTCGTGTTCGAGTTCGGCGATCACACGCGTAGCGGACCGGTGCGCGAAGCGGGAATGCAGCCAGGTCACCGCGACCCGCATGACGATGGCCGCGGCGAGGACACCGAGTTCGGTGGTCCAATCCCCGAGCGACCGCGCGTCGGTGGTGATGACCCCGGCGAGGACCTTGCCGACCATGAGTGCGGTCACGATCACCATCACCACATCGACGAGTGCCGTCAGGACGGTGAGGACGAGGTACCCCCGCGCAACGGCGGAGTAACGCCACAGCCGCGGATCGATCGGTCCCCGCCGACGTGCGCGCACGTCGGCGGGGACCGCAGCGGCTTCGACGGTCACTTGGTTCCGATGGGCAGGCCGATGGATCGGGGAATCTGACCGGTCGAGATGCGTTGGCGGAACACCCAGTACGTCCAACCTTGGTAGATCAGAACGACCGGGGTCATGATCGCCGCAGCCCAGGTCATGACCTTCAATGTGTACGGGCTCGACGACGCGTTCTCGATCGTCAGCGACCATGCGGGATCCAGGGTGGACGGCATGACGTTCGGGAACAGCGACCCGAACAGCAGCACGACGGTCGCCATGATCGCGACGGTCGTGAACGCGAACGCCCAGCCCTCACGCTCGACGACGGTGAGCGCGGCGACCACCACCAGCGACACCGCCGCGACGGCCACGAGGGTCCATGTCCAGTCCTTGCCGTAGGCCAGCTGGGTCCACAGTACGAACCCACCCGCGACCGGGATCGCCGGGATCGCCAATCGCCGAGCGAGTTTCACCGCGTCTTCGTGCACGTCGCCCGCAGTCTTGAGTGCGATGAACACCGCCCCGTGCAGAGCGAATACGAGTGCGGTGGTGACGCCGCCGAGCAAGGCGTACGGGTTGAGCAGATCGAAGAACCCACCGACGTACTGTTTGTCCTCGTCGATCGCGACGCCGCGGACGATGTTCGCGAATGCCACGCCCCACAGCACCGCGGGTACCACGAGCCGAAGATGATGCCCCAGTCACAGCGGCGACGCCACGTCGGGTCGTCGATCTTGCCGCGCCATTCGATGGCACACACGCGGACGATGAGCGCGAGCAGGATCAGCAGCAGCGGGAGGTAGAACCCGGAGAACAGGGTCGCGTACCACTCGGGGAAGGCGGCGAACATTGCGCCGCCGGCGGTGATCAGCCACACCTCGTTTCCGTCCCACACGGGCCCGATGGTGTTGAGCAGCACGCGCCGACGGGTGTCGGCGGGCTCGTCTCTCCCCCGTCCGAGTACCGGCATGTGCATGCCGACACCGAAGTCGAATCCCTCGAGGACGAAGTATCCGGTGAACAGTACGGCGATCAGGATGAACCAGACTTCTTGAAGCCCCATGACCGTCTCCTAATACGCGAAGGACAGCTGCTTGGGCTGTCCGTTGTCGTCGGACTCGTCGTCGTGCTCACCGGGTGGCTGCGCGTCGTGCTCGAGTGGGCCTTCCATCGCGTACTTGCGGATGAGCCAGAACCACACGACACCGAGGCCCGCGTAGACCAGAGTGAACGCGACGAGCGAGGTGATCACGGTCGCGGGCGCGTGGTCCGACACGCCCTGTTCGACGGTGAGCCGGATCATGTCGACGCCGGTCGGGTTCGGGTGGACCACCCAGGGCTGGCGGCCCATTTCGGTGAAGATCCAGCCGGCGCTGTTCGCGAGGAACGGTGTGGGGATCGCCGCGATGCTGAGCCATCCGAACCACTTCTGATCGGGCACCCGTCCGCGGCGGGTGACCCAAAGACCGGCGAGCGCCAGCGCTGCGGATCCCGCCGCGAGGCCGATCATCGCGCGGAACGACCAGTAGGTGACGAACAGGTTGGGCTTGTAATTGCCCGGGCCGAACTGTTGTTCGTACTGGGCCTGCAGGTCTTCGACTCCCTGCAACGTCACGCCACTGAACTCGCCTTCGGCGAGGTAGGACAACACGAACGGAACATCGAGGACGTGGATCACGCCGTCACAGTCGTTGTGGGTCCCGATGGTGAGGATCGAGAAGTTCGGATCGGTTTCGGTATGGCACAGCGATTCTGCTGATGCCATCTTCATGGGCTGCTGTTCGAACATGAGCTTGGCCTGCATGTCGCCGGTCACGAACAGGCCGATACCCGCGACGATCATCACGAGCAGGCCCAGCCGGGTCACCGGGCGGAACATCGTCCGCGCGTCCGATTCGAGACGCTCGGCCTCGAGAACATCCGTCTCGGCAGCGTCGGACTCGCGGACCTGCTTGGCGCGACGCATGTTCCGCACCATCCACCATCCGCCGATACCGGCAACGAAAGTCGACGCCGTGAGGAAGCCGCCTGCGACCGCATGAGGGAACGCCGCGAGCGCGGTGTTGTTGGTGAGCAGTTCCCAGATGCTCGTCAGTTCCGCGCGACCCGTCTCCGGGTTGTAGACGGCACCGACCGGGTGCTGCATGAACGAGTTGGCCGCGATGATGAAGAACGCGGAGGCGTTGACGCCGATGGCGACGAGCCAGATGGTCGCGAGGTGCACAAGCTTGGGCAGGCGACTCCAGCCGAAGATCCACAGTCCGAGGAAGGTGGATTCCATGAAGAAGGCGACGAGCCCTTCCAGCGCGAGCGGCGCACCGAACACGTCGCCGACGAAGCGCGAGTACTCGCTCCAGTTCATGCCGAACTGGAATTCCTGCACGATGCCGGTGGCCACACCGAGTGCGAAGTTGATCAGGAACATCTTCCCGAAGAACTTGGTGAGCCGATACCAGTGATCCTTCTTCGTGATCACCCACATCGTCTGCATGATCGCGATCATCGGGGCGAGCCCGATGGTCAACGGAACAAGAATGAAATGATACACCGTCGTGATCCCGAATTGCCATCGGGACAGGTCGAGCACGTCCATTGCCACTCCGAGTCGAGCCAGTACAGGTGGAGCCCAGTACCTGAATGAAGTCCGAGCGCGAGCCCACGTCGGATTCTGCACACAAAGCCGCCGACGCACATGCACAACGGCCTGTTACTACGAACGGTAGTAGAAAATGTCGGCGTCGCCCACCATCGGTGGCCACAACCACACCTCGGCCGGCTCGACCGCCGAGGTCACTCGACTGTCAGCGTGCGGCGTCGATCGCCTTGTCGACCAATTTCTCGATCTCCCCGTCGAGCGCCTCGGTGGCCAGCGAGTGACCGTCGAGAGTGTGCACGCGCGCGGCGAGCGCCACGCTCGACAACAGCCACACGCCGTCGGCGACGATGAGATCGGCCGGCCGCAGCGCCTCGTAGCGCACCGTGAAGTCGTGCTCACCCGCTGCGTCGAACAGCGCCTGCTGGGTGGTACCCGGCAGGATACCCAGTTCCGGCGGTGTCGTGAACAGCGTCCGTCCGCGCGCGATCACCACCGTCGACCGCGGACCCTCCAGGACGTGCCCCTCACTGCTCGTGTAGATCACGTCATCGGCTCCCACCGATTCCGCGTGCCGCAGCGCGGCCATGTTCGTCGAGTACGAGAGAGTCTTCGCACCGAGGAGCTGCCACGGCGCCTTCTGCGCGAGATCCACGGAGTATCCGCGTTCGAGCGACACCACCGAGACACCGTCGCGTCGGGCGGTCTCCACACGCTCGGCCACCGGCGTCACCAGCAGGAACGCGGTGGGTTCGTTGCCGACTTCCCTGCCGCGCGTGTACACGAGGCGAAGCGCGCCTTCCCGCTCGTCGCCCCACTGCTCGACGGCGAGGTCGATCGCCAGTCGCCAGTCGTCGAGTTCGGGGGCGGGCAGATCCGCCGCGGATGCCGACGATGCGAGCCGTGCAAGATGCAGCTCGACCGCGCGGGCCTTGCCACCTCTCACCAGCAGCGTCTCGAAGACACCATCCCCTCGCAGCACTCCGAAATCGTCGGCGTGCAGCAGGGGCGCATCAGCATCCCTCACCTCGCCATCCAGTGTCACCAGCACCCGATCAGCCATGCCGCCCACCCTATCCACTACTCCCCTGCCGATCGCTTCCCCATAGACTGGTGTCGTGGCCGAGTTTCCGATCGTGTCCGAGAGCCCATTGCTCACCTTCCCCGATGCCGTCGCGTCACCGCCCGGAAGTCCCGATGAGGGCCTGCCGTGGCACTACGGGGATCCACTGGGCGAACAGCGTGCCGCCGTCGCCTCCGTTGCCGTCGTCGACCGGTCCAACCGCTTCGTCATCGCGATTCCCGGCGACGAACGCCTGAGCTGGCTGCACACTATTTCCAGCCAGCACGTGCAGTCGCTGCCCGACGGCACCTCCGCCGAGAACCTCAGTCTCGACCTGAACGGACGCGTCGAGCACCACTTCGTGCAGACCGACCTCGACGGTGTCACGTGGATCGACACCGAACACGACCGAGGCCCCGACCTCCTCGGCTTCCTCACCAAGATGGTGTTCTGGGCGAAGGCCGAGCCGCGCGACGGCAACGAACTTGCGGTACTGACCCTGATGGGCCCCGATGCGGGCAACGCACAGATCCTCGCCGTGCTGGGCCTCGAGGCACTACCCACCGAGGCCTATTCGGCCATCGCGCTCCCAGGCGGTGGATTCGTGCGGCGGATGCCGTGGCCCACCGCGCACTCCTACGACCTTCTGGTGCCGCGCGAGAAGCTCGCGGAGACCGTCACCGCGCTCACCACTGCCGGGGCCGCGCCGCGGGCATATGGGCGTTCGAGCACTGCGCGTCGCCGATGCCCGGCCGCGGGTGGGTCTCGACACCGACGACCGCACCATCCCGCACGAAGCGCGGTGGATCGGCAGCCCCGCCGAAGCGGGTGCCGTACACCTCGACAAGGGTTGCTATCGCGGTCAGGAGACCGTGGCCCGCGTCCACAATCTCGGCAAACCCCCGCGACACCTGGTGCTGCTGCACCTCGATGGCTCGGCCGACGGTCGCCCCGAACCGGGCGAGGCCGTCACCGCCGGAAGCCGGACAGTGGGGCGGCTCGGCACAGTCGTCGATCATTACGAGCTCGGTCCGATCGCCCTGGCTCTCGTCAAGCGGAACATCGCGCCGGACACCGCTCTCGTCGCGGGTCCGTGTGCAGTGGCGATCGATCCGGATTCGGTGCCGTCCGACGACGCGGTCCAGGCCGGCCGACTTGCGATCGAGCGGCTGCGCGGGCGGTGAACGACGCGGCGAATCCCGGCCGGGTCGACGCCGTGTGCGTACTGCACGAGATCCGGGCCAGCGGCACACGCCGCGTCACCGAAACCGGGATCGACAAGCGACCGGTGGAAGGCCCCGTCCACGTCGGACGTCTCGGACTGTCCGGCGATCGGCAGTGCGACACCGAGCACCACGGTGGCCGTTTCAAGGCCGTCTACGTGTACGGCGACGGCGAAGCCCGGCGTTGGGCCCACGACCTCGGACGCGACCTTCCCGCCGGATGGTTCGGGGAGAACCTGCGGACGAGCGGCATCGCGACAAGCGACGCGGTCATCGGCGAGCGGTGGCGGGTGGGCCACGCCGGCCTCCTGCTCGAAGTGACGGGCTCGCACGCCTTGCGGCACGTTCGGCGTGTGGTCGGGCGAATCGGGTTGGGTCAAGCGGTTCGCAGCCCGAGGCGACACCGGCGTCTATCTGAAGGTGCTCGTCGAAGGCCCAGTGCAGCCCGGCGACCGGATCGTCGTCGAGGGTGTGCCCGAACACGGGGTGACCGTGCGAGATCTGTTCACCGGACGCGACCCGGAGCGGATCGCGACGATGCTCGAGCAGCAGGACGATCTGTCGCCGAGCGTCGCGGACAAGGCTCGGCGCCGTGTCGCCGGGCGAGAGGTACGGGTGGAGTATTGAGCGTCGAACTGGTCGAAGTGGTGCGCTCCGGCTTCCGGGAGTGCGTACATCGGGGATCCCTGGTCGTCCTGGATCCGCGTGGTGAGGTGATCGTCTCGCTGGGCGAGGTCCACACTCCCATCTACCCGCGATCGTCGAACAAGCCGTTGCAGGCGACCGCGATGCTGCGACTGGGCTTCGCGCCGCGCAACTCCGCCGAACTCGCCATCGCGACGGCCTCGCACGAAGGCGAATCGGACCACATCGAACTCGTCGAAGAGCTCCTCGCCTATTCGGGCTTCGAGGAAAGCGCACTGCTCTGCCCCGCGGATCTGCCCGCCAACGAACTTGCCCGCGCCGAGGTCCTCGCGGCGGGCCGAGCCCCTCGTCCGGCATACATGAACTGTTCGGGTAAGCACGCCGCGATGCTCGCGACGTGCGCCGTGAACGACTGGCCCACCTCGAGCTACCTCGACTCGGGCCACCCCCTGCAGCGGGCGGTGGTGGAGACGATCCTCGATCTCACGGGCGACCTCGAGGAGACCGATCTCGGCATCGACGGATGCGGGCTTCCCATCGTCGGTGCCGTTGATCAACCTGGCGCGCGCGTATTCCCGGCTGGTGACCGCCGAACCCGACACGCCCGAACACGCCGTCGCCGATGCGATCCGTGAGCACCCGTTCCTCATCTCGGGATCGGGCAAGGACGATCTGCGGCTGATGCAAGCCGTTCCGGGACTGATGTGCAAGGCCGGAGCCGACGGCATCCATGCGGGTGCATTGCCGGACGGCTCGGCGTTCGCGTTCAAGATCGACGATGGTCACGAGCGCGCCCGGCTTCCCCTCACTGCCGCGGTTCTCACTCGGCTCGGAGTGACTGTCGATGAGAAGCTCGCAGCCCTCGCCTCGCAACCTGTGCTCGGTGGCGGTGTGCGTGTCGGCACCGTCCGAGCCGTGCCGGGGGTGTTCTGAACCGCATCTTCACACATGTGAAAACCGTATTACCGCAGGTCGGGTGTGAATGAGATGTAACGGACACCCGCCTGGTGGTGGAGCGGAACTGAGTTTTCCAAGCTAAAGTGGGGCACAGGAAAATACTCAACACACCGGGGCCGCCAAATTCCCCAGGCCGCCCCGTCAAAGCGCGAGGGGGTTGGCCATGGGCCGCGGCCGAGCTAAGGCAAAGCAGACCAAGGTTGCAAGGCAACTGAAGTACAGCTCGCCATCCACCGACTTCGAGAGCCTTCAACGAGAGTTGTCGGACGGAGAGTTGTCGGGCGGTGCACCCAACTCGCACAGGGACGAGGTCTTCGCCGACCAAGGTTCCGGTTGGGACGACGACCGCGACGACGACTGGCGTCGCTGACCAGACGTATACCCCAGTGGAGGGGGAGCCGACATCGGCTCCCCCTCCACTGGTGGTGACGTCGACTGATCGAGTGGCATTCGTGCGTGTGCGACGCAACGACAGCGAGTTGACATGAACACCGAAGGGTCGGGGATTCACGCTCCAGCGTGAATCCCCGACTTGTTCGTACTTGCCGTCCACCCGTCAGAAGCGGGGGTGATCTCCCACAAGCAGCGCACGCTCACCGTCGGCGTCCTGCGCCTTGCGGACCGTTCCGAGAGTCCAACTCTCGATGTGCCGGGCCGTGAGCACCGCAAGGGCACGATCGACGTCCTCGGGCGCGACGATCGCGACCATGCCGACGCCCATGTTGAAGGTCTTCTCCATCTCCACGCGCTCGACCCGTCCGCGCTGAGCGATCAGCCCGAACACGGGTGCCGGGCTCCACGTGGTGCGATCGAGTTCCGCGACGAGGCCCTTGGGCATCACTCGTGCCAGATTCGCAGCGAGTCCGCCACCGGTGACGTGGCAGAAGGTGCGCACCTCCGTCTCGGCGGCGAGAGCCAGGCAGTCCTTCGCGTAGATCCGCGTCGGCTCGAGCAGTTCCTCGCCGAGCGAGCGGCTGAACTCGTCGACGTGCGCCGTCAGGCTCATCTTGCCGATCTCGAGCAGCACCTTGCGTGCCAGGGAGTATCCATTGGAATGCAGGCCCGACGATCGCATCGCGATCACGACGTCACCCGGACGGACGCGGTCGGGTCCGAGGAGCTTGTCGGCCTCCACCACACCGATACCGGTCGCTGACAGGTCGTAGTCTCCGTCGGCCATCACGCCCGGGTGCTCCGCGGTCTCGCCGCCGAGAAGGGCGCAGCCGGCCTGGACACAGCCCTCGGCGATGCCGGAGACGATCTCGGCGACCCGCTCGGGCACAACACGCCCGACGGCGATGTAATCCTGTAGGAACAGCGGCTCGGCACCGCACACGACCAGGTCGTCGACGACCATCGCCACCAGGTCGAGCCCGACGGTGTCGTGCTTGTCCAATGCCTGCGCCACCGCGAGCTTCGTGCCGACGCCGTCGGTGGACGCGGCGAGGAGGGGCTCCTTGTAGTCGCCCTTGAGTGCGAACAGGCCCGCGAAGCCCCCGAGACCTCCGAGCACCTCCGGTCGTGTGGCCCTCTTCGCGTGCGGGGCGAACAGTTCGACGGCCTTGTCGCCCGCCTCGATGTCCACGCCTGCCGCTGCGTAGGAAGCTCCGGGGGTTGTCTCCTCGGTCATGGGTTGTCGGCTCCAGCTTCGAGTTGTGAATAGGGTTGTCGGTTGCGTGACGGCACGTTCGTGACCGAAATGCAGGGTGGCCGGTTTCCGTCAGAACGCATGCGAAAGCGGGCCCGAGAGAGCCGACCGCGCACTCACGGTACCGGAACCGGATCTACGGGCGGCTCAGAACGTCCGCGTTGGCATTGTCCAGGACGGTCGGAGTGACCGATTCCGCATCGACGACGCCTTCGAGAACGTTCTTGCCGATCGCGTACTCGGTGGGCAGCGCAATCGGGTACTGCCCGTCGAAGCACGCCGCGCACAGACGCGAGGACGGCTGCTCGGTCGCGCCGACCATGCCGTCGATCGAGATGTAACCGAGCGAGTCCGCGCCGATCGACCGGCGCACCATCTCGACCATCTCGTCGTAGTCGTGCTCGTCGGCGTTCGTGTCGCGGTGACCGCCACCGTTCGCGATGAGCTCGGTGGGCGACGCGAAGTCGATGCCGTAGAAGCAGGGCCACTTCACAGGAGCCGACGCGATCCGGACGTGGATCTCGAGCGCCCCTGCCTCACGCAGCATGCGGATCAGCGCGCGCTGGGTGTTGCCGCGCACGATCGAGTCGTCGACGACGACGAGACGCTTGCCGCGGATGACCTCGCGCAGCGGGTTCAGTTTGAGCCGGATACCGAGCTGACGGATGGTCTGGCTCGGCTGGATGAAGGTGCGGCCAACGTAGGCGTTCTTCATCAGGCCCTGCCCGTACGGCAGACCCGAGCCCTGGGCGTAGCCGACCGCGGCGGGAGTGCCGGATTCGGGGACCGGAATCACGAGGTCCGCGTCGATCGGGTGTTCCTTGGCGAGGCGCCGGCCGATCTCGACGCGGGTCGCGTGCACCGACCGTCCGCCGATCGTCGAGTCGGGGCGCGCCAGATACACGTATTCGAAGACGCAGCCCTTCGGCTCGGGCGCCGCGAAACGGGACGACCGGACGCCGTCGGAATCGATGGCGAGCAGCTCACCTGGCTCGATGTCGCGAACGAAGGACGCACCGACGATGTCGAGCGCCGCGGTTTCGCTGGCAACCACCCAGCCACGATCGAGGCGGCCCAGGCACAGCGGCCGGATG
Source organism: Rhodococcus sp. JCM 9791 (assembly GCA_001312645.1). Lineage (GTDB taxonomy): Bacteria > Actinomycetota > Actinomycetes > Mycobacteriales > Mycobacteriaceae > Rhodococcus. Next base: position 11,250 of record BBEG01000150.1, read on the forward strand.
CCCCACGGGTCGCGCGCCGCGTAGAGGGTGTGTTCGTCCATGAACGTCAGGCAGAAGGCACCACGAAGAGTCGGCAGGAGCTTCATTGCGGCGTCTTCGATCGTGCTGTCTGCCGCAGCGTGAGCCAGGAGTGCACCGACGAGGTCGGAGTCGGAGGACGCTGCGCCCGGACGATTCTGGTCGAGCGCGCCCAGCTCACGGGCCTTCTGTGCAAGTTCTGCAGTGTTGACGAGGTTGCCGTTGTGGCCGAGCGCCACTCCGGTGCCGGCTGCGGTCGTGCGGAAGATCGGCTGCGCGTTCTCCCACGTCGTCGACCCGGTCGTCGAATAGCGACAGTGGCCGACGGCGATGTGGCCGGGCATCGCGGCGAGGGTCTGCTCGTCGAAGACCTGACTCACCAGGCCGAGGTCCTTGAATACGAGCACCTGCGAGCCGTCGGAGACAGCGATACCCGCGGCCTCCTGACCTCGGTGCTGAAGCGCATACAATCCGTAGTACGTGAGTTTCGCCACGTCCTCGCCCGGAGCCCACACTCCGAAGACGCCGCACTCTTCGCGCGGCTCGTTCTCGGGTTCGTCCGAGGCGAGAAGATTACGTGTGTGAACCGACAGATCGGCACTGGTCACCGGGGTGCTCCCTGGGGCTGGACAAAATCGGGGCAGGTCCCATTCTACGTGCCGTCCGGGACGTCCCTGACCACGCACCCGAACGGGCCTCCCGATCAGAGGCGCAGCACGGGAAGCCAGTGCGCGATCTCGCCCGTCCTGGTGCCCGACGCGTCCACGCCGCCGGTATCCACCGCGTCGTCGAACACCTCGAGTCCCACGACGAGGCGCAGCCACGTGCGGGGATCCGTCTCCACGACGTTGGGGGGCGTCCCACGAGTGTGCCGGGGCCCTTCGATGCATTGCACCGCCACGAACGGCGGCACACGCACTTCGACACTCGAACCGGGTGCGATCTGCTCGAGGGTGCGGGCACTGAGCCGCACCGCTGCCGCGAGGTCGGCCCGCGGCGGCTTCTCGTCGCTGCTGCCCGACACCCACGCCTCGACGCGTAGGAGTGCCTCACGGAGTTCGACGGGATCGACGGTCTTACGCGGTGCCATGGCCCGCCAATCTAATTCGCGGCGTCGTGACGCTCGGGGCCGGCCCCGAGCGTGGCCACCCGGACCGCGACCGCTCCTCCGACATTGACCGCGAGGTGAGCCAGTGCCGGCGCGAGAACGCTTCCGCTCCCCTTCCTCAACCACGCGAAACCCAGACCGGACAGCCCGGTGACGACGACCGTGGTCGCGACGCTGTCACCGACGGCGATCGCGGGACGCACATGCCACAATCCGAGGCCGCGGCCTGCGGTAGCGGTCCGACGAGGGCTGTCAGCGCGCCGCGGAAGAGCAACTCCTCGGCGAGGACGGTGCCGACCGGGATGTGCAGGCCGATCCATTCGTAGAAGTCCTCGCGCCGGCCACGTTCGTCGTCGACGAAGTGGACGCGCAGCGCCGGGACGGACAGCGCGACGACATAACCGCCCCCGATCAGAGCCGCCGCGGTGGCACCCCACCGCAGGCCCGCACGCAGCCGCGACACATCGAGACCCAATGCGTGTCGATCGAGACCCGACACGCGGGTCAGCGCCACCGCCCCCGACCCCCGGCACCGACGGCGAGCAGCACACGGCCACGCG
>BBEG01000151.1 GCA_001312645.1 Rhodococcus sp. JCM 9791
GGGTGTTGCCCGATCCCACGAGCTGACTGCGTCGCACTAGGCTGATCGCGGACCTGCGCCACGAGGATGGCGCGGTGCAATTCGACGATCAGGAGCGGAAACAGTGGCGAGATCTGCCGAATCGGTTGCAGCCGTGATCAAGGCGTACGACGTTCGCGGTGTGGTGGGAACGCAGATCGACGAGGAGTTCGTCCGCGAGGTCGGAGGGGCGTTCGCACGTCTCGTCCGAGACGACAGTGCTGCAACCTGCGTGGTGATCGGTCACGACATGCGCGATTCGTCCCCGGCGCTGGCGAGCGCTTTTGCCGAGGGCGTCGTCGCACAGGGACTCGACGTGGTGCACATCGGCCTCGCATCCACCGACCAGCTGTACTTCGCCTCCGGCATCCTCGATGTCCCCGGTGCGATGTTCACCGCAAGCCACAACCCGGCCGAGTACAACGGCATCAAACTGTGCCGGGCCGGTGCGAAGCCGGTCGGTCAGGAGACCGGGCTCGGCACCATCTCCGGCGAGGTGATCGAAGGGGTACCGGTCTACGACGGCGCTCCCGGCACGATCAGCGAACGGGACGTGCTCGAGCAGTACGCGTCGTTCTTGCGGGGACTGGTCGATCTGTCGCAGATGCGCCCGCTCAAGGTGGCGGTCGACGCCGGCAACGGGATGGGTGGCCACACTGTCCCGGCCACGTTCGGCACGCTCCCGATCGACCTGGTGCCGCTGTACTTCGAACTCGACGGAACCTTCCCCAACCACGAGGCCAATCCGCTCGATCCCGCGAACCTCGTGGACCTGCAGCGCCTCGTCGTGGAGTCCGGTGCCGACGTCGGCCTCGCCTTCGACGGCGACGCGGACCGTTGCTTCGTCGTCGACGAGCGCGGTGAACCCGTGACGCCGTCTGCCGTGACCGCCCTGGTTGCGGCTCGCGAGCTCGGCAAGGAACCGGGTGCCACGATCATCCACAATCTGATCACGTCACGCGTCGTCCCCGAATTGGTCACGGAACTGGGTGGAAAGCCCGTGCGCACGCGTGTCGGCCATTCGTTCATCAAGCAGCAGATGGCGGAGATCGGTGCGGTGTTCGGCGGGGAACACTCCGCCCACTACTACTTCCGCGACTTCTGGGGCGCCGACTCCGGCATGCTCGCTGCACTGCACGTTCTCGCTGCGCTCGCCGGTCACGACGGTTCGCTGTCCGATCTCATGAAGTCCTACAACAGGTACGAGGCATCGGGAGAGATCAACTCCACCGTCGGTGACGCAGCGGAGCGGACCGAAGCAGTGGTCGCCGCGTTCGCCGACCGCACTCGGTCCGTCGACCGACTCGACGGTGTCACCGTCGAACTCCCCGGCCATACGTGGTTCAACCTGCGCGCGTCCAACACCGAGCCGCTGCTGCGGCTCAATGTGGAGGCGCCCACTCGCGCAGAGGTCGACGCGCTGGTCGAGGAAATCCTGGCTGTCGTGCGTGCGTGACGGAAGTATTCGTGGCAGCGATAATCGAAATACCCGGTGTGTGTGATGCGTCGGGCCGATCCGAGTCTGTGAGGAGAGAAAGGGGGCACGGTCGTGACGGCTCCCTCGCCGCTGTTCGACTTCGATGATGCGAGTGCGCTCATCGAGCCGACGTCGACGGAATCCTGCGAAGCGCCGCGCTCGGGGGTGCGCAGATTCGCGCGAGCGTCTCTGCCGCCGACGAGTATTTGCGCGACCGTCTGCATGGCATCCATCCGCGCAGCGTCGTCCTCGTCGGTGGTGACGTCCGCGCCGGTCGCGCAGCGGAGCTGGTGGTCGCTCTCTTCTCGGATCGCTGTGCAGTCCCACTGGTCGCGGCTCCCACCACACCTCCGTGGGTGGGCCCGCTCGACATCGTGGTCGTCGCGGGCGACGACGCGGGCGATCCGACGCTCGCCGCGTCCATCGACGGGGCGCTGCGGCGAAGTGCGGAGGTCGTGGTGGACGCCCCCGACGAAGGGCCGGTTCGAGCGGTGGCCGCAGGCCGAGCGGTATTGCTCGCACCGCGCGTTCACGTCCCGACCGCCTATGCGTTCGCGCGCCACCTCGCTGTGTTCTGCGTGGTGCTCGCATCGTTGGAGGCCTCCCGCCTGGGCGGAGCGCTCCCAGACCTCGGGATGATCGCCGATTCGGTCGACTCCGAGTCTGCCCGCGACCATCCGTCGAACGAGGTGTTCGAGAATCCGGCGAAGTCGCTGGCGACGCGGATGTTGTCGCGGCGGGTGGTGATCGCGGGGGATTCGCCGACGACGGCGGTCCTGGCGCGACACGCCACGGATACGTTGTTGCAGGTTGCCGGTGTGATCGCAACCCCGGCGGCGCTACCGGACGTGTTGGTGGCGCGCGATCGTCTGCTGGATTCGACTGCTGCGTCCGACACGTACGACCCGTTCTTCCACGATGAAGAACTGGACGGGCCCGCTCCGGTCGCACCGGTACGGGTGTTCGTGCTCAGCACGGATGAGGATCGACCGGCCGCGCGACGCGAGCCGCGGCACTACCGGATATGGAATTGGTGTCTGTTGTGGGGGAGTTCGAAGCCCGTGAGGTACCGCCTGCGCTCGAACAGGTGGCGCTACTGACCGTGCGACTGGAGATGGCTGCGGCCTATCTGCGACTGGCCGGTGGTCGGTAGTGCACCGTCTCGAAGGTGCAGTGCGCTCCTACGCGTGGGGTTCGCGCACTGCCATTGCCACGTTGTGCGGCAGGACCGTGCCGTCCGATCATCCGGAGGCGGAGCTGTGGTTCGGCGCGCACCCGGCCGATCCGGCTCGGGTGATCGACGACGGCCGGGCGCCGTTGTCGCTGCTCGAGCTGCTCGACGGCGATCCTCCCGCGCAGCTGGGCGACGAGATCGTCGAACGCTTCGGGCCGAGGCTGCCGTTCCTGTTGAAGCTGCTCGCAGCCGAGGAACCCCTGTCGTTGCAGGCGCATCCCAGTGCTGCGCAGGCCGCCGAGGGCTACGCGCGTGAGGAAGCGTTGGGCGTGGCACTCGACTCGCCGGTGCGCAATTACCGAGACCCGAACCACAAGCCCGAACTGGTCGTCGCGCTGACCCGTTTCGAGGCGCTCGCGGGGTTCCGCGATGCGTCGCGGACCGTCGAGCTCCTCGAGGCACTGCGCGTGCCCGAATTGGAGCCGTATGTGGGCCTGCTCGCCGGTCAGCCGGATTCCGATGGGCTCCGTGCGCTGTTCACCACGTGGATCACGTTGCCGGCGCAGGCGCTGTCTGCGCTCGTTCCCCGTGTCCTGGATGGGTGTGTGACGTATCTCGCGACCGGCGGCGTCGCTCCGCGCGAGTTCGTCGCCGAGGTGCGTACCGCGTTGCAGCTCGCCGAGATCTATCCCGGCGACGCGGGTGTCCTCGCGTCGTTGTTGCTGAACCGGATCACACTCGAACCGGGTCAGGGCCTGTACCTCGACGCGGGTAATCTGCACGCCTACCTGCACGGGATGGGCATCGAGATCATGGCGAATTCGGACAACGTCCTACGCGGTGGCCTGACTCCCAAGCATGTGGATGTGCCGGAACTGTTGAGAGTGCTCGATTTCGGTGCGCCCGGTGTCCCGATCCTCGAGGCGGAACCGGTGGGTTCGCATGAGTGGCGGTATCGCACGCCGGCTCCGGAGTTCGCGCTGTCGAGGTTCGAGCTCGACGCGGGCGAGACCGTGTCGCTGGCGCCGTGTGGGCCGCAGATCCTGCTGTGCACGTCGGGTTCGGCCACGGTCGAGTGCGGCGGCGAACACGTCGAGTTGGGGCAGGGTCGGTCGGTGTGGCTTCCCGCGTCCGATCCGAAGCTCGAGATTCGTGCGGGGGACACCGATGTGCAGGTGTTCCGTGCTCGCCTCGGGTCGGGTCCGGGCGGACAGTTCACGTCGTGACAGCACGGGTCTCGACCGTATAGATCGTTTCGCATTCGGGGCGCTCCGATGGAGCGCCCCTTTTGCAGGTCTCCGACTGCTTACAAATGAAACAATTTGTCTAGACTACAGACGCCAACACGCGTAATGTCCATCATGTAGTGATGCAGATCATTCAGTGAAGTGGTGAAGGGGGCTCGGGCATGGCCAAGTACACCGAAGGGATTCGGAACTCGCCCGCACGACAATGGCGCGACCGCAAGCGGTACCTGTGGTTGCTCGGTCTCGTTCCGCCGACTGCGGTGTTCATGGCCACGGCGTTGGTGTGGGGCGGCAATCGACTGGGGCTGGACGCGGTCACCCCGGTCGTCTGGTGGATCGGGCCGATCCTCGTCTTCGTGCTCGTCCCTTCCCTCGATCTTCTCTTCGGTCCCGATGGTGAGAACCCGCCCGACGAGATCGTCGATGCGCTCGAGAACGACCGGTTCTACCGGTACTGCACCTACCTCTACCTGCCGTTCCAGTTCGCAACGCTGGTGTGGGCGTGCTACCTGTGGTCCGCCGGCAGCCTGTCGTGGCTCGGTATCGACGGCGGCCTCGGTGTCGTCTCGAAGATCGGGCTCGCGATCTCGGTGGGTGTCGTGGCAGGCATCGGAATCAATACCGCGCACGAACTCGGGCACAAGACGGTCCGGCTCGAACGACGGCTGTCGCGGATCGCGCTCGCCCAGTCGTTCTACGGCCACTTCTACGTCGAGCACAACCGCGGCCACCACGTCCGGGTGTCGACACCCGAGGACCCGGCCTCGGCTCGGTTCGGAGAGAGCTTCTGGGAGTTCCTGCCGCGCAGTGTGGTCGGGAGTCTGCGCTCTTCCTGGCAGCTCGAACGCGACCGGCTCGCGCGCCTCGGCCGCTCCGCGTGGACGCCGCGCAACGAGGTGCTGAGTGCGTGGCTGATCTCGGTCGTCCTGTTCGCCGCGCTCATCGCAGCGTTCGGGGCCGGGATCGCACCGTATCTCGTGATCCAGGCCGTATTCGGCTTCAGCCTGCTGGAAGTCGTGAACTATCTCGAACACTACGGATTGTTGCGTCAGCGGACGGCAAGCGGCCGGTACGAGCGGTGCACCCCCGCTCACAGCTGGAACAGCGACCATCTGGTGACGAACGTGTTCCTCTACCACCTGCAACGGCACAGTGATCATCACGCCAACCCGACACGGCGCTACCAGACGCTGCGCAGCATGGAGATCTCGCCGCAGCTACCCGCGGGGTACGCCACCATGCTCACCCTCGCCTACTTCCCGCCGCTGTGGCGCAGGGTGATGGACCACAGAGTCCTCGAGCACTACTCCGGTGACCTCTCGCGTGTCAATCTGCACCCGAGGCGCCGGGACACACTCCTCGCCCGCCACCGGGCGACAGTGAATGCGGATCACGACATGGCGACCGAATTCGAGGAGAAGGCATGACCGAGTACCGACTGTTCCGCTGCCTGGTCTGCGGGTTCGAATACGACGAGGCGCAGGCTGGCCAGAGGAAGGCATCGATCCCGGCACCTTGTGGACGACATCCCCGACGACTGGTCGTGCCCCGACTGCGGCGCCGCGAAGGCCGATTTCGACATGATCGAGATCGCCCGGCGATGAGCTGCGCGTTTTGACGCATCCTCGAGGTCGTGAGAATGTCACGGTCATGGCACCGGAGCGCGAACGGTCCCCCCGCCACTTCCATGAGGCGAGCCGGTCCTGCTGCGCACGACCATTCTCGACGCGATGCGCGAGCTGCTCCGGGAACGGGACTGGTCGGCGGTGACCATGAGTGATGTCGCCCGTTCGGCCGGGATCAGCCGGCAGACCCTCTACAAGGAGTTCTCGTCCCGACAGGGGCTCGCCCAGGGATACGCGCTGCGTCTCGTCGACGAGTTCGCCGATGCGGTGGCGGATTCGGTGTACGCCCACGTCGGCGACGCGCGCGCAGCCCTTGTCGACGGGTTCGCGTCCTACTTCGCCGCTTCTGCAGTCGATCCGCTCGTGCGGTCGTTGCTCGACGGCGAGGCCAAACCCGACCTGCTGCGCTTGATCACGACGGACGCCGAGCCGATCCTCGAACGCGGCGCAGGCAGGCTCGCCGACACCTTCGCGAACAGCTGGATCTCGGCACCCGCTCGAGACGCAGGCATGCTCGCTCGCGTCGTGGTGCGCGTCGCGCTGGGTTTCATCTCGATGCCCCCGACGTCCGGGTCGGATGTCGCGGCCGAGCTCGCAGACATCCTCGTGCCCTTCGTCGAGAAGGTCGCCGTGACGGACTGAGCACACGGTGAACCGGGCTGGGGCAGGTCATACGGCGCGTCGTTGTATAGCCTGGTGGGCATCCACCGATTGCCGATAGGAAGAGGCATCCGCACAGTGTCTGACACCACGTTCGTCGCAGACCAGATCAACGGGCTCGATTTCAAGGTCGCTGATCTGTCGCTGGCCGAGTTCGGCCGCAAAGAGATCCGCCTGGCCGAGCACGAGATGCCGGGGTTGATGTCGATGCGCCGCGAGTACGCCGACGTCCTGCCGCTGAAGGGTGCGCGCATCTCCGGTTCGCTGCACATGACAGTGCAGACCGCAGTCCTGATCGAGACCCTCGTGTCGCTCGGTGCGGACGTTCGGTGGGCGTCGTGCAACATCTTCTCCACGCAGGACCATGCCGCGGCCGCCGTCGTCGTGGGCCCGCACGGTACCCCCGAGGAGCCCAAGGGTGTGCCTGTGTTCGCATGGAAGGGCGAGACCCTCGAGGAGTACTGGTGGGCGGCCGAGCAGATGCTGACCTGGCCCGGCCAGGCAGCCAACATGATCCTGGACGACGGCGGCGACGCCACGATGCTCGTCCTCAAGGGCGCCCAGTTCGAGAAGGCCGGCGTCGTGCCGCCGACGGACGAGGAGCAGGACTCCACCGAGTACCAGGTGTTCCTGCAGCTGCTGCGCGCATCGCTCGCCGCGGATTCGAAGAAGTGGTCCACGATCGCCGAGTCCGTCCAGGGCGTCACCGAAGAGACGACGACGGGTGTCCTGCGGCTCTATCAGCTCGCGGCTGCCGGTGAGCTGGTGTTCCCGGCGATCAACGTCAACGACTCCGTCACCAAGAGCAAGTTCGACAACAAGTACGGGACCCGCCACTCGCTGCTCGACGGTATCAACCGGGGCACCGACGTCCTGATCGGCGGCAAGGCCGCGCTGGTCTGCGGCTACGGCGACGTCGGCAAGGGTTGCGCCGAGGCGCTGCGCGGCCAGGGCGCACGTGTGTCCGTCACCGAGGTCGACCCCATCAATGCTCTGCAGGCGATGATGGACGGCTACGACGTCGTCACCGTCGAGGATTTCATCGGACGGGCCGACATCGTGATCACCTCGACCGGCAACAAGGACATCATCACCTTCGAGCACATGAAGGCGATGAAGCACCAGGCGATCCTGGGCAACATCGGTCACTTCGACAACGAGATCGACATGGCGGGCCTCGAGCGGGCCTCCGACGTCACGCGGATCAACATCAAGCCGCAGGTCGACGAGTTCCGATTCGCCGACGGTCACACGATCATCGTGCTGTCGGAGGGGCGTCTGCTCAACCTCGGCAACGCCACGGGACACCCGTCGTTCGTCATGTCCAATTCATTCGCGAACCAGGTGATCGCGCAGATCGAGCTGTGGACGAAGCCCGACGAGTACGACAACGAGGTCTACCGTCTGCCCAAGCATCTCGACGAGAAGGTCGCACGGATCCACGTCGAGGCGCTCGGTGGCACACTCACCAAGCTCACCAAGGACCAGGCCGAGTACATCGGTGTCGACGTCGAGGGCCCGTACAAGCCCGAGCACTACCGCTACTGATACGGCGAACCCGAGAAACACAGCGAATCCGAGAAACACAGCAGCATGGGTGTTCTGATCGTCGTCGAAGGTCTCGACGGAGCCGGCAAACGGACGTTGTCCGCCGGCCTCGTCGAGACCTGGCGTGCGCACGGGTCGTCGGTGGCCACGCTCGCGTTCCCGCGATACGGGCAATCCGTGCACGCGGACCTGGGAGCCGAAGCCCTGCGGGGCGGGCATGGAGACACCGCCTCGAGCGTCGAGGCGATGGCCCTGCTGTGGCTCTGGATCGCCGTGATGCGGCGGACGAACTCCGAAAGCTCCTTGCCGACAACGACATCGTGCTACTCGATCGCTATGTGGCGTCGAACGCTGCGTACACCGCTGCGCGGCACCATGAATCGGCATCGGGGTCGTCGGTCGAGTGGGTGCGGGAACTCGAGTTCGGCAGGTTCGGGCTTCCCGCACCGGATCTGCAAGTGCTGCTGAGGGTCCCCGTGGATCTCGCGGCCGAGCGTGCACGCACGCGGGAGGCCGCCGATTCCACGCGCGATCGTGATGCCTACGAACGCGACGGCGACCTGCAGGCACGCACCGGTGAGGTGTACGACGGGCTCGCGGCAGAGCGGTGGGCGTCGGAGTGGATTGTGGCCGGACCGGATTCCGACCCACACCAACTCGCCGTTCAGATCTCAAATCTGCTTCACAACGGTCGAGGAGTGACACGATAGAGGTTATGAAGCCGAGGATTCTGGTTGTCGACGACGATTCTGCACTCGCAGAGATGCTCACGATCGTCCTGCGTGGTGAAGGTTCGAACCTTCGTGGTGGGCGATGGGACCCAGGCTCTGGCGCCGTGCGCGAGTTCCGCCCCGATCTCGTCCTGCTCGATCTGATGTTGCCCGGCATGAACGGGATCGACGTGTGCAGGGTGCTCCGGTCGGATTCGGGCGTGCCGATCGTCATGCTCACTGCGAAGTCGGACACCGTCGATGTCGTCCTCGGCCTCGAGTCGGGCGCCGACGACTACATCGTCAAGCCGTTCAAGCCGAAGGAACTCGTCGCACGTGTGCGGGCGCGGCTGCGTCGTACCGAGCAGGAACCCGCAGAGATGCTCTCCATCGGTGAGATCTCGATCGACGTCCCCGCGCACAAGGTCAGCCGCGGCGACGAGCAGATCTCCCTCACCCCGCTCGAATTCGATCTCCTGGTGGCACTTGCGCGGAAGCCGCGGCAGGTGTTCACGCGTGAGGTGTTGCTCGAGCAGGTGTGGGGATACCGTCATGCCGCGGATACCCGTCTGGTGAATGTCCATGTGCAGCGTCTGCGGGCGAAGGTCGAGAAGGATCCCGAGAACCCCGAGGTCGTGCTGACTGTCCGGGGGTCGGCTACAAGGCCGGACCGCCGTGATCCGTGGTTACCGTCTGCGGCGGAGGATCACACGACGAACTCTGCCGCTGCTGAGGTGGTCACGCACGCTGAGCAGTGGGCTCGCGCATACCTGGCGTCGATCACTTCAGCTGAGGGTTGTTGCGTCGACCCTTTCCCTGTCGCTGATCGTGATGCTCGTGTTGGGCGTGGTCCTCACGAGCCAGATCACCGACCGCCTCCTCGAAGTCAAGATCGATGCGGCCACCGAGGAGATGGATCGCTCCCGCGCACTGGTCGAAGCCCAGCTTGCGGGAGCCGACGATTCGGGCTCCCTGACCGTCCGGCTCGACGGTGCTGCCGCGACCCTGACCAACAGGGGGAGCGACGCGGGGCAGGACACCGGTGTTGCCGGAACTTTCGACCCGGTGCTCATCGTCCCCGGTGACGGACCGCGGGCACCGACGTCGAGCGGTGCGGCCGATCAGATCCCACAGAATCTGCGCGCGTTCGTCCAGAACGATCAGATCGCGTACCAGTTCGCGACGGTCGACGATCCGGACGGGTATTCCGGTCCTGCGCTGATCATGGGCAGCCCGACCGAGACCGACATCTCGACCCTCGAGCTGTATCTGGTGTTTCCGCTGGGCGGTGAGGAACGCACCCTCGCACTGGTCCGCGGAACCCTGCTCGTCGGTGCCGGTGTGCTCCTGGTATTGCTGGCGGCGATCTCCATGATCGTTGCCCGACAGGTCGTTCTGCCCATTCGTTCGGCGTCGCGTATCGCGGTGCGATTCGCGGACGGCCGGCTCAAGGAACGCATGCCGGTGCGCGGTGAGGACGACATTGCGCGCCTGGCGATGTCGTTCAACGAGATGGCAGAGAGCCTGTCACGGCAGATCACTCAGCTCGAGGAATACGGCAATCTGCAGAAGCGGTTCACATCCGACGTCAGCCACGAGCTCCGCACTCCGCTGACCACGGTCCGGATGGCTGCCGACCTCATCCACGACGGTAGCGACGAACTGGATCCCTCCCTCAAACGTGCATCCGAACTGCTGGTCGCCGAACTCGACAGGTTCGAGTCTCTGCTGAACGACCTCTTGGAGATCAGCCGCCACGACGCGGGTGTCGCGGAACTCGCGTCCGAGCAACTCGACCTACGCATGTGCGCGCGGGCGGCGATCAGTACTGTCCGCCACCTAGCGCGCGAGACGGCCACCGAACTGATCGTGGATCTGCCGGACGACGCCGTCAACGCGGACGTCGATCCGCGCCGCGTCGAGCGGATCCTGCGCAATCTGCTCGCCAACGCCATCGACCACGGTGAGGGCAAACCGATCCTGCTGCGCTTGCGCGCCGACGACAACGCCGCCGCGTTCGTCGTGCGCGACCAGGGCGTCGGTCTGCGCCCGGGTGAGGAGAAGCTCGTCTTCAACCGATTCTGGCGCTCCGACCGTCACGGGTGCGTCGTTCGGGTGGCACCGGTCTGGGCCTGGCGATCAGCGTCGAGGACGCAAATCTGCACAACGGCAAACTGGAGGCATGGGGTGAACCGGGTCGAGGCGCAAGCTTCCGATTGACGCTGCCGCGTGTGCGGGGGCGCAAGGCGGGCCGTAGCCCGCTCCCTCTCGTGCCCACCGCGGCTCACGCGGTCCAGGGAAAGCCGCCGCCGGCGGTACCGGAAGCCGAGAAGGACGGAGTCGTCGAGAACCCGGCAGTTCCTGGACAGGTCGGAACGAACGACAGTGCCGGAACGAACGACAGTGCCGGAACGAACGACAGTGCCGGAACGAACGGCAGCGCAGGGACGCACACGCCGGCATCATCGGAAGGAGCCGCGACATGAGCCACATGCGCTCACGTGTTCTCGGCCCCGTGATTGTCCTGCTGTCGGCGCTCGCGTTGATGGTGTCCGGCTGCGCAAGCCTGCCCGATTCCTCGTCGCCCCAGGCCATCGGGACGATCGACCGGGGACCCGCGACGACGGAGGTTCCGGCACCCGAACCGGGACGCGAACCCGATCTGCTCCTGCGCGACTTCCTCCAGGCGAATACCGACCCCACCAACCGGCACGTCGCGGCCCGTCAATTCCTCACGTCGGGGATGTCGGCCGGGTGGGACGATGCGGCCAGCGCCACGATCGTCGACAAGGTCGATGTGCTGGCAGAGGACCGCGACGACAACACTGCGAAGTACGTCGTGCGCGCGAACATCGTCGGGCATCTCGAGGAGGGCGGTCTCTACCGCGCCGACAACGGCGATCTCGAAGCGAAGTTCACGCTGGTCCGGGACGACGGCGAATGGCGGATCGACGAGATGCCGCCGGGCGTGATCATGGACAAGCCTCGATTCCTCAACAGCTATCAGCGTCGCTCGCTGTACTTCGTCACTCCCAGTGGCAGCACCGTCGTTCCCGATCCCAGGTGGATCTCCGGAACACCCGAGCAGGCGGCGGCGCGGTTGATAGGGCTTCTCATCGAAGGCCCCAAACCGTCGCTCGCGCCCGCGGTCCACAACGAGTTGGCCGAGGCGACGATCCTGGGGGCGATCACCAAGGCGGACGGTCGGACCGGTCAGGTCGGCGTGGGCCTGGGCGGGATCCGGGTGGATTTCGGCGGCCTCGCCTCGTTGACCGAACCGGCCCGGGAACTTCTGGCGGCCCAGGTGATCTGGACCCTGGCCAATGCGAGATCGCAGGACCGTACGTCCTCCTCTCCGATGGACAGCCGCTCGACGAGCGCTACCCGAACGGGTGGACCACCGCGGATGTGGCGTCGATGAATCCCCTCGCGACCTCGGGGACACCGATCGGGTTGCATGCTCTGCTCGGTGGCAGTCTGGTCAGTGTCGCGGAAACCGGTGTCACTCCGGTTCAGGGTTTCTTCGGATCGGTCGACAACCTTCGCTCGGTCGGGATGTCGCGTGACGGTGCACTTCTCGCGGCAGTGGCGGATACCGGCCGGCCGGCACCGGAACCCGCCGCAGAACTCGTGGTCGGCGCCTACAACGACGGATCGCCCGAGCCGGCCGTCGAAGGAGAATCGATCACCCGGCCGTCCTGGGCGCCCGACAGCAACTCGGTGTGGGCGGTGGTCAACGGCACGGCCGTCGTGAGGGCAGTGAGAGAGCCGGGGAGCGGGCGAGTCACGGTGGTGGGGGTCGAAGCCGGAGCAGTTCGCGCGCTCGGCGGCCGCATCAGCGAGTTGCGCCTGTCGCGCGACGGTGTGCGCGCCGCGATGATCATCGACGGACGCGTCTATATTGCGACCGTGGTGCAGACCCCGAACGGAGAGTTCTCGCTGACGAGTCCACGCGAGATCGCGTTCGATCTGGGCGGACCCGCCCTGTCGCTGGACTGGAGTACCTCCGACACCGTGGTGGTGTCCCGTTCGGCCTCCGACATCCCCGTCGTTCAGATCGCGATAGACGGATCGCGCATGGACGCGCTTCCGAGCCGCAACCTCACACCACCTGTCGTGGCGGTCGAGGCTTCGACGACCACCGAGTACGTGGCCGACACGAGAGCGGTGTTCCAACTCAACAACAGCGACCCCGCGGGCGACCGCTACTGGCGGGAGGTACCCGGCCTGGCCGGGTTGACAGCGGTGCCGGTGTTGCCGGGCTGATCTGTCGTACCGGGTAGGCACACTGTCCCGGTGCTGTCGGTGTTGCTCGATCTCGTGCTCCCCGTCCGCTGCGGCGGCTGCGATGCGCCCGGTACGGCGTGGTGCCGTGAGTGTGCCCGCACTCTGAATGATCCACCGGCCCAGGTGCGTCCGCGTG
>BBEG01000152.1 GCA_001312645.1 Rhodococcus sp. JCM 9791
CGCCCTGGCGTCCTCCGCGCGCGGCGCCGCCTTCACTGTCCGATGCGGACGGAATCTCGTCGTCGAGGCGCAAGGTGAGGCTGATGCGCTGGCGCGGAACATCGACCTCGAGGACCTTGACCTTGACGACTTCACCCGACTTCACGACATCATGAGGATCCTGGACGAAGCTGCGCGACATCGCCGAGACGTGCACGAGTCCGTCCTGGTGGACTCCGACATCGACGAACGCTCCGAAAGCAGCGACGTTGGTGACGACGCCCTCGAGCACCATGCCGGGCTCCAGGTGGGCCACCTTCTCGATTCCTGCGGCGAACGTCGCGGTCTTGAACTCGGGGCGCGGATCACGCCCCGGCTTCTCGAGTTCGCTGATGATGTCCGTGACGGTCGGAAGACCGAACTTGTCGTCGACGAACTCCTCCGGCCGCAGCTTTCCGAGCACGGCAGAGCTTCCGATGAGTTCGAGCACCCCCGTACCACTGCGGTCGACGATGCGACGGACCACCGGGTAGGCCTCGGGGTGCACCGCGGACTCGTCGAGCGGGTCGTCGCCGCCCGGGATGCGGAGGAAGCCCGCGCACTGTTCGAAGGCCTTCGGACCGAGCCGGGCGACATCCTTGAGTGCCTTGCGGGTGCGGAACGGGCCGTTCTGGTCGCGGTGGGTGACGATGCTCTCCGCGAGCGACCCGGTGATGCCCGATACGCGGGACAGCAGGGGCACCGACGCCGTGTTGACGTCGACACCGACGGCATTCACCGCATCTTCGACGACCGCACCGAGCGACCGCGCCAGCATCGTCTCGGACACGTCGTGCTGGTACTGGCCGACACCGATCGACTTGGGGTCGATCTTGACCAGCTCGGCGAGCGGATCCTGCAGGCGCCGCGCGATCGAGACCGCACCGCGGATCGACACGTCGAGGTCGGGAAGTTCCTGGGATGCATAGGCGGACGCCGAGTACACCGAGGCGCCGGCCTCCGATACCACGATCTTCGTCACGTTGGTGACACCGGACTTGGCGATCAGCTCGGCGGCGAGCGCGTCGGTCTCTCGGGAGGCCGTGCCGTTGCCGATGGCGATGAGCTCGACACCGTGCTTGACCACCAGAGCTGCGAGGGTCGCGAGCGACTGGTCGTGCTTGTTGTGCGGCTGGTGCGGATAGATCGTCGTGTGGTCGACGACCTTGCCCGTCGCATCGACGACGGCCACCTTGGTGCCGGTGCGGAAGCCAGGGTCGAGGCCCATCGTGGGGCGGGTTCCGGCCGGCGCTGCCAGCAAGAGGTCGCGCAGATTCGCAGCGAACACGTCGACGGCGTCGCTCTCGGCGGACTGCTTGAGTCGCATCCGCACGTCGACCCCCATCGAGACCTGCAGCCTGGTTCGCCATGCCCAACGGACGGTGTCGAGTAGCCAGCGGTCGGCGGGCCGCCCCTGGTCGGTGATCCCGAAACGGCCGGCGATCCGGCCTTCGTAGTAGGACGGTGCTCCGGGTTCCTGCTCTTCGAGTTCCGGTTCCAGCGACAGGCTGAGGACCTCTTCCTTCTCGCCGCGCAGAACGGCGAGGATACGGTGCGACGGCAGGGCGGCGAACGGCTCGGAGAACTCGAAGTAGTCGGCGAACTTCGCGCCGTCGGTTTCCTTCCCGGGCCGAACCGAGGACTTCAGGCCCCCGCGGCTCCACATGGCCTCACGCAGCTCACCGACGAGGTCGGCGTCCTCGGCGAAACGTTCGACGAGGATCGCGCGGGCACCGTCGAGCTGTTCGGCGCTGTACTGCCCGGGATCGGTGGTCGGGTCGCCGATGAGTGCGTCGGCGACGGGCTCGTGCCCGGCCTCACGGGCGATCTGGGCCTTCGTGCGGCGTTTGGGCTTGTACGGCAGATAGATGTCTTCGAGCCGGGCCTTCGTCTCGGCAAGCATGATCTGTCCGCGAAGCTCGTCGTCGAGCTTGCCCTGCTCATCGATCGACTCGAGGATCGCAGTGCGGCGTTCGTCGAGCTCGCGCAGATACCTCAAGCGCTCTTCGAGGGTGCGGAGCTGGGCGTCGTCGAGCCCGCCGGTGACCTCCTTGCGGTAGCGCGCGATGAACGGCACGGTCGAGCGCCGTCGAGCAGTTCCACCGCCGCAGCCACCTGGTTCTCGCGGACGTCGAGCTCGTCGGCGATACGTCGGTTCACGGTGTCGAGTTGGGTCGTCACGACGATCGACCTACCTCTATCCTTTCGGGTGTTCCCCGGGGCGCCTCGAGCATCTACCCGGTGGAGCCCGAACTTCGACCGGCGGCGCGTGCGCGCCGCACAATAGAACACAGGAGTTGTTGGATGACCTGGGATCTGTTCCGGTCGTGCCTGTCGTTGCTGGTGGTGACAGCAACGTTATCGGCGTGCGGAACACCCCTCGGCGAGACCTCCGACTTCGCGTCGGATGTGTCCGCTGCCGGCCTGCACGTCGAGATGAGCACCGACGACACCGACACCGGTGTGCCCATCAGGATGGACACGCTCGCGGAACGGATCGACGCCGCGTCGGAGCTTGCCGCACAGCGCGGTGCGGAGATCACGGTGGCGGTCCTCGACCGTGCAACGGGTGCGCGAACGGTCGGGGGCGTGAACGAGCCTCTCGAAACAGCATCGGTGGTCAAACTGTTCATCGCCGACGACCTTCTGTTCCGGGAAGGGATCGGTGAGATCGCGTTGACAGACGACGACTACGATCTGATCCGGGCCATGCTCACGGAGTCGGATGATTCCGCCGCGAGCCTGCTGTGGGACGTTTTCGACGGCCCCGACATCGTCGAACGCGTCGCCCGTCGCCACGGGCTCGAGGGAACGGTGGCACCGGTCGATTTCTGGTGGAACACCGTCACGACCGCATCGGACATCCTCACCTGGTACGACGACCTGCTCAGCAGCAGGGCCGGACTCGACGAACCCGCCACCGCCCGGATCGTCGGGTATCTACTCGATTTCGAGTCCACCGGAGCCGACGGCTACGACCAGGAATTCGGCCTGCCCGACGGTCTCTCGTACGCGGTGGACCTCGGGTCGAAAGCAGGGTGGATGTGCTGCCTCGACGCGCATTGGGTTCATCTGTCCACCGGGTTCTTCGGCAACTACCACCGGTACGTTGTCGCCGTGTTGTCGCGGGAGACGGTGACCTACGAAGATCCCGAATACGATGGCTGGTCGCTCCCGGACACCTCGATCTACGACGCGACGGAGGACGAGAGTGCTCAGCACGCACGCGACACGGTGACCATGGTTGTCGAGGAAGTACTCGGCTGAGCACAATGCAGTGGCGACGGGACGAACGGGTGCCTCTAGTCGCGGGCGCGCTGTCCGTCTGTGAGCAGATCCGGACGTCGCTCGCGGGTCCGGATCAGAGACTGTTCATGACGCCACTGTGCGACCTTGCCGTGGTCGCCGGAGAGCAGCACCGGAGGAACGTCGAGCCCACGCCAACTCGCGGGCCGCGTGTAGCTGGGGCCTTCGAGGAGTCCGTCGGAGAACGAATCCTCTTGGTGTGACTGCTGATTGCCGAGTACGCCGGGCATCAGGCGTACGACGCCTCGACCATCACCAGCACCGCGACCTCGCCGCCGATCAGCACGTAATCGCCGATGCTGACTTCCTCGACGCGGACGCGTGTGGCGGCGTCATCGAAGACTCGTTGGTCGATTCCCTCGTATCGACCGCACGCGAAGACGATGCGCTTCTCGGTCGACCACCGTTGCGCGGTGGCCTGATCGAACGGCCTGCCCGCGGGGGTGGGAACGACGAGCAGCACATCCGGTCGGTCGTGCCCTCGTCGACGCCGAGGACGTCGTCGAGAGCAGGTCCCCAGACCGTGGGTTTCATGACCATGCCGGGTCCGCCGCCGTAGGGCGAATCGTCGACCGCCTTGTGGACATCGTGTGTCCACTCGCGCAGGTTGTGTACTCCGACCGAGATCAGGCCCTTGTCGATCGCCTTGCCGAGCAGGGCGGCACGCAGTGGTTCGAGATACTCGGGAAAGATGGTGACCACGTCGAGCCGCACCGACTACTCGCTCTCCTCGGTTGCCCGGCGCAGCGTCCTTGCCTGCTGCTTCTTCGCTTTGGTGGGCGGCTCCCCGAAATCGGGATCGAGCAGACCGTCGGGTGGATCGATCTCGATCACGCCGTCTGCGATCGACACCGTCGGAACGATCTCGGTGACGAACGGGATGAGGATTTCCCGGCTCGCATCGTCGGCAGGGCGGATCGACAGAAGTTCGCCCGCGGCGGTGTGCAGGACCTCACGCACGGTGCCGATCTCGGCACCGCCGTCGGGGCGGCCCGCCACGATCCGGACCGGCAATCCTTCGAGTTCGTGATCGTAGAACTCGTCGGGATCATCGGACGGAGACAGGTCCTCACTGTCGACAACGAACAAGACACCGCGTATCGCGTCGGATCCGGTGCGGTCGGCCACACCGTGCAAACGCAGCAGAAGCCGCCCGGAGTGCTCCCGGGCGGCTTCCACCGTGTAGTTGTGCAGCTTCTGCTCGCGGGGCTTACGGCCACGCAGGACCGCGCCCACAGCGAAGCGCTCGTCCGGTTCGTCGGTGCGAACCTCGACGACGACCTCACCTTTGATGCCGTGCGACTTCACCACACGGCCCACTACGAGCTCCACCGCCGCGCGCCTAGCGGTCGGTGTCGACGACGTCGACGCGGATTCCCCCGGCCACCGATTCCGGTGACGAGGGTCCGCAGTGCCGTCGCAGTGCGGCCACCGCGACCGATCACCTTGCCGAGGTCGTCAGGATTGACATGAACCTCGACGGTGCGGCCACGGCGACCCGTGATGAGGTCGACGCGCACATCATCGGGGTGCGCGACGATGCCACGGACGAGATGCTCGACCGCATCGGCCACCACGGCGCTCATTACTCGGCGGCCTCGGTGGACTCAGCGGCAGCCTCTTCCTTGGCAGCCTTCTTCTTCTTGGGGGTGACCGCTTCTGCGGCCGGCTCGTTCTCGGCCTGCGCGAGTGCGGCCTGGAACAGCTCGAGCTTGGTCGGCTTGGGCTCTGCCTTCTTCAGGGTGCCCTCGGTGCCCGGCAGCCCCTTGAACTTCTGCCAGTCGCCGGTGATCTTGAGGAGGTTGAGAACCGGCTCGGTGGGCTGCGCACCGACACTCAGCCAGTACTGCGCGCGCTCCGAATCGATCTCGATGATCGACGGATCTTCCTTCGGCTGGTACCGGCCGATGGACTCGATCGCACGGCCGTTGCGGCGGGTGCGCGAGTCTGCAACGACGACGCGGTACTGCGGGTTGCGGATCTTACCGAGACGGGTGAGCTTGATCTTGACAGACACTGCTGTGTTCTCCTTCGCGCGCAGAGCGCGCATGTCACGTGCAATTCGGACGACGCGCCCGTGTGGCGCGCCCGGTTTTGCCTCCAACCTGTGACCGCCGCGCGGTACGGAACCGGATGCGACGACAGCGGTCCATTCTGCCAGACGTGGTATCCGGACCGGAAATCAGCGGTCGGGCGGAGCCCGCGGGGGTGCCGACCACACCTCATGCTTATTGCGAATGCGTCCTAGTTCTTGGGGAACTTCAACTTCGACAGATCGAACCCGTCGAGACCCGGAGCAGTTCGTCGAGGCCCTTCGGCATGTTCGACAGATCGGGCATCCCTCCACCGAGCCCGGGGAACCCGGCGGGCATGCCGCCGGGAAGACCACCCCGCACCTTCGGCGGAGTCGGCCCGCGGCCACCCTTCTTCCCCTTCTTGCCCTTCTTCGAACGCTGGTTGCGGCGGGCGCCCGGCATGCCCATCTGACCCGCCATCGCGGACATCATCTTCCGCGCTTCGAAGAAGCGGTCGACGAGCTGGTTGACATCGGAGACCTTCACGCCGGAACCGTTCGCGATACGCAGTCGACGCGAGCCGTTGATGATCTTCGGGTTGGCGCGCTCCGCCGGGGTCATGCCGCGGATGATCGCCTGGATCCGGTCGAGTTGTTTCTCGTCGACTCCCGCGAGCGCGTCCTTCATCTGACCCGCGCCGGGCAGCATACCGAGCAGGTTCGCGATCGGACCCATCTTGCGCACTGCCATCATCTGCTCGAGGAAGTCCTCGAGGGTGAGTTCGCCACTGCCGATCTTGGCGGCAGTCGCTTCGGCCTGCGTGGCGTCGAAGTGTTGCTCGGCCTGCTCGATGAGGGTGAGCACGTCACCCATGCCGAGGATGCGGCTGGCCATGCGCTCGGGGTGGAAGACGTCGAAGTCTTCGAGCTTCTCGCCCGTTGACGCGAACAGGATCGGCTGACCGGTCAGTTCGCGGACGCTCAGCGCGGCACCGCCGCGTGCATCGCCGTCGAGCTTGGTGAGCACGACGCCGGTGAAGCCGACACCCTCACGGAATGCCTCGGCGGTGCTCACGGCGTCCTGACCGATCATCGCGTCGAGGACGAACAGGGTCTCGTCGGGCTGGACGGCGTCTCGGATGCCTGCGGCCTGGGCCATCAGCTCCTCGTCGATACCGAGCCGACCGGCGGTGTCGACGATGACCACGTCGTACTGCTTGTTCCGGGCCTCCGCGATGCCCTGCTGCGCGACCGCGACCGGGTCGGCGGCCGTGACACCGAGAGCGTTCTCGCCCCCGCCGATCGATGTTCCCGGATGCGGCGCGAACACCGAGACACCAGCACGTTCACCGACGACCTGCAGCTGCGTCACGGCGCCGGGACGCTGGAGGTCGCACGCCACCAGCATCGGGGTGTGCCCCTGGTCCTTGAGCCACTTGGCGAGCTTGCCTGCGAGCGTGGTCTTACCCGCGCCCTGCAGACCGGCCAGCATGATGACGGTCGGAGGGGTCTTGGCGAATTGCAGGCGACGGGTCTCGCCGCCGAGGATCCCGACGAGTTCGTCATTGACGATCTTGACGACCTGCTGCGCCGGGTTCAGCGCGCCGTGTACCTCGGCGCCCTTGGCGCGTTCCTTGATCTTATTGATGAACGAGCGCACGACGGGCAGCGCCACGTCGGCGTCGAGAAGGGCGAGGCGGATCTCGCGGCACGTCGCGTCGATGTCCGCGTCGGACAGACGCCCCTTGCCGCGCAGGTCCTTGAGGACCCCTGTCAACCTGTCGGAAAGGGATTCGAACACCGAATGCGCTCCTGCGGTCTGACGAGAATACGGACAATACTGCGCTCCAGGGTAGCCGCTCCCATCCACCCGCAGCCGAGGGTGGGGCCGTCCGGCCGACCGAAAGACCGGACGGACGGCCCGAATCGCGACGTCACCTCACGACACGGCAGGAGGCTTCTTCGGTTCAGGGGTGGGAAGGACCGCCAGCAGGGCCTGCTCGAGCCGTTCCCGGGACGCCCTCGTTCCCGCGGTCGACACATCGACGCAGAACGAGTCGACCACGGTCGATCCGATCGTCGTGACCGTCGCCCACCGCACGTCCGCTCCGAGATCCTCGAAGACGCCGGCGAGCCGGCAGAGCATCCCGATCCGGTCCTCCGCCCTGACTTCCAGCACAATCTGACCCGGATCCGTCGTGTCGAGCCAGATCAGGCGCGGTGGGGCCTGCGAGTACATTCCGGGCACCGCGTGCTCGGGGCCAACAGACGGTGCGGACTCGCGCGCCGCACGATCCTTCGCCTCGAGCTCCGCGAGCAGATCGAGGTCGCCGGACCGGGCCCGCACGAACTCCTGCCGCAGTAGTCCCGCCGCGGGCGGCGCACCGAATCGCGGCATCACGATGAACCTGTTGACGGTGCTTCCCGCGTGCTTCCGATGGAAGCCGACTGCACTCGTAGTCCGTGGAGGGCCAGCACTCCCGCGGTGTCGGACAACACGCCGGGCTCGTCCGGTGCCACCACCGTCACGGTGTAGCCGCGGCCGTCGGGCAGCGGGTCGAGCGAGACATGCATGGCTCCGTCCTCGGCGAGCTGCGCGAGTTCGGGGTCGATCGGGGCCGGAGCCGGAAGGTCCTCCCCCGCCATCACCAATCGGCAACGTCGCACCAGTTCCCGAATGAGCGAGGCTTTCCAGTCACCCCAGACACCAGGTCCGGTGGCCTGCGAATCCGCTTCTGCCAGCGCGTGCAGCAGTTCGAGGAGCAGCGGGTCGCCGCCCAGTGCGTCCATCACCGACTCGACGGTCGCCGGGTCGTCCAAGTCGCGCCGGGTCGCAGTGTGCGGAAGTAGCAGGTGGTGTCGGACCATCGCCGTGAGCACCGACAGATCCGACGGCCACAACCCCATGCGTGTCCCGATCTGATGGGCGACCTCGGCGCCGACCACACTGTGATCGCCGCCCCGCCCCTTGCCGATGTCGTGCAGGAGCGCCCCGACGAGGAGTAGATCAGGGCGGGACACCCGCGTCGTGAGTGCACTCGCGTGAACTGCGGTCTCCACCAGATGGCGATCGACGGTCCAGGTGTGGACCGCGTCGCGCGGTGGGAGGTCGCGTACTGCACCCCACTCGGGCAACAGACGTCCCCACAGTCCCGTTCGATCGAGCGCCTCCACGACTTCGACGGCAGAAGGCCCCGACGCGAGCAGCACGATCAGGTCGTCGAGCGCCTGCCGTGGCCAGGCTCCCGCAGCTCCGGCGCGTGGTCCGACAGCCGGGTCAACGTCGCCGCCGAGATGGGCAGACCCGATCGTGCGGCTGCGGCGGCCACCCGGTTGATCAGGCCTGGGTCCTTGCTCGGCTGAGCATCGCGGGCCAGAGCAACCTCTCCGCCATGCTCGACGACGCTTCGTCGAGCGGGCGACGAACCGGTCCACGTCGCAGACGTGACAGGCCTTTGCGCGGCAGGGAATTGCCCGCGGTGCGGATACCGACCTCGACGGAGTAGCTGACCGTTCGCGCCGCCTCCGTGAGTAGACGCGCAAGGTCGAAACGATCTCCGATGCGTAGTGCGGCGCCGATCTCGTCGGCGTCCTGAGCCTGCAGTTGATCGCGGCCCCGACCCGCGACACGGTGCAGTTCCGTCCGTACATCGAGCAGGTGACGGTGGGCAGCCGCGAGGCCGCCCCCGGGCACATCCGGTCCGAGGCCGGGCATGCCGTCGGTGAGTTGCGCGACGGACAACGCATTGAGCAGTTGTACGTCCCGCAACCCTCCGCGACCGCTCTTGAGATCGGGCTCGGCGCGGTGTGCGATCTGGCCGGAACGCTCCCAACGCGCTTCTGTCATCTCGATGAGCTCGTCGAAACGGTTTCGTATCCCGGTACGCCACTGCCTACGCACGCCACCGATGAGCAGGTTGCTCAGTTCCTGGTCGCCGGCGATGTGCCTGGCCTCGAGCATCCCGAGCGCGGCGGGAAGATCACTGGAAGCCACCTGCAAGGCCTGCGGGACGGTCCGGACACTGTGGTCGAGCCGGATGTGTGCGTCCCACAGCGGATACCACAGCCGGTCCGCCACCGATGACACCGTCTCGGGATCGATGTTGTCGTGGAGCAGGATGAGGTCGACGTCGGAGTGCGGAAGCATCTCGCGACGGCCGAGTCCCCCGACCGCGACGAGCGCGAAGCCGCTGTCGGGTCTGATTCCGAGTTCGGAACCCTCCGTCGTCAACCAGAAGTCGAACAGGTCGACGAGCGCGTCGCGCAGCGCTCGGGTGTCGAGGCGACGAGTGCGGCCGGAGCCGGAGACGAGTGCGTCCCTGGCCGCGGAGAGGTCCGTCGCCGAGTTCGGGCTCGAAGACGCCGAAGGCCCACGACCCGCTGCGTGCGCAGCGTGTCCTGGGCCTCGGGTCTCTGCCCCATGGGGGTCAGAGTGCATCCGTACCTCGTTCTCCGGTGCGGACTCGAATCACCGATTCCACCGGGGTGACCCACACCTTGCCGTCACCGATCTTTCCGGTGCGTGAGGCCTCGACGATCGTGTCGACCACCTTGTCCACCACAGAGTCGTCGACGACGACCTCGACTCGGACCTTCGGCACGAAGTCGACCGAGTACTCGGCGCCTCGGTACACCTCGGTGTGACCCTTCTGGCGCCCGTAGCCCTGCACCTCGCTCACGGTCATTCCGAGCACCCCGGCCTGTTCGAGCCCTGCCTTGACGTCCTCGAGCGTGAATGGCTTCACGATTGCCGTGATCAGCTTCATTTCTCATCCCTTCCCGGTGCCCACCGGACGTTGTCATTGCTGTCCGCGTAACCCTTGCCCGTTATCTTCGTCCACTTTCCACCTCGAAGACGAGGTGAACTGTCACTTCAGTGCTGTGGCGAAGTCGTATGCGGTTTCCGCGTGCTCGGCCTCGTCGATCCCGCGGGCTTCTTCCTCCGCGCTGATCCTCCAGCCAGCGGCTTCAGAGCCAATGCGATCACGGCGGTGACGATGGCGGTGAACACCAGGCGACCAGGGCGATCACGATCTGGATGACGAGCTGCTTGTAGTCGCCTCCATAGAACAGTCCGGTCTCGGTTCCGAGAAGGCCGATGGCGACCGTGCCCCACAGACCGGACACGAGGTGCACGCCCACGACGTCGAGCGAGTCGTCATAGCCGAACTTGTACTTCAGACCGACCGCGAGGGCCGAGAGGACACCCGCAACGGCACCGAGCACGATGGACCCGACCGGCTGAGCGAACCGGCGGCGGGAGTGATCGCGACCAGGCCGGCAACGGCGCCCGATGCGGCACCGAGGCTGGTGCCCTTGCCGTCCCGGAGGCGTTCGGTGGCCAGCCAGCCCAGAATCGCAGCGGCGGCAGCCACCGTGGTGTTGAGCCAGGCGAGACCTGCGACGCCGTCGGCGGCGAACGCGGATCCAGCGTTGAATCCGAACCAGCCGAACCACAGCAGCGCGGCGCCGAGCATCACGAACGGAAGATTGTGCGGACGGAACGCGGTCTTGCCGAAACCGGAGCGCTTGCCGATGACGAGCACCAGAACTAGCGCGGCGATACCGGCGTTGATGTGGACCACCGTGCCACCGGCGAAGTCGATGGGTGCGACAGCCGCGACCAGCCCCCTTCACCGTCGTCGACGGTGCCGAACAGCTTCGCCGCAATGCTGTCCTCGGAGCCGGAGAGCAGGCCGCCACCCCACACCATGTGAGCGAGCGGGAAGTACGCGAGGGTCACCCAGACCCCGACGAACACCATCCACGTGCCGAATTTCACGCGCTCGGCGAGCGCACCGCTGATGAGCGCGGTGGTGATGATCGCAAAGGTGACCTGGAACCCGATGTCGATGATCTGCGGGTAGTTGCCGGCCCCCGGCAGGAATCCACCCTCTGCGTCATAGATGGCGCCCTGTAGACCGAACAGCTCGAACGGATTCGCGAAGATCCCACCGATGCTCTCGGAGCCGTACGACATCGACCAGCCCCACAGCACATAGATCACGCCGATCAGTGCCATTGCGCCGAACGACATCATCATCATGTTCAGGACCGACTTGGCGCGCGACATGCCGCCGTAGAAGAACGCCAGACCCGGTGTCATCAGCAGCACGAGCGATGCCGCCATGAGCATCCATGCTGCGTCGCCGGTGTTCACCACTTCCTCCACTTGCACACCTCCCAGTTGTTCGCGCCGTTGAGCGCGTCGTTGGGAAAAGCTTCCTGCGGAGATGTTTCATCAGAAGCGCCGTCCTGTTTCGTCGGCGTGAACGCGTGCCGGGACGGTGTTTCGTTCATGTTTCACGCGGGAACCGCATCGGGAGACGACAAGGCCGCTCCCGCCGGAGCGGGAGCGGCCTCGATTCGTGGCTCGGAAGTGTCAGCCCAGCAACGCGTCGACGAACGCACCCGGTTCGAAGGGGGCGAGATCATCCGCGCCCTCGCCCAGGCCGACAAGCTTGACCGGAACGCCGAGCTCGTGCTGCACCTGGAAGACGATTCCGCCCTTGGCGGTGCCGTCCAGTTTCGTCAGCACCACACCGGTGATGTCGACGACCTCCGCGAACACTCGGGCCTGCATGAGCCCGTTCTGCCCGATCGTGGCGTCGAGCACCAGCAGAACTTCGTCGACGGCGGCCTTCTTCTCGACCACGCGTTTGACCTTGCCCAGCTCGTCCATCAAGCCGGTCTTCGTATGCAGGCGGCCGGCGGTGTCGATGAGAACTGCGTCGACCCCGTTGTCTATGCCCTTCGCGACAGCGTCGAATGCGACGGCCGCCGGGTCGGCTGCTTCCTTACCGCGGACCACCTCGGCGCCCACACGCTCGGCCCAGGTCTGGAGCTGATCGGCCGCAGCAGCGCGGAAGGTATCGGCGGCGCCGAGCAGGACTCGACGTCCGTCTCCGACGAGAACACGAGCGAGCTTGCCGGTCGTGGTCGTCTTACCCGTGCCATTGACACCGACGACGAGCAGCACCGACGGGAGGTTGTTGTGCGGCAGGGCACGGATGGAACGATCGAGGTCGGGGCGCAGTTCGTCGACGAGCACCTTGCGGAGCACGGCACGCGCGTCGGCCTCGGACCGGACGTTGCTCGCAACCATCTCCTCTCGCAACCGGTCGACGATCTTCGCGGTGGTGGCGGAACCGAGGTCCGCGATCAGGAGAGTGTCCTCGATCTCCTCCCACGAGTCCTCGTCCAGATCGCCGCCGCCGAGCAGGCCGAGCAGGCTCTTGCCCACAGCGTTCTGCGAGCGGGCCAGGCGACCCCGGAGACGTACGAGTCGGCCCGAGGTCGGCTCGATCTCGTCGAGCGCCGGAACAGCGGGCGCTTCGACCGGTGCCGGAGCATCCTCTGCTTCGACGGGAGCAGTCTGCGTCGGCGCAGCGTCGACCGCTCCGCCGGGCTCCGCAGGCTCGAACTCCGCAGGTTTCGGCTCGGCAGGTTTCGGCTCGGCAGGTTTCGGCTCCGCAGGCTCGGGGACGACTTCGGGCTCGGCAACGACCTCGGGCGCACTCTCCGGCTCCGCAGGCTCAGGTTCTGCGA
>BBEG01000153.1 GCA_001312645.1 Rhodococcus sp. JCM 9791
CGAGGAGGGCGGCCACGGCGCGGGCGCGGCCCGCCGCGGTGGCATGCTCAACATCATTGTGGCCGATGATCCCGAGGCGACTACAAGACGACTGATCCCGCATTTCGCACACCAACAGGCAACATATGCGAGCAGGCGTGGTGATGTGCGCAGCGCCACCGATCTGGAGATCGAGTTGATCGCCGAATTCGATCTGACGGGGGCGGTGCCGGGGCTGACCGTCGCCACACCCGAGGTGGCGGCCCATGAGATCCGTCTCCGAACTCATTCCATGCCAGTGGAGCACGTCTATCTGTGGGCCGGGCTCCCGGGGATGCCCGACGCGCTGGTCGACCGCCACGTGGAACTGCTATTCACCCGGGTCGCGCCGGCACTCGCCGAGGCAGCACAATGCTAGGCCGCAAGGTGTTCTTCTCGTTCACCCAGGTGGTAGACCCGACTTCGCACGCGGAGTACAACGCTTGGCACCAGCTCGACCATCGGCCCGAAAATCTGGCTCTGGACGGTGTCGTCCACGGCGAGCGGTGGGTGCACAGCCCGGACTGCGCAGAATCCACCCGGACCTGCGAAGCGCTCGACGGAGTGCACTACGTCAACAGTTACTGGTTCCGGGACCCCGTCGACGAGAGCCTCGCCCAATGGCAAGACCTCGCGGTCCGGACGTTCCAAATGGGACGGCGACCCGATGTCCGCCTCAGTCGGCGTCTGGTGATGGGCACCTTCATGCCGGTCAAGGGCTACGTGAGCCCGCGTTGCCTGGTCAGCGCGGACGCGCTGCCGATGCGTCCGAACCGGGGAATCTCGCTGGTCGCGACTCGGGTCCAGGACCCCAACGGCAGTGTGAGCGAGCAGTTCTTTGCCAGGCAGGACCGCGAAGTAATACCGGCCCTGCTGGAATGCGAGGAGGTCGCCGGGGTGTGGACCTTCTCGAGCTACAGCACCACACTCGACGTGGGACGCGATTCGGACGACGGGGTCACGTTCGCAGAGGACGACCGCACTTCATCGGGTCAGGTGCGGATCGTGATGGTGTTTCTCGACGGAGACCCAGCCTGTATCTGGCCGATCGGGCACGGCGCGGGATCGAGCTCGAGCCGAAACCGCTCGAACAAGGCTTCGAACTCTTGTTCGCCGGGGTACTACGCAACATCGAGCCTTGGAACTGGACATGGTTCGACTCGTGAGAAGGCAGTTCCCCGCATCACACCCCTACCGGTAGCAACTCGACCCCACCTGGGTCGCATGCTCGGCAAACGTGGCCACAACGAGCGAAGAGCGCATTGACGTGGCTCAGGTAAACAGCCCTGACCTGCTGATAGCCTCGAATGCGGCGGCGCATGCACAGATCGTCAGACCCGAACACGAGAGGTGAACAGTGACAGCCAGTCGGCGTCAGAAGATCCTGGCCGAATCGGCTCGGCTTTTTTCCGAACGAGGAATGTCAGCCACCACAATCCGCGAGATCGCCGACGCGGTCGGGCTGAATTCCGGGACGCTGTACCACTACTTCAGTTCCAAGGATGCCATCGTTTCCGAGATCCTGAGGAGTTTCCTGACGGACCTGGTATGCAACTACGAGAGCGTCCGGGCCGAGCCCGAGACGGCCCGCCATCGTCTCGGCTCATGGTCCGAGTCTCACTCGAAGTCGCAGACCAGCATCCCTACGCCACAGAGATCTATCAGAACGAGATCGAGAACCTCGGTGCGCTCCCCGAGTACACGGAGATCGCCGGTTCCGTCGAATCCTCGCACCGGGCATGGTTCGACGTTGTCGATGAAGGAGTACGCAATGGTGAATTCAATTCCGGTATAGACGTATTCGAGTTCCAGCGGATGATGCGAGAGTGCGTTTTCCAGTCGGTCAGATGGCACCGAGACACCCTCGCCGCCGACATCGAATCGATAACCGCCACTGTCACATCGGTTTTCTTCGACGGGTTCGCCCCGGCACGAACCGAATCAACCACCGTGACGCCGCCCCCGTCGCCGACGAAGGTGAAGCGCGAACCGGCGCCCGCCGAACCACCCATCGACACAGTGGACGACCTCCGCTCCGAACTGGACGAGCTACGCTCCGATATGCGTGCCATGCGCGGTCTTATGGAATCGTTGTCCAAGTCTCGCAACGCGAATGGCAACACCGCTACCGACGACTGACTTGCTGACCGGGCGGGCATACCGACAGGTCTCTACCAACCCGCCACTCGTGCGGCGGAGCGTGAATTCACCCTGACTACGGCACTACGGCCCAACAGCAGAGACTTTCTCGAGCCGCGACGGTTCCTTGGGAGGTTCCGGCATGTCGTCGTCACCGAGCATGCTCTCGTCGAACGGCACCCGGCCCGACAGCACCTCATCGACGCGTTCGCGGTCGACCGAGCGAGTCCACGTGCCGATCAGCAGCGTCGCGACGGCGTTGCCGGAGAAGTTGGTGACGGCGCGCGCCTCCGACATGAATCGGTCGACACCCACGATCAGCCCGACACCGTCGAGCAGATCCGGCCGATGACTCTGCAGGCCGCCTGCCAATGTCGCGAGACCGGCGCCGGTGACTCCCGCAGCACCCTTCGACGCGATGACCATGAACACCAGCAGCGACACCTGCTCCGACAACATGAGCGGACTGCCCATGCGTCGGCGACGAACAGCGCAGCCATCGTCAGATAGATGGCGGTGCCGTCGAGGTTGAACGAGTAGCCCGTGGGCACCACGACACCGACCGTCGTGCGCTCGACACCGAGGTGCTCCATCTTGGCGATCAGACGAGGCAGAGCGGACTCCGACGACGAAGTCGCGAAGATCAGCAGATACTCGCGGGCGAGGTACCGGACGAGCTTGAAGACAGAGACTCCGGCGACGGCCTTGAGCAGCGAGCCGAGCACACCGAACACGAACACCAGGCACGTGAGGTAGAAGGCAAGCATCAGAGCGCCCAGCTGCACCACCGCGTTCAGGCCTGTCTGACCGACCACGTTCGCGATCGCACCGAACGCGCCGATCGGGGCGAGCCACAAGATCATCGTCAGGATCTTGAACACGAGCTTCTGGACATGCGCGACACCGCGCAGAATCGGCTCTCCGGACTTCCCGATGCCCTGGATCGCGAATCCGACGAGCAACGCCACGAACAGGGTCTGCAACACGCTACCGGCGGTGAGAGCGGACAGCAGCGACGTGGGGATGATCGAGGCGATGAAATCGGCGGTGCCGCCCGCGGCGTGTGCCTGCTCGGCGAGTGCGGCGCCCGAGCCGGCGGTCGACGGATCGAGTGTCAGGCCCGAACCTGGATCGAGGAGGTTGCCGACACCGAGACCGATCGCGAGAGCGACCGTCGACATTCCGATGAAGTAGATCAGGCGAGACCGCCGATGCGTCCGACGCTGGCAGCAGCACGCACCGATCCGATGCCGAGCACGATCGTGCAGAAGATGACCGGCTGATCATCATCTTGATGAGATCGACGAACATGGTGCCGAGGACACCGAGCGACTTACCCGTTTCCGGGGCCAACCATCCGACGACCACCCCGGCGACCACCGCGACGATGACGCCGATATACAGCCAGTGGGTACGGTCGCGGCGTGTGGAACCGCTCTTACTGATGCTCATTGTGCGCCCTTCGCGTCTGGTGACCGGAGTCACGTCCACCCTGGAAAATGGTGGTACCCGGAAAGCCGCGGGAGAAGATTGCGTGCATTGAGTTCATGCACGTCGAATGCGCGAGGACATATGCCGGAACCCCGACAGCACCGCCCACTCAGCGTCGCCCGACAGCTGCTGATCCTGCAGCTGGTGGTGTTCACTGTGATGGTCGTGGCGGCCGGAGCCTGTTCATCGTCGACGAACGCCGTGAGGCGGACCGGGCAACGAGCAGAGAAGTGATCGAGATCGCCGATACCATCGCGCGGTTTCCCGAGGTCGCAGAGGGCATCTCCGCCGGTGACCCCGTGGGGACGCTGCAAGAGCGGGCCGAGGAAGTGCGCGCCGCGACCGGCGTCGACTTCGTGGTGGTGATGACCGAGGACGCAATCCGGCTCACGCACCCGACTCCGGAGGAGATCGGACGCCCGTTCACAGGGAACACCGAGTCGGCACGCGCGGGCGAGACCTTCGCCGAGACGTACACCGGGTCGCTCGGCCCCTCCATCCGTGCGGTCGCGCCGGTCTACGGTCAGGATGAAGAACTCGTCGGCTTCGTGTCCGTCGGAGTGACCAGGCAGCGGATCTGGCAGGGCTTCCTGGACGGTCTTCCGACCATCATCGGTGTGGTTGCGGCCGGGGTCGCGGTCAGCGCGGCGGGTGCCTATCTCATCGCTCGCCGGTTGCGAAGGCAGACGCTGGGACTCGACCCCCGGCAGCTACGTCTGCTCTACGAGCACCACGACGCCGTCCTCCACTCCATCGGCGAAGGTCTGCTGGTGTTCGGTACCGACGCTTCCTCCCAACCGCGGATCGACGTGATCAACGACGAAGCCCGCCGCCTGCTCGAAGTTCCTTCCGACCGCGCCGCACGATTCGACGACCTCCCCGAAACTCCGGGAGCTTGCCCGCCGGGGCGACGACGTGCGCGACGAAATGCATGTGACCGGAAACCGGGTGCTCGTGGTCAACAGTGACGCAGTGCTCTGGGAAGGACGACGACTGGGCGCCGTGGTCACGCTCCGCGACCACACCGAACTGCAGAACGTCCTGGGCGAACTCGATTCTGTGCGGGGGTTCGCGGAGTCCCTGCGAACCCAGGCGCACGAATCGGCGAACCGGCTGCACACGATCGTCACGATGGTGGAGTTGGGTCGCACCGACGAGGCGGTCTCGTTCGCTACCCACGAGCTGGCGTTGTCGCAGTCGCTGATAGATCGCCTCACCACAGCGGTCCGTGAACCTGCTCTGGTTGCGCTGCTGCTCGGAAAGTCCAGCGACGCCTCGACCCGCGGTGTCGCGCTGACCGTCACCGAGGACACCGCGCTCGAGTCCACCCCGCCGATGAGCACCGGGGATCTCGTCACCCTCGTCGGCAATCTCGTCGACAACGCCATCGATGCGTCACGCGCTTCCGACGACCCGTGGGTCGAAGTCGCAATACGGCAGGAGGGGTCGACGATGGTCGTGGAAGTGGCAGACAGCGGACCGGGGATGACCGCGGAGACACTCGCCCACGCGACACAGCGCGGATACTCCACGAAGTCCGATCATCACGGTCTCGGGCTGGCGCTTGTCAGCCAGGTCGTGAACCGGTACCGCGGCACGGTGCACACCGAGTCGTCACTCGCTTCGATGGTCGTCGTCGAGATCCCGATGGGGCCCGGAAGGGACGGTACCGAATCATGATTCGTGTACTCATCGTCGAAGATGAACCTCTCATCGCGGACGCGCACCGCGAATATCTGGGCAGATTACCGGAATTCACGGTTTCCGGTGTCGCACATACAGGGCAGGACGCGTTGCGCACGGTTGCCGCGGCCGCTCACGCGGGTGAACCGATCGACCTCGTACTCCTCGACATCGGACTGCCCGACACCAGCGGACTCGATATCGCGGCCGCGCTCAGCGTGTTCCACCCGAGTCCCGACATCATCGCCGTGACCTCGGCGCGCGAACTCGAGGTGGTGCGCACCGCCGTCGCCCGCGGAATCGTGCTGTATCTGCTCAAGCCGTTCACCTTCGCAGCGCTTCGCGACAAGCTCGAACGCTACGTGTCGTACCGCGAGGCACTCGACAGCGCGGGTAGAGCCGCCGGACAACACGAGATCGATCGCGCGATGGCGGCATTGCGAACATCCGACACACGCGCGTCGAGCCCGAAGGGCATCGCCCCCGCGACACTCGACCGGATCGTCGGCTTCCTCCGAGAGGTCGACGAGCCGTGCACCGCCGCACAGGTAGGTGAAGGGATCGGGGTGTCGCGGGTGACGGCGTGGCGTTATCTCGAACGTCTTGCCGACGACGGCGCGCTCGTGCGACTCACCGAATACGGCAAGGCCGGTCGTCCGCAGGTGCGCTACGCCCGACGAACGTGACGCACCCTGTCAGTGAGTACCGGTGAACTCCACGACCGTCGATCCCCAGCCGATCGCTCCGAAGCGCGGTGTTCCACAGCCTGATTTCGATATCAGAGCGGACAGCTCGGCCTCGGTGCGCTGACCCGATCCGTGGAGACACAATTTCAGGAGGTCGGCCTCGGTGTCGTGGTCGTCGGTGGTCTCCGGGTCGAGCAGATCGGTCACCAGCACGACCCGGCGCGCGGACGCACCGAGCGCCCCGATCAGCATTCGCGCGTCAGCATCCGGATGGCAGTCGACCATCTCGACCGCAACGGCCAGGTCGACGGGTGCTGCGAGGGCGGTGAACTCGCTCCCGTCGATACGCCTGATCCGGTCCCGGCGCGACTCCGCAACATCACCCAGATTCCTGGTGTTCTGCGCCGGGAGCCCCACCAGGGAGATCTCGAGGTCCGGCAGCACCCGGGCGAGGTTGTCGGCGTACACCCCGGCGCCCTCTCCGTAGATCGCGACGGTACGTACGCCGTCGAGATCGACGGCATCCGGCAGTGCCGGCGCGCGGTAGACGGATCCGAAGGCGACCTCCTCGTGGAAGCCGTCCACGAACCGGGATCCTTCTGCTTGTCCGCGAAGCTGTGTCCTGCCGCGGGCGCTCCTGTCCGAACCGATTCGAGCAGTCCGAGGAACGCCATGTCGAGGCGGGTGTGAATCTTGTCGAAGTGCAGAGCCTGACTGGCGAACGCGTCCTGATCGGCCAGGATCGACCCCATCTCGGTGAGCGCGAAGCGCCCCTCGTCCACCGAGACCAGGTCCATCAGCACGAGGTGGCGCAGCAGTTTCGCGGTTGCACCGGGGTGGGTTCTGCACTCGGCGGCGACCGTCTCCGCCGTATCGGCACCGCCGTCGATCGCCTCGAACAACCCGACGGTGACCGCCGTCCTGATCGCCAACGGGGGCAGCAACTCCGACATCTCGTGCAGCTGCTCGTCCGGGTCGATCTCGACGTCAGCAGCGACCGGTGACGCCGGTCCTGTCTGCGCGACCTCGCGGTGACGCCAGTACCCGGCGATCTCCACGAATTGCTTGGCGATCTCCTTGTCCAGCTTCGCCCAGCGCCGCAGCGGCTTGATCGTCAGAGTCTCGCCCGCGACCCACAGGTACGGCTGCCCCGGCCTCCACTGCGCTGCCTTCACCGTCTCGACCAACCGCGACTCACCGTCGTTCTCGGAGCGGAACAGCCACGTCACGTCCAGGGGCGCCTCGCATTTCAGCTCCTGTCGATGCGACGGCTCGGCAACCTCGATCACCACCGTCGCGGGCAGATCCGAGGGGAGTTGCTCGAGGCAGTGCGCGATCGCGGGCAGCGCCGTCTCGTCACCGGCGATCAGCATCCAGTCGACGCCGGCGGGGAGACCGGCCGAGTGCTTCGGCCCTGCCATGAGGACCGTCTCCCCCGGTTGCACGCGATTCGCCCAGTCGGAGGCCAATCCACCCTCGTGCATGGCGAAATCGATCGCCATCTCGCGCGTGTCCTCGTCGAAGGAACGAACCGTGTAGGTCCGGGCGTACTGGAACGATCCCGACGGCCATTCGACAGCGCCGCTGTCGGAATTTCGCGGCACCTCGAACGGCAGTTCTCCGGTCCGGGGGTCGACCGGCAACAGCTTGACGTCGTCGTCGAAACCGCTGGTCCGCACCGCAGGCAACTGAACACCGTCTCGAACATGACTGTCCATCGACGGACCACCGACCGTCACCCGGCGCATGCCGGGAGTGACATCCTCGACTCGGAGGACGTCCACCTCTCGGATACAGATCGGAAATACCTCGACTTCACGGGCGGTCCCAGCCATCGATAGACCTTTCTTTCGAAAATCAGTACTCGCCGAGCGCGACGGCAACCAGTGTGCCACGGTCGGATCGGCGGCGAGCGTCGGGAAATCGATGTCCGGAACGCCCGCAGACCGCCATCGCTCCACAAGCCCCATGATCCGAATGGAATCCAGCCCCTCGTCGAGCAGATTCAGCTCGTCGCTGATGTACTCGGGCGGCTGATCCAGGCCGTCGCGATGTCTCCGATGACGGTCTCACGAGTGAGCACAGTGTCGTCCTTCCGATTTCGAATCAGTTTTCTTCTCCGCACCCACCGGCGCCGAGCCGAACCTCAACTTGCTGAACCTCGACGTGGTGGACCTACTCGAGCGCCGGCAGAATCTGCCGCCATCCGGTCTCCGACACGATGCCGTCGTGGTCCTCGTCCACCACGTGAACGACGAGCTCGCCGCCGTGAATCCGTCGCCACCGGTCGGCGAAGCCATCGGACGGCTTTCCGCGCTGCGCCTCGAACAACGTGACGATGCCCGAGTATCCGGGTGCTTCGGCAGTCTCAGGAGCAACGATGTGTAAGTGAAGTTCGCGGCGATGTCGTCTGCCAACTCCGCCGGAAGCTCACGTGCCGGTGCTGCCGGAACGTCGGAGTTTCGCCCATCCAGCGGCTCGCTGTCCACGAGGCCGACGAAGGCGATCGTCTCGCCCGCCTCCGTCAACATCGCGGCCATCGCGTGAGCGAGCGTTCCGCCGAACGAGTATCCGAGCAGGCGGTACGGCCCTCGCGGTTGTTCACGACGTACCGCACGGACGTGATGTTCGACGAGCTCGTCGAAGGTACCCGGACGATCTCCCTGGGGAAGTTGCAGCCCGACGACCGGGCGATCGAGCATCGACGCCAGTGATGCGAACTGCCAGGCGTAGCCCCCGGCCGGATGGATGCAGAACAACGGCTCACCTGTTCCGTCCCGTCCGAATCGGATCACATCGTCCGGTACCTCGTCGACACCGCCGTCACGCCGGGAGTCGATGAGTTCCGCGACCGACGCAACCGACTGACGCTCGAGGAGCTCCCGGACGTCCACTCGAACGGACGTGTCGCGCTCGAGCCGAGAAACCATCCGCATGGCCGCCAGCGAGTCGCCCCCGCAGTCGGCGAAGCGTCGTCGGCTCCCACTTCGTCCAATCCGAGCAGCTCGCAGAAGATGGCGGCCACCGTCCACTGGGTCGGCGTGCGCAGCGAATCAGCGACGTTGCGACGCGGCGGCTCCGGCAGCGCCGCGCGGTCCAGCTTGCCGTTGACCGTGAGCGGGATGGTGTCCACTCGCACGATCTGCGCGGGCACGAGATGCGCGGGGACGATCTCACGCAGCTGTGCGCGCAGGTCGCTCTCCGAGTCGGCCCCCTCACCCACGACGTAGCCGATCAGCCGCGCCACAGGGCCGTTCGATCGGACCGTTGCGGCGGCTCGCGTCACACCGGGCAACGCTTCGAGCGCCGACTCGACTTCGCCGAGTTCGATTCTGATGCCGCGAATCTTGACTTGGCGATCGACCCGTCCCAGGTACTCCACGCGGCCGCCGGCGAGGTACCGCACGAGGTCGCCGGTGCGATACATCCGCTCTCCGGCTGCGAACGGATCAGCGACGAACACCGATGCCGTCTGTCCGTGCCGGCCTCGATACCCGTGCGCGACACCGTCACCGGACATGTAGAGTTCACCGACCGCTCCGACGGCGACCGGGCGCAGCCCGGAATCGAGGACACGTGCGCAGGCATTGCGGATCGGCCGACCGAGGCAGGGACTTTCACTGTCCGCGACGGCCGATCCCATCGCATTGATGGTGAATTCGGTCGGTCCGTAGAGGTCGTAGCCGTCGATTCCGTCCTGCTCACGCAACCGGGTCCACAATTCCTGCGGAACGGCCTCGCCGCCGAGCATCACCAGCTTCGGAGCCCGCTCGTCGTCGAGCAGACCGGCAGCGATCAGTTCCCGTGCATACGACGGTGTCACGTTCACGACGTCGATTCCGACAGTTCGATAATGCTGGACCAGCGTGCGCGGATCGGCTCTCGCCGCCTCGTCGATGACATGCACGTGATGGCCTGCCAGCAACCAGAACAGCTCTTCCCACGACATGTCGAAGGAGAACGACACGGTGTGCGCGATGCGCAACTGCCGGCCGTCGACGAGCTGCTCTGTCCCGCGGAAGATCTCGTCACGGTGATTGTGGTACATCGTCGTCAGACCACGATGACCGACCTGGACGCCCTTGGGTTTACCCGTCGATCCCGACGTGTAGATGACGTAGGCGGGCTGGTCCGGATGGATGGGTCCACCGATGCGGTGCATCGGCACATTCGGTGCGGGACGAGCCCCCGACAGCACCTCGGCCACCGCGGGCTCTGCGAGATCGACGACGGAAACCCCTGGCAGACCGGAAGCCACCTCTGCCACCCGCTCGGTCCGCGCATCGGCCGTGATCACAGTGCGGGCGCCGCTGTCGAGCACGATCTCCCGCAGTCGCGAACCCGGATGCTCGAGGTCGAGCGGCAGGTACGCGGCGCCGGTGCGCATCACCGCGAAGATCGCCACCACGTGATCGGCGATTCGCGGCAGCATCAGTGCGACCAGATCGCCTGCGCCCACACCGGACGCAGCCAGGTACCGCGCCAGCGCGGTCACGCGGTCGTCGAATTCCCGAGCGGTCAACGTCTCGGTACCACAGGTCAATGCGGGTGCATCGGGGGTGGAGGCAGCACGTTCGCACAGGAGGGTGTCGATACTTCCCTCCACGGCGCCGGGCAGCGGAATCGCCACGCGGGGCGCCGTCAGTGCGGTGCGTTCGAGTTCGCCGTGTCCGCGACCGGATTCGGCCACCGTGACCCGGCCCCGCGCCCGAAGTCCTGCGATCTCGACGAGCATGCCGGTCATGATCTCGAGAAGCGACGCGGCGGTCTCGTCGTCGACGAGATCGGGGCGGTTCTCGATGGTCACCTCCATCGCGCCGCTTCGACTCCGGGGGTCGACATCGACGGTGATCGCATAGTGGGTGGCGTCCGTCGCGTCTGCAGCGATGATCCCTGCGCGTTCGAACACACCGAATCGCGCCGCGTCCCCACCGACATTGCGGAACACCAGCAACGTGTCGAACAGCACCCCGAAACCGGCGGCCCGGGCGATCTCGCCCAGCCCGGCGTGCTGGTGCTCGATCAGACCGCTCTGTTCGACGAACAACTGGCGCAGCATGTCCGACAGTGTCGACGCCGAGCGCAGCCGCACCCGGACGGGCACGGTGTTCAGTGTCAGCCCGACCATGCGATCGACGTCGGGTACGAGCGGGTCGCGACCCGACACGGTGGACCCGAAGACCACGTCGTCGCGGCCGGTGAACCGGCGCAACGTGAGCGCCCACGCGAGCGACATCACGGTCGACACGGTCACGCCGTGCTCCGCTGCGACCGCCACGATCTCGTCACGTACCGAGTCGTCGAGCCCGGCCGTGACGCGGCTCGGCAGAGACATCGTACCGGGGTCCGCGTTCGGTGCCACCAATGTCGCTCGCCGAGGTCGGCCAGGTTCAGTGCCCACGCCTTCTCCGCAACCACGGTGTCGCGGTCGGCCAGATAGCGCAGGTGATCGGTGAAGTCGGCTGCAGGAAGCAGCACGCGCTGCAACGCCGCCGTCACCTCCCGATCGCCCTCACCGCCCTCCTGATGCAACCCGACCAGCATCTTCGCGACGCCGTAGAGAGTGAACAGCTCGGTGAAGAGCACTCCCTGGGACCACGCGTCCGACAGCAGGTGATGCTGGGTCAGCACCAGGTGCTCTGCCGAATCGGGTCCGGTCGCCAGGACGCGCGCACCAACGGCGCGCGGTCGAGCTCGAAGGGTCGTGCGAACTCGTCCGCGGCAACGGAATCGAAGTCTGCGGGCGAGTCGACCGACTGCTCTTCGACCGTGAGCGACACCGGCGCAAGGATCGCGACCGGTTCCGGGAACATCGAATGTGTGAACGCGGCACCGAGGTTCGGGTACCGCCGAACGATCGCGACGAGGGCAGCTGCCAGCGCCCGACGGTCGACGGGCTGCGGGAACGTGAAGCGGTGCTGTACGTGGTAGCTGTCCGTGGCACCTCGTCCGCCGGTGACGGATTGGAAGTACATGCCCCGTTGCAGCGGTGTCAGCGGCAGCACCTGCTGCCATCCCGGATACTGGGCCTCCACGAGTGCTCTTGCGGCGGAGTCCATCTCGACGAGTTCGGAACGCTCGTGCGCCCCGTCCTCTCCGGTCACCATCCGTACGGCACGGTCGGCCAATTCTGCGAGCGTGTCGCACTCGAACACATCGGCGACCGCGATGCGCACACCGCGCCCGGACGCGGACGAGACGAACCGGACCGCGGCAATGCTGTCACCGCCGATCGCGAAGAAGTTCGACTGCAGGTCGATCTCGGTTCCGAGCACTTCTTCCGCTGCCGCAGCGAGATCGGAGGCAACCGATGCCGGCACCTGTTCAGCGGTGGCCGCGAGCGCACTGCTCACCGACGCCGGCGCCATCGGAGATGGTAGGGCCGCACGGTCGAGCTTGCCGTTCAATGTGCGGGGCAGTGTCTCGACAACGGTGATCGACTGGGGAACGAACTGATCCGGTAGCATCTCTGCGAGTGACTGACGCATCCGGGCGGGATCGGTCGTCGCACCGTCGGCGACGACGACATACCCGAAGAGTCTGGCGCTTCCGTCCGCGATCGCAGCGACCTTCGCTGCCGCGTCACCGACGCCGGGCAGCGCCCGCAACGCGGTCTCTACTTCGCCGAGCTCGATCCGGAATCCGCGCACCTTGACCTGGTCGTCCGTGCGTCGCAGGTATTCGATCCGGCCGCGGCGTGTGCGTACCGCGTCGCCGGTCCGGTACAGGCGCTCCCCCGGCCGCCGAG
>BBEG01000154.1 GCA_001312645.1 Rhodococcus sp. JCM 9791
CTTGGTTGTCTCCGTGCCAGAACGGCAACCGCCCGGCGCGGCCGAACGCGGGGGACACGAGCACCCGGTCGAACGTGATCTCCTCGATCCGCCAGCTGGTCGCGCCGAGCGCGAACACATCGCCGACCCGCGACTCGTAGACCATCTCCTCGTCGAGTTCCCCGACACGGGTGTTCTTCTCGCCCACCATGTACACGGTGAACAGACCACGGTCGGGGATCGTTCCACCGGAGGTGACGGCGAGGCGTTGCGCTCCGGGCCGGCCCGTCAGTGTGCCGTCGTTGCGGTCCCACACGACGCGGGGACGTAGCTCGGCGAACTCGTCGGACGGATAGCGGCCCGAGAGCAGGTCGAGCACCGATTCGAAGACACCCCGCGACAGTGATGTGAACGACCCGCTACGCCGGACGGTGTCGAACCAGTCGTCGACATCGATCGGTTCGAGCGCGGCAGCCGCCACCGTCTGCTGCGCCAGGACATCGAGGGGGTTCGCCGGGACCTGCAGAGCCTCGATGTGCCCGGCGACCATCCGCTCGACGGTGACGGCGCAATGGATCAGGTCGGTGCGGTGTTTCGGGAACAGCACTCCGCGTGAGGTCTCACCGACCTGGTGCCCGGCACGGCCGACTCGCTGCAGCCCGCTCGCCACCGACGGTGGTGCCTCGACCTGGATGACGAGGTCGACCGCGCCCATGTCGATACCGAGTTCGAGGCTCGAGGTCGCGACGACGCAGCGCAGCCGGCCCGACTTCAGGTCGTCTTCGATGAGAGCTCGCTGGTCTTTGCTCACCGAACCGTGGTGGGCGCGGGCGAGGACGGGTTCGGCGCCGTAGGTCACCTCGGTGGACGCACCCAGGAGCGCGGGCGGTGCGGCCTCGCGGTCGACGGCGTTGCCGTTGCGTTCGGCGTAGATCTCGTTGAGCCGGCCGGTCAACCGCTCGGACAGTCGCCGCGAATTCGCGAACACGATCGTCGAACGGTGAGCGGTGACGAGATCGACGATCTGTTCCTCGACGTGCGGCCAGATCGACCGGCCTGGGGAGTGGGCGATTCAGAGTCCTCATTCGGATGGGACACTCCGAGCTCGGTCATGTCCTCGACCGGCACCCGCACCGTGAGATCCAGGTCTTCGTCGCGGGTGGGGCCACGATCCGGATGGGTGCTCCGCCCACGAGGAAGCGGCCCACCTCTTCGCGCGGGCGCACGGTTGCGGACAGCCCGATCCGTTGGGCGGGCTTGGGCAGTAGCAGATCGAGACGCTCGAGGGACAGTGCCAGATGCGCGCCGCGTTTGGTTCCGGCGACCGCGTGCACTTCGTCGACGATCACTGATTCGACGCCGGCAAGCGTTTCGCGCGTGGCAGAGGTGAGCATGAGAAACAGCGACTCGGGGGTAGTGATGAGGATGTCGGGGGAGTACGGGCGAGCTTGCGGCGGTCGGCCTGCGAGGTGTCGCCGGAGCGGACACCCACGGTGATCTCGGGTGGGGCCAGACCGAGTCGTTTCGCGGTCTGGGTGATGCCCACGAGCGGCGACCGGAGGTTGCGTTCGACGTCGACCCCGAGCGCTTTGAGGGGCGAGATGTAGAGCACCCGGGTGCGGTGTTCGCGCGGCGCGTCGGTTGTCTCGGGGCGAGCAGCGAGCCTGTCGAGTGACCACAGGAACGCCGACAGCGTCTTACCCGACCCGGTGGGCGCGACGACGAGTGTGTGCGCACCCGACGAGATCGCATCCCACGCGCCGAGCTGGGCGGGTGTGGGTGCGTCGAATGCGCCCGCGAACCACTCCCGGGTGGGAGCGGAGAAACGGTCGAGGACATCGGTCACCAGTCCATGGTGCACCCGACGTCCGACAGGTTCATGAATTACTCGGTGGTGGTTACTCCAGAGCGAACATGGCGAGCTGCGGGCAGTGCGCA
Organism: Rhodococcus sp. JCM 9791; assembly: GCA_001312645.1. Lineage (GTDB taxonomy): Bacteria > Actinomycetota > Actinomycetes > Mycobacteriales > Mycobacteriaceae > Rhodococcus. The sequence goes on from BBEG01000154.1 coordinate 1,918, forward strand.
TCCGCCCAGTGGTTCCTGCCGTTCTGCATCAATCGGCGGACGAGTTCGTGCGCCGCGGCCCGCCACGGGAGTGCGTCGAACTGTTCGCGGCTCGCCGGCGTCTCACTCCACCCGATCGACACCTGATCACCGCGGCGGTGGAGACCCAAGCCGGAGAGCTCGCAGTGATCCGGTCGATATCGGCGCCGCACGACTGCTCGAGCATGTGCGTGTCGACCGTCACGAAGCCACCGACCCGCCTGTCCTCACGGACGCTCGTGTCGACGTACAGGCACGCAATTTCCTGATCACCGGCATGGACACTGATCATCCGATGGCCCTCATCGGATGCACCGACGGAGGGCAGACACACGACGGACCAGTACTCCCGCTCGCTGATGCGTGCATTTTCGATCGTCGAGCGGACGTAGTCGCGCAACCAGGCGGTGACGAAGGCGAATTCGGGGTAGAGCTCGAGCTCCCGATACCGGGTATCGCGTAGCGGAAGGTCGGTAGCGGGTTCTGGTGTACGCATGTTCACGCCCCGATTATGGCGTGTTCTCTGCCACGGTGGCACCGAGGTGGGGATCGGCATGGTCGCGGGGTCGGGCGGTCGGATATTCGTCACAGGACAGCCCCTGGGTTGAGGATCGAACGGGGGTCGAGAGTGTTTTTGATCAGCCGGGTCAACGCCATCACGTCGGGGCCCACCTGATCGGGTAACCAGGGCTTTTTGAGCTGCCCACGCCGTGTTCCCCGGTGATGGTGCCACCGAGCTCGATCGCGAGGTCCATGATCTGACCGAACGCGGCGTGTGCTCGCTCCAGCATCTTCCCGTCATCGGGGTCGTAGACGATCAGCGGGTGGGTGTTTCCGTCTCCCGCATGCGCGATCACCGCGACGGTCACCGCATTGCGGTCGCGATCTCAGCGACCCCGGCGACAAGGGTGGGGAGCATCGGCAACGGCACTCCGACATCCTCGAGAAGGAGGCTCCCGAGGCGCTCGACTGCGGGTATGGCCATCCGTCGCGCCGCTGCGAACGCATCGCCTTCGTCGGGGTCGGACGTGTCGAACACGTCGTGGGCCCCCGCGTCCCGGCATGCACGGACCATCACCTCGATCTCGTGTGCCGCGGCTACCCCCGGGGCGTCGGACCGTGCGATCAGCATGGCCTCGGCACCGCGGTCCAGGTCCATCCGCAGTGCGTCCTCGACTGCGTTGATCGTGGTGCGGTCCATGAATTCGAGCATCGCGGGTCGCAGAGTCGCGGTGATCGCGATGACGGCATCCGCTGCGGCCTCCACCGACCCGAAGGTCGCGACCATCGTCGACGCCGGTGGTTGCGGTGGGATCAGGCGGAGCGTCACCTCGGTGATCACTCCGAGAGTTCCCTCACTGCCCACGAACAGTTTCGTCAGCGACAGACCCGCGACGTCCTTGAGTCGGGGACCTCCGAGCCGCACCGCGGTGCCGTCGGCGAGGACCACTTCGAGCCCGAGCACATAGTCCGATGTCACCCCGTACTTGACGCAGCACAGCCCGCCCGCATTGGTCGCGGCGTTGCCGCCGATCGAGCAGATCTCGAACGACGACGGATCCGGCGGATACCACAGGTCGTGTTCGGCTGCGGCCGCCTTGACCTCGGCGTTGAGCAGACCCGGTTGTGCGACGGCCGTCCGTGTGGCCGGGTCGATCTTGATGTCACGCATCTTCTCGGTGCTGAGCACGATCCCATCGGCCAGACCGCCCGAACCGCCGGACAGGCTCGTTCCTGCGCCGCGGGGCACCACTGGGACGCGGTTCTCGTGCGCCCACCGCAGCGTGGTCTGCACGTCCGCGGTGGAGGTCGCGCGGACAAGCGCGAGTGGCACGGCCGCATCGGGGTCGAAAGCGCGATCGTGCCGGTAGCCGGCGAGGATGTCGGGATCGGTGACGAGGACCCCGGCCGGGAGTTGTTCGGCGAGGGTGCTCGGATCCACGCTGTGTGACGTCACGACACCGCCGGAGCGTACCGGGCCCGCAGCTTGTGTTTGACGAGTTTTCCGGTGGGAGTGCGGGGCAGATCATCGGAGAAGTCGATGCTGCGCGGAGTCTTGAACTTCGACACGTTGGACCGCACGTACTCGAGCAGTTCCTGCTCGATTTCGGGCCCGGGCTCGACACCCTCGACGAGTTGCACGACGGCCTTGACCTCCTCACCCATCTCGTCGTTCGGCACGCCGATGACTGCCACGTCGAACACCTTCGGATGCAGGGTGAGAACGTTCTCGGATTCCTGCGGGTAGATGTTCACACCACCCGAAATGATCATGAATGCCGCACGGTCGGTGAGATACAGGAACCGGTCCTCGTCCAGATACCCGATGTCGCCGCTCGTCGTCCACGTCGGATGGTCGGGATGCGTTGCCTTCTCGGTTTTCTCCGGATCGTTGTGATACTCGAACGGGCGCTCGTCGCGTTCCCACCACACCGTCCCGATCGACCCGGTGGGCAGTTCCCGGCCGTCCTCACCGCAGATGCGGACGATGCCCATCACACCGTCGCGTCCGACCGAACCCGGGCGGGCGAGGGCCTGCTCGGAGTCGATGAAGGTCACACCGGAGCCTTCGGTGGAGGCGTAGTACTCGTTGATCACCGGACCCCACCACTCGATCATCGCCCGCTTGATCTCGGTGGGCACGGTGCCGCGGCGTGGACGGCGACCTTCATACTCGACACGTCGTACTTCGCGCGGGTCTCCTCGGGGAGTTTGAGCATGCGCACGAACATCGTCGGTACCCACTGGCCGGCGGTGACCTCGTATCGATCGATCAGCGCGAGCGCTTCTTCGGCATCGAACCTGTCCATGAGGATCACGGTGCCGCCCACCGACTGGATCGTGCCGCAGAACCGCAGTGGCGCAGCGTGGTACAGCGGCGCGGGGCACAGGTACACCGTGTCCGAATCGAAGCCGTACATCGGGGCGAACACTGCCGTGTACGGGTCGGGGATGTCCTGGACCTGGCCGTCGGGCAACTTCGGCTTGATGCCCTTGGGGCGGCCGGTGGTTCCGGACGAGTACAGCATGTCCTGGCCGCGCGGCTGATCGTCGAGCGGCGCGGTGTCGAACCGATCGAGAGCCTTCTGGTAGTCCTCGAAACCGGACAGCTCTCCGCCGTACACCAGACGATGTTCCACGTTCGGGTAGGCGCCGGCGGACAGGTCCACCGCGTTGACGGCGTTTGCCGAGACGACCAGGGCCTTCGCACCGCAATCGTCGACCACGTACGCGGCCTCCGATGCGGTGAGGTGCCAGTTGACGACGGTGATGTACAGGCCCGAGCGCAGCGCCGCCCAGTACACCTCCATCACGCGCAGGTCGTTGTCGGAGATCAGCGCGAGGTGGTCACCCGGCTTCAGCCCGAGTTCCCTCAGGTACTTCGCGAGCCGGACCGAATTTTCGTCGAGTTGCCGGTAAGTGAGTGATTCCCCGGTGGCCGGGCGCACGATAGCGGCCTTGTCCGGTGTGGTGGCGACGAAGTTCCCTGGGTACATGCATCCTGGTCTACCACAGGTTGTGGCGTGGGCCACAGTGCCTGTTCCGGTGTCGTGCTCGGGCGCCGCGACTCAGGGTGTTCTCACCCGAATTCGACTCCTTGAGCGAGCGGAAGTTCGTCCGAGTAGTTGACCGTGTTCGTGGCGCGGCGCATGTAGCCTTCCACGAGTCGGAACCAGACTCGCGACCGCCACCGGTTTCCTTCTCACCGCCGAACGCACCGCCGATCTCGCACCCGACGTGCCGATGTTGACGTTGGTGATCCCGCAGTCCGAGCGGGCCAGGAACCGTTCGGCCTCGCGCTGATCGGTGGTGAAGATCGACGACGACAACCCTTGGGGAACACCGTTGTGCAGCGCGAGCGCTTCGTCGAAATCGTCGTAGGGGAGCACGTAGAGGATCGGCGCGAACGTCTCCTCACGCACCACCTCGGTCTGGGTGGGCATGCGTACGAGGGCGGGGGAGACGTAGACGCCATCGCCCGGCACTTCCACCTGTTGCCCGCCCGACACGAGGATGCCGCCGTCGAGTTCGGCGCGGTCGAGAGCCGAGCGCATCGCGTCGTGAGCACGCGGCGAGATCAGTGGGCCCACGAGGACGCCGTCGTCGAACGGGTTTCCTACCCGGAGTCCGGCATACACGGTTGCGAGGCGCGCGACCAGATCGTCCGCGACGGAGCGATGCACGATCAACCGGCGCAACGTCGTGCAGCGTTGCCCTGCGGTACCGGCCGCGGCGAACACGACTCCCCGCACGGTCAGTTCCAGATCCGCAGAGGGGGTGACGATCGCGGCGTTGTTGCCGCCGAGTTCGAGCAGGCAGCGCCCGAACCGCGCGGCCACGCGGGGTGCCACGATCCGCCCCATGGGGACCGAGCCGGTTGCGCTGACCAACGCCACCCGTGGATCGTCGACGAGTGCTTCACCGGTCGTGGCGTCGCCGATCAGGACGTGATGCAGATCGTCGGGGGCGTCGACGTCAGAGGCTGCACGGCGCAGAAGGGCGTCACACGCGAGTGCGGTCAGCGGAGTGGTCTCCGAGGCTTCCACACCACCGGGTCGCCGCACACCAGCGCAATTGCGGTGTTCCACGACCACACCGCCACCGGAAAGTTGAATGCGGATATCACCCCGACCACACCGAGGGGATGCCAGGTCTCCATCAGGCGGTGGCCGGGTCGCTCGGACGGCATCGTGCGCCCGTAGAGCTGCCGCGACAGGCCCACGGCGAAGTCGCACACGTCGATCATCTCTTGCACTTCGCCGAGTGCCTCGGACGGAATCTTTCCGGCCTCGAGCGTGACGATCTCGGCGAGTTCGTGTTTGTGCTCGACGAGCAGGTCCCCGAACCTGCGGACGAGCCGTCCCCGCACGGGTGCGGGGACGTCGCGCCACCTCTCGAATGCCTGTGCGGCCGAACCGATCGCGTCGTCGATCTGCGCGGCGGTGTGTGGTTCCAGCCGTGCGAGTTCGGTGCCGTCGATGGGCGTGGTGACGACCAGCGCGCCATCGCCGTCGGGCAGGGTGACACCGCATTTCTGCATTACGGTGCGCGCGCGATTGCTGAAACTGTCCGTTGCATTCATCGGTGTGGTCCTTTGTCGCTCGGTTAACCTGCGCTGGTGCCGGAATCTTCGAAAGAGTCGCTGGACGAGATCGATAGGTTGCTGTTACGCGAACTGGTTGCGGACGGACGTGCCACGTTGTCGGTGCTTGCCGAGAAGGCAGGATTGTCGATTTCCGCGGTGCAGTCGAGGGTGCGCAGACTGGAGTCCCGGAACGTGATTCGTGGATACACCGCGAAAGTGGACCCGGAGGCGCTCGGCCTCATGCTGTCGGCGTTCGTCGCGATCACCCCTCTCGACCCGTCCCAGCCCGACGATGCGCCCGCACGTCTGCGGCACATCGAGGCAATCGAATCGTGTCACTCGGTGGCGGGCGACGAAAGCTATATCCTGCTGGTGCGTGTTGCGTCGCCGCGCGAACTCGAGTATCTCCTCCAGGAGATCCGTGCCACCGCGAATGTTGCCACCCGCAGTACCGTCGTGCTGCAGACATTTTACGAGAAGTAACCGTATCGACGCTTTGACCTTCCACCAAAAGCACGGATGAACTGACAAAAGTTCGCGTACCCTCGCGGTTATGAGCACTGCATTCCGTGATCGGGACGGTGCCGAAGTCGTGGCACCCGACCGGGTCCACGCCGTCCTCGGAACACACATGCTGACCGACGGATTCCCCCTCGTCCTCGATCTCGAACGGTCGAGGGGAGTGCGGCTCGTCGACCGACGCGACCGCACCTGCTATCTCGACATGTTCGGATTCTTCGCGTCGTCCGCGCTCGGGATGAACCACCCGGACCTGGCAGACGATCCAGCGCTCCGCGACGAACTCGCTGCGGTGGCAGCCAACAAGCCCAGCAACTCCGACATCTACACCGTGGCAATGGCCCGGTTCGTCGATGCGTTCGCGCGGATACTCGGTGATCCTGCACTGCCGCACCTGTTCTTCATCGACGGTGGTGCCCTCGCCGTCGAGAATGCACTCAAGGCCGCCTTCGACTGGAAGAGCCGGCTCAACGAGTCGCGCGGTCGCGATCCCGCGCTCGGGACCAAGGTGCTGCACCTGACCGAAGCGTTCCACGGGCGCACCGGATACACCATGTCGCTGACCAACACCGATCCTGTCAAAACCGACCGGTTCCCGAAATTCGATTGGCCTCGCATCGACGCCCCGTACCTGCGTGACGGGGGCGCCGTCGACGAGGCGGAAGCCCGCGCGCTCACGCAGGCACGTGCTGCCTTCGCCGACAATCCCCACGACATCGCCTGCTTCATCGCCGAACCGATCCAGGGCGAGGGCGGCGATCACCACTTCCGGCCGGAATTCTTCCAGGCAATCGCGGCGCTCTGTCGCGAGCACGATGCACTGCTTGTCGTCGACGAGGTACAGACCGGTGTCGGCATGACGGGCACGATGTGGGCGTACCAGCAGCTCGGGATCGAGCCGGACATCGTTGCGTTCGGCAAGAAGACCCAGGTGTGCGGGATCATGGCCGGACGTCGCCTCGACGAGATCCCCGACAATGTCTTCGCAGTGTCGTCGCGGCTCAATTCCACGTGGGGAGCAACCTCACCGACATGGTGCGTGCGCGCCGGATCTTCGAGGTGATCGAGCGCGATGGACTGGTCGATCACGCGCGGACGACCGGCGCGCATCTGTTGGCTGAGCTGCGGAAGCTTGCGACTCGGTACCCGGCCGTCACCGAACCGCGCGGTCGCGGGCTGATGTGCGCGATCACGTTACCGTCGCAGGAGCTCCGAGACGAGGTACTCGCGCACCTGTACCGCGACGAACGGGTTCTCATGATCGGTTCCGGGCAGCGCGGAATCCGTTTCCGGCCGCCGCTGACCGTCACCGCCGAGGAACTCGACGAGGCGATCGCGGCGCTCGACAGGGTGCTCGCCGCTGTGGTCTGAGATCGCGCTCGTGGATCCGGACGATGTGCCGGCGTTGACCGGGAGAGCGTATGGAGAGCACTCTTGGCGCCATGAGCATCAAGGTCGACCTCGCCTCACTCGACGCCGCGCTCGGCGAATATGGGTACGCCTACCTGCTGACTACCGGTGCCGATGCCAAGCCGCACGCGGTCGCGGTGACTCCGGTCGTCGTCGATGGTGTGTTCCGCATCGGCGAGCCGGGCCGCCGGACGGGTGCCAACGCGCAGGTGCACCCGATCGTGTCACTTGTGTACCCACCGGCGACACCGGGCGGATACTCGTTGATCGTCGACGGGGAGGCGGAACTGGATGGATCGGAGCTGCGCGTCCGGCCGACTTCGGGAGTGCTGCACCGGCCCGCTACGGCCGAGCATCCCGCGACGAATCCCGGATGTGAGGCCGACTGCAGGCCACTGGCGAACTAGGTTGTGGAACTAGGCGACCAGATCCGGCCTGGTCCCGGCTATCGGCTTCCGGAACAGATCCACACTCCCGGATGGAATGATCTGCGGCCGAAGCTCTTTGGTCATCTCGACTTCCCAGTCGGTGTGGTGCATCAACCGGTGGTGGTGTCCGCAGAGCAGCACCGGATTGTCGAGGTCGGTATCACCGCCGTCGACCCATGTGCGGTGTCTTCACCGGGTGGTGGTCCGTCGCCGGTGCTGTAGTCGCCGGTGCTTTAGAGGTGTTCGAGGTTCGTCGCGGCGCACAACCAGTGGGCGGGGCTGCGGTAACCGTGCTCTTTGACGGTGTCGCGTTCGAACATCGCGATCATCAGATCAAGTCGCTGCACCTGCGCGGTGTGGATTTCGGCGGAGACGGCGAGTGTCTCGGCCGTCAGTTGCTTGTCGTCGAGTTTCCAGAGTTCCCACCCATGATCGAATTGTATAGAACGTATGATCGAGAAACAAGTTATATTCGAACAAATAATCGAATCATGAAGTGAATTATGGGATCGTAAGCTGCTCGAACGGATCATGTTGCGTAACTTGTGTGGCATGACCGATGCCGTGGACAACGCAGCCGATGTCGCGCCGACCTTTGCCATTCCGTCGCTCGTCAACCTTCGAGACATCGGTGGCCGAGTCAGCTCGTTCGGTGGTGCCATTCGCACCGGTGTGGTCTTTCGCTCGACAGCGCTGGCCGACATCACCGACACCGACATCGATGTGCTCACCTCGCTGCAGATTTCGGCTGTGTACGACCTCCGGACGGCAGCAGAACGTGAGCGACGCCCGGATCGGCTGCCCGACGGCGCGAAGCTCGTAGGTCTCGATGTGCTCGCGGATCGTCCGACAGGCTCGGTCGCGGGATCCCTCGCAGACGTGGTCGCAGACCCCGTTGCTGCCGCAACTCATCTGGGGGATGGGCGTGCCGAGCAGCATCTGCTCGGCACCTACCGTGAACTCATCACCCTGCCGAGTGCGGTGACCTCGTATCGAGAGTTGTACACCGGTATCGCCCACGGAGATGTTCCGGCGCTCATTCACTGCACCGCAGGAAAGGACCGGACCGGGTGGGCTGCCGCGGCGCTGCTCATGTTCGCGGGTGCAACCGAGCAGGATGTCTTCGACGACTACATGTTGACGAACGAGATGTTGCTTCCGAAGTTCGAGGAGATGTTCACACGGTTCGAAGCCGCCGGCGGAGACCGCGCTCTGTTCCTCCCGCTGCTCGGGGTCCAGCGCACGTACCTCGAGAGCGCTTTCGACGAGGCCCTGCGTCGCTACGGCACGATCGACGAGTACTTCGCTGCAGGGCTCGGAATCGACGACGACAGCCTGCAGGCACTGCGTACTCGGATGGTCGACACCGAAGGTAAGTCCGTCCGAGAATGATGTTCGTGTCGTAAGCGGTCACAGAATGCCCTCGCCGGCGGTAGCTTGTGCGAATGACCGATGCGGTGGGAAATGACCCCGGTATAGCTGCCTTCGCAGTTCCTTCGCTGGCGAACCTCCGGGATATCGGGGGTAGCGCCAGCAGTTTCGGTGGGAAGATTCGCACCGGAGTGGTATTCCGGTCCACCGACCTCAGCGGCGTCACCGACACAGATCTGGACGTACTCTCCGAGCTGAAAATCACCACCGTGTTCGACCTGAGGACAGTAGACGAACGCGATCAGGCCCCGGACAGGTTGCCACCTGGAGCTAAGGCGTCGACCTCGATGTACTTGCCGACAAAGATGCAGGGTCGATTGCGGCGGCAATGGGCGACCTGGTGGCGGATCCCGTGCAGGCGGCCCTCGGATTCGCGGGCGGGAAGGGAGAACAATTTCTCCTCGAGACCTACCGCGACCTCGTCACGCTGTCGAGTGCACAGCGTTCGTATCGGAGGATGTACCTCGATATCGCATCGGGCGATGTTCCCGCGCTCATCCACTGCACCACCGGAAAAGACCGGACCGGTTGGGCGGCTGCCGCACTACTGATGTTCGCGGGTGCGTCGGAAGAAGATGTCTTCGACGACTACATGTTGACGAACGAGTCGCTTCTTCCGGAGTTCGAGGAGATGTTCGTACAATTCGAGAAGCTCGGCGGAGATCGCTCACTCCTCGTCCCATTACTCGGGGTCGAGCGTAAATACCTCGAAGCGGCCGTCGACGAGGCCCTGCGTCGATACGGCACGATCGACGAGTACTTCGCGTCGGGTCTCGGCCTGGACGACGACAGTCTGCAGACATTGCGTACCAGGATGATCGACAACGAGACGCCCGGCCTGTCGAATAGGCCGGTGGTCTACTGTGTCCGACCGGAACGAACTCGCCGGTCGATGCAGGCAGCAATCGCCAGACCGATCGCGACGCCGACGAGGTCAGCGCACCAATCCCAGAATGAGCCGGATCGCCGTACCGCGACTGTGGCCTGCAGGATTTCGGTGACGATGCCGTAGACCACAAGCCACGCCACAGTGACGATCGGCGAGAGCCGCGCGTATCGCGAGCAGTACGCGAGCACCGCGAACATCGCTGCGTGCGTCACCTTGTCGGTATGGGGAGGGCCGCTGGGGACCGTACCGCCGGGAGTCAGCAGCATGAAGGTGATCGTGATTGTGGCGAGCACCAACGGCACGACGCGGTACCAGGAAGAACCAGACACAGGTCAGTGCTTCTTTTTCTTCTTCGGCCTGTCGTCATCCCCGTTGTTCCTGTCATCGCGGCCCGCATACAGGACAATCGATACGGCCGGCACGAGAAGGAACCAGAGCCACGTATCGAATGCGAAGAAGAGTACGAGGGCCAGGAGTGGCGTCAGGCCCATCACGACTTCTCGCCAATGCCCGAGCGTGCCCGACGCGGTGTCCTTCTCCTGCACCGTGTCCGGCACGGTTGCCGTAGTGGCGGGAAGGTCGGTGAACAGAAGTTCGAGTTCTGCCCGCGTGGTCGCGGCCGTCGCCTGCGCACTGCGTTCTTCGAACTCGGACAGGTTGAGGCGGCCGTGGCTGAAATGCTCGCCCAGCTGGTTCAGCGCCTCGGCCCGCTCGGTGTCGCCGATTCGGATTTCGGGGGAGTTCATGATCAGAGCGTAGATTACGACTTCCACACCCTCGTGCTCGCTGCGGTGTCGAATTCTTCCGCTGGACGGGAAACTGTGCGCGCAACGGATTCGTGCCGAAGATGATCCGTGTCACACCCGTTCGCGGTGAAGTTTCGAACCAGGAGTGAAGTGAAGGCACAGGTGAGTGGCGAAGTGTTCGACGAAGTATTCGACGTTGTTGTGGTGGGGTCGGGGGCGGCGGGTTCGGCTGCAGCGCTCGAGGCCGAACGCGGCGGATCCGATGTTCTCGTAGTCGAGAAATGTGACGAGGGCAGAGCGGGTGGGAACACTCGGGG
>BBEG01000155.1 GCA_001312645.1 Rhodococcus sp. JCM 9791
CGTCGACGGAGACGCCGTGATCGGTCACGAGCGCCGCGAACCCGCCGGCATATCCCTGCCCGACCGCCCGAACCTTCCAGGCTCCCTGGCGGCGGTACAGCTCGAGGGCGATCACGATGGACTCGCTGCTCAGACCCTCGACCCGGTACTCGTACAGCACGGTGCCGTTCGCGTCGGACACTCGCGCCGTGGGTGGAGCGAAGCGTCCGAAGTTGTCGACGCGTCGTCGAGCGTGATGACCGCGCGCACCTGCTCGATGTCGGCCGGCACCGCACCCAGCGACACTGCCAGCGACGCGGCCTGCCCGGGTGCGCCGGCACGAGGTTCACACCGGGGCCCGTGGGCTGGTTGAAGAACACGAAGTCGGCGTCGGACCGTACTTTGCCGTCGGACTTGACCAGCAGTGCAGACAGATCTGCCGGTGTCGTCAGCTCCAGGGAAATGACGACGTCGTGTGCGCTGAGGGGGCCGTTCTGGCCTTTGGCGAGCGAGCTGGACAAATCGAAGACCTCACTGTGTCGGCGATAGGTGGACGGTGGGTATCAACTCTACGAAGCCACCGGTAGGGAAGCGGAGCGGGTGAACCAGTCGAGGATTTCCTCACCGGCCGCGATGCCTGTGTGTTCCGTGATGGTGAGCGTCGGATGCTGCCAGTCGATGGACTCGAGTTCGCCGTGTCGCGGGCGGATAGCTGCGTCGGCGGCCGCAAGCATCTCGGCGTCGAGCGCCCCGTCGCCGGCCGCGAACACCGGGGAGCCCGGAGCGAGTAGGCCCGCGTCGGTCAGTCGTCGGTGTACTTCCGCGACCGCGCGGCTCTTGCACACGGGATCGGGCATCGAATAGACCTTGCGGCCCTGCTGCGAGGCGTTCCATCCGTGGTCGATGCACCACGCGCTCCACTCGCTCATGAAGTCGCGGGGCTGTGCGTCGACGTCGACGACCAGATAGCAGAACAGGTCTTCGGCGATCCGGAACTTCGACACCCACTCGGTCGAGATCCGTCGCCGCAGTTCGGTGGTGACCTCGTCGAGGCTCGCGGAGGCAGAGCGCACGGTGGCGTCGATGCCGCGTCGCCAGCTCATATCGGCCTGGCCGTCCACGAGGATCGCGCCCCCGTTGCTCGTGATCGCGTACGGCCACGGCCCACCGGGCAGGTCGATCCGGTTGAACTGCTCGGGAGTGCGGGTCGTGGTGGGTACCACGGGGGTGCGCCGCGGCGAGGTCGCGCAACCTGCGTGCGCCGCCCTCGGACACATACGACAGCGGCGCGCCCTCGTAGTACTCGACACACAGGAGCTCACCCTCGGCGAACCGGGTCTCACCCATCGCGCCGCGCGAGTAGATCATCGTGCGGTCGAGATCGGTGGCGATGAGTGCGGTGGCCGGGGAGGTCGGAGAATTCGTCAAGGCATGTCCTTGATCAGGCCCATGCACGAATAGGCGAGGTCGGGCACTTCCACGACGGGAACATCGCGGGCTGCGGCGAGCATCCGGATGTGCGCGTGTTCGTCGGCGTGGATGTCGTGCACGAGCACCTTCCACGGCACGCGGCGCAGGAGCACACGGGTGGTTTCACCGACGCCGGGTTTGACGAAGTTGACGCTCGAGATGCCGAATCGGATACGGATCTTCTCGACCGATTCCCAACCGGCCCATGTGGGTTCGCGGTCGGAGTCGAGGACCTTCCGGGCCTGCGCGACGGCGGTACGGCGATCACCGAATTCGGCTGCCACGGTATCGAGGAGGACTCCGGAGACATCGTCGGCGGCGAGTTCGGAGTAGAACTTGGCGCCGTGGAACTCGCCCGGTGCGATGAAGTCGTCGTTGAGGACGGTGCGCGACACGAGACCCGACACAGTCGAGTTCAGGCAGGCCGACGCGATGAGGAAATCGTCGCGTGTGCCGTACGTGCGTACGCAGTGCCCCGGGTCGGCGAGCACTGCGAGATCACTCGACAGGGTGGGTCCGCCGGAGGCGCTGTATTCGGCGAGCGCTGCCGCGAGTTCCCGTGCGATGGCGCCCTTGCCGGTCCAGCCGTCGACGAACACCACGGATTTCGGGTCGTGGTGGTCCGTTATGTAATCGAGTGCTGCCCTGTCGATTCCGCGTCCGCGCACTATCGAGACCGCGTAGTGCGGGAGATCGAGGTCGTGGTGTTGCTGGGCCCAGCGTCGGATCAGGATCCCGATCGGGGTGCCGGCGCGCGCCAGCGACACGAGCGTGAGATCGGTGCCGCGTTCGGCGAGCAGCAACTCGGTGACGGTGCCGACGGCCTGCGCGAGGCGGGGCGCGGTGGTGGCGAGGGCCTTGTCGAACAGTTCCCGGTAGGCGGCGTCGGGTTGGTATTCGACGGGGAGAGACTCCGCGTAGTGCGCGAGACCGGCCTGGATCCGGGCTTCGCGCTCGGCGATGCCGCCTTCGAGGTCGAGGTGTGAGAGGTCTTTGAGGAGCCAGCGCACTTCGTCGGCTGCATACGATCCGAACTCGGGTCCGGTCAACGGTGTGGTCACTTGTTTTCCTCCCTGGGGCGGTGTGCCCTGGATTCGCGCAGTGTCACCGGGTTCGTGGACGGTACGACGGCGACGAGGACGTCCTCCCCTGCGGCCGTGAGGACGTCCAGCACGCCTCCGGGTGCGCGCAAGCGGTCGGTGTCGGCCGGGCTGTCGATCGTCAGGATCAACTCGGGTCGGGTGTCCATACCGGTCCACTGCGCGTTGTACAGGAATCTGGGCGTCTCGGGCTCGAGCTCGGCTGCGATGTATTCCGGTGCCGCAAAGGTGAATCCGCGCTGCAAGGGGTATCCGGGGACGTCGAGGACGTACGCCGGGGACCGGGTCGTGGTCTGGAACCGTGCCGGTGTTCCTCGGGAGGCGAGCGCGTCCGCGAGTCGCAGCGGCAGGTACATCAGTTCCTCGTGGCCGATGACGATCGCCGGACGTGCGGCATCGCGTACGTCCGCAAGTGCGTCGACGGCGGCCTCGACGGCGGCATCGAAACCTGCGACATCGGAGTTCAGCACCCCGTGGCGGCCACCGTCGGGGACATGGTCGGGCCACGGTAGCATCACGAATCGGACCTCTCCCCGCTGCCGTGCAACGGGATTCAGTTCCGGATCCGGGAGTGCCGTGACGCGTGCGGTCAGCCCGTCGGGGATCTCGGTGTGTCCGCCGGCGAGACTCACGTGGTCGATGCGGGCGCCGAGTTCGTCGACGGCGGTAGCGGTGAGCAGTCGATGCTCATCCGAACGCATGTCGACCAGGGATGCCACGACGTAGTGTGTCCGCGGCTGCTGCCGGTGGAGGGCCCGGATCGCGTCGAGCGCGGTGGCGCCGGTGGAGATCTCGTCGTCCACGAGCACCAGCGGCGCCGGGTTTGCGAAGAGTTCGGGCGACGTGGGTTGCAGCAGGTGCGACGTCGCGTGCGAGTGGCCTTCCTCGAAGCCGGCGAAGACATCGGCACCGGGCACGTGCCGTCGCGTGGAGTGCAGATAGCACGCGGCGCCGATACTCTCGGCGACGCAATGACCCAGTCCTGTTGCGGTCTCGGCGAACCCGAGAACCACCGCGTCGGCGATGTCCGGCCCGAGGGTCTCCGCGACGAGCTGTCCGAGACGGTGGCCCGCGGCCAGCACCACCGCGGGGTCGGTGGGCAGGTGCTTGCCGAGCACCGTCGAGACCAACAGGTGTGCGCGCCGCGGATTGCGGCGCAGGCCGGGTTCGATCAGCTCGGGCACGGTGTACCCGGTCGACGTGGTGTCGTGGTGCAGGGTCAGCCCGAATTCCTCTGTTGCCCACATGGGCTTCAGCGTGTCGGTCACCGGACCACCAGGCCGTCAGCAGGTCCACGAACGAAACTCCCTTGTTGGTGATACCGAACACCGACGCCCGCAGCAGGGTCTGCTGTGCCCACGTGCGGTGCGGTCGTCGTTCGTTCATCTTGTTTCCGTACTCAGACGCGCGCACCCCACCGGTATCGGCGTCGAGGATGTCGACGGCGTCGTGGTACTCCTCGTGGGTCACCGCGGACAGCGCATGCACCGCGGCGACGTGCGACGGATGGATGACGGTTTTGCCTGGATGCCGTTGGCGCGGTCGAGTGCGATCTCGCGCAGCAGTCCGTCCAGGTCGCGGCTGACGAGTTGCTGCCGGAACAGCACGGCGTCGTGCTCTTCGAACGGGGTGGCGCGCAGCATCGGACGGAACATGCGTTCGTGGTCGGCGAAGTACTCCCAGACAGGGCCAGTGATGATGAATCCGGTGCCGTCTGTGCGGCCGAGGTAGTTGACGATGGTGGCAATGACGTCGACGACGACGCGCACGTCGTAGATGGTCAGGTCGCGGTCGCGTCGGATGCCGAAGGTCGCGCACATGTCGGTCGCGCCGACCCGCACGGCCAGCACCTGGGTCGATACTCGGCGAGAAGCTGCGAGATGGCGCGTAGTTCTTCGTCGCGGGTCTCGCGGTGCACGACCGAGGTGGATTCGATCACCGGCATCGCGTACAGGTGCTTACGGAGCTGTTCGGATGCGCGGGTCACCGCAGCGAGGAATTCGCGGCCGCTGTCGGAGGTGAACTTCGGTAGTACGAACCCCGTGAGCACCCGCACACCTTCGCCGAGGGCGGCCGCGATGCGGTCGATGCCGTCGGCTGTGCGGACGCGGACGAACAGGAGCATCGGGGCGTCGCCCTGTGCTGCCAGTTCGTCGAGGGTGGCGACGGCATTGCACAGGCCCTGCTCGACTTCGTCGTCGGCGACGGCGTCTTCGAGATCGAGGACCATCGACGTGACGCCCTCGCCGGCTCGACGCAGGATCGTCGCGGTCAGGTCACCGCGTGTCGCGGGCACGTACAGCGTGGCACCCAGTGCGACCGCGAGGCGGTCGCGGTCATCGCCGTCACCGAACGGCTGCGGCACCTGGAAGAACAACCTGTCGAGGGTCGTTCGATCCAAGTGACGAAAATGACGCATCGTCTGCGCCTCGGTGAAGGTTGCCCCCGTCATTGCCTGTCGGCCCGTCCTCTCATTCGATCCACCACTCCGGCGATGAAATCCGATACCGCATCGAGATCGCGCACGTAGGCCCAGTAGTCCGGGTGGACGCCGGTGAGCGCGTCGACGGCTCTGTCGATTCGGTTCAGTTGGGCGTCGAGAACCGACCCCCACTCCGCTGTCAGGTCGCGTTGTACGGCAAGGAGCTGCGCATCTCGCAGGCGGAACCGGACTTCGTCGACCTTGGCACCCGGATTCTTCCGGACCGCACGCAATGTCGCCAGTCGTTCGGTCACGGCATCGACCAGTTCTTCGGCGGCAGCAAGGTCGACGCGGACTTCGTTGGCGAGATCGAGTGCGAGCTCGGGCCGGGCGTCGCCGACGGCTCGGCGTGCTTCCTCGAGTCGGGCACCGGCGCGCTCGAGGAGTACCTCGGCCTGGTGAGCGTTACCGGACAGGTCGGCCGAGCTCGCGGCGTTGAACTCGCGCAGCAACGACGAAAATGCAGGTGGCAGGGCATCTGTTCGGGTGCGCACCGCGTTCAACCGGGTGGTGACCGACGCACGGTGTTGCGCGCTTCACTCTGGCGCCCGGGTGCGTCGGTAAGGGCCTGCCGTAGAACCTTCGTGGCTTCCTCGACCTCGTGTGCTCCCGTGCGAAGGCGCCGGTGCCGCGAGCGGAGTCCAGGGAACGCAGCGCAGCGTCGAGCGACTCGGTGGCCGTGCGGACCGACCGATAGTGCGCAAAAGGCGCACGTTCGGTGCATGCAGGGCCTCGAGGGCGACCTGTGCATCCGCCCGAACACGGTGAGCCAGTTGAGGAGCGGTCTGGGCGAGCGCGGCCGCGTGTTCGAGATGCGCGCGATTGTTCTCGTAGAATTCATCGAGAATTCTTGTTGCATCACCTATCTGGCGTATTACGTGTTCATAGTCTTGCGCGGGTGCCAATTCCTGGTCGGGTTCGGTGTGTGCGAGCTGCAGATAACCTTCGGCAGCGGTGTAGCAGGTCTGACGGATCGGTTCCCATTGCCGGAGCAGATTTCGCTCGGGTGCGATCTCGTCCGATTCGGCGACTCCGGCCTCGGCGACGGATTGACGTCGGTCCATGTCGAGGAAAGCGGCCACCATCGTGTCATGGGCACGACGGGCCGCGGGATCTTCGGTGTGCCCGCCGCCGAAGAGGCGGCGCGTCCATCGGCTCGCCACAAGACCGAATGGTACTGGTCGTTCAGTGTTCGCCACCGTGGGCCGCAACACTGGGCATAGTGGACAGGAGCGTACTTCATTCCCACCCATTACTGTGGTGGAACACGCGCGAAAACCGAACGTACCTCCCTGGTGCGTCGACGACCGATCGAAAGGACCCCGCATGGGCGTCAGCTTGACCAAGGGTGGAAACGTCTCCCTGACGAAGGAAGCCCCGAACCTGACTGCCGTCGCAGTCGGCCTCGGCTGGGACGTGCGCACCACCACCGGCACCGATTTCGACCTCGACGCGAGCGCCATCGCCACCGGTGCCGACAAGAAGGTCGTCTCCGACCAGCACTTCATCTTCTTCAACAACATGAAGTCGCCCGACGGATCCATCGAGCACACCGGCGACAACAAGACCGGCGAGGGTGAAGGCGACGACGAGGTCATCAACGTCGACCTGGCTGCCGTTCCGGCGAACATCGAGTCCATCTTCTTCCCCGTGTCGATCTACGACGCGACGCCCGCAGCCAGTCGTTCGGTCAGGTCCGCAACGCATACATCCGCGTCGTCGACCGCGCCAACGGCACCGAGCTTGCCCGCTACGACCTGAGCGAGGATGCCTCCACCGAGACCGCCATGGTGTTCGGTGAGCTCTACCGCAACGGCGCCGAGTGGAAGTTCCGTGCGATCGGCCAGGGCTACGCCTCGGGTCTGTCGGGTATCGCCCGCGACTACGGCGTCAACGTCTAAGAACCATCCGGATCGATCCGGTCCTGGGCTTCGATGCCGGGGACCGGATCCGCATCTGTCGTATTGCAGTAACCACCCTGCAAAGACCTGACTTCGAAAAGAAAGGCCACGCTTCGTGGTACTGCGAATATTCGGTGCGTCGTTCGCCGTCACCGTCGTTTCTCTGGTCGTCGCGTTCCTCTACGGCGGCCCTCAGGCACTTTTCCTCTGCGTGATCCTCGGCATCCTCGAGGTGTCGCTCTCCTTCGACAACGCGGTCATCAACGCGACCGTGTTGCAGCGGATGAGCGACTTCTGGCAGAAGATCTTCCTCACCATCGGCATTCTCATCGCCGTCTTCGGTATGCGCCTGGTGTTCCCGCTGGCCATTGTGTGGGTTGCGTCGGGTCTCGGCCCGATCGCCGCACTCGACCTGGCGCTGAATCCTCCGCCGGACGGCGCCGCGTACTTCCCCAACGGTGATCCCAGCTACGAAACGCTGATCACAGACGCGCACCCGCAGATCGCCGGCTTCGGTGGCATGTTCCTGCTGATGCTGTTCCTGCACTTCATCCTCGAAGAGCGTGAGATCAAGTGGCTTGCGTGGCTCGAGCGCCCGCTCGCGAAGGCAGGCAAGCTCGATCAGCTCGAGGTCGTCATCGCGATCGTTCTACTCCTCGTCACCGCCACGGTCATCGCACCGGAGGGCGAGGTGTCGACTGTGATGATCGCCGGTGCGCTCGGCATGATCACGTACATCGCCGTCAATGGCCTCGGTGAGATGTTCCACATCCCCGAAGAGGGCGAGGAGCCCAGCGGCGGGCCGAGCGGCCTCGCGAAGGCTACGGGTAAGGCCGGGTTCTTCCTGTTCCTCTACCTCGAGGTCCTCGACGCATCGTTCTCGTTCGACGGTGTCATCGGCGCATTCGCGATCACGTCCGACCCGATCATCATCGCTTTGGGTCTGGGCTTCATCGGTGCCATGTTCGTCCGTTCGCTGACCATCTTCCTGGTCCGCAAGGGCACCCTGAACGAGTACGTCTACCTCGAGCATGGCGCGCACTGGGCGATCGGTGCGCTCGCGCTGATCCTGCTGTACTCGATCGGTACGCACGTGCCGGAGCTCATCACCGGCCTGGTCGGCATCGTCCTGATCGGTGCGGCGTTCGGGTCGAGCATCTACCGCAACCGCAAGGAAGCACAGGCGGAAGTGTCCGTCTGATCGAGCTGAACCGATGGGAGTCTTCGACCCAGTTCTCGGGCCGGAGGCTCCCATCTGCATATCCGGGATTCACCTAGCGAAAGGGCATGACATGGCCATCGACTACAACAAGAAGCCCGAGCAGGGCTCCGGCGGAGTCAACCTCAGCAAGATCAACCTGACGAAGGAATCCCCGACCGTCAGCCTCAGCAAGGGCGGTGCGGGACAGGGTGTGATCCGCGTGAATCTCAACTGGTCGCGCGGTGAGCAGAAGAAGGGATTCCTCGCCAAGCTCACCGGCGCAGCCGGCGGAGTCGATCTCGACCTCGGGTGCTGTACGAGTTGGCAGACGGCTCGAAGGGCGTCATCCAGCGCTCGGCAACAGCTTCGGCGCGCTGAACACCCCGCCGTACATTCACCTGGACGGCGACGATCGCACGGGTTCCGCCCAGGGCGGCGAGAACATGCACGTCAACTTCGAACGTCCCGAACTGATCAAGCGGGTACTGATCTTCGCCATGATCTACGAGGGGGCTCCCAACTGGGCTGCCGTCGACGGTGTCGTCACCCTCACCCAGCCGTCGGGACCGGAGATCGAGGTACGTCTCGATTCGCCGAACAATGGTGCCCGCATCTGTGCCATCGCGATGCTGCAGAGCACCGGGCAGGGCGTGACCGTGCAGCGTCTCGTCGAGTACGTCAACGGCAGCCAGTCCGACCTCGACCGTCAGTACGGCTGGGGCATGCAGTGGCAGGCAGGCCGCAAGTAGGCGCGTTCACCCGTTTTCCGCCCGCCAGAGCATATGTCGCTGTGGCGGGCGTCGGGTCCGCACGTCCGCGGCAGGCGGCAACTTGTAATCTGCGGTGTCCTCGGAGATCAGCGAGCAGATCGGCCGAGGTCATCTTGGTCCTCATCGGCATACGACTCCCACGCGTCTCAGTTGCTCAGGGTCAGCTCGCGCCAGATGGCGTGCTGGCGCTTATGGTCGGTTCGGGGTGCGCGGGGAACCCAGAGAAGCGGCATGTCGGCCTCCTCCGGGGTGCGGTCCGCCTTGCGGCCATTGCAGTCCGCACACGCCGCGACGAGATTGCCGTAATTGTCTCCGCCGCCGCGGCTACGTGGGTAAACATGGTCTACCGTCGTAGCGCCCGCGTCGCCGCAGTACGCGCACCGGTGGTGGTCACGTGCGAGCACTACCGTGAAGCTCGCGCGGGTGTCGTCGTCGACGACCGGTCGCGGTGGCGTATGGACGTACTCGAGCAGTTGGATGGTGCGCGGCAGCGGGATCGCCACGTGCTGGGAACGCACTACGAACGCGGAGTGTGTTCGACCAGGGTGATGGCGAGGTCCTCGGCGAGCAGCACCACCGCCCTGGCGGCCGGTATGACGTCGAAGTCCTCGTAGGTGGCGTTGAGAACCCGTACACGGGTGTTCATCCACGTGCGGGCGGTAGTGGCGGTGGGTGGGCGGCGCATGACAATCGACAACCTCGTTCTCTCACAGGGGAGTGGCGGGTTCTCGAGGTGTGATCGTCCCGTTACGGCCGAGGAAGGCCAGGAAGTCGCCATGGGTGACTGGAGGTCGGGGCGCGCACGCCCCGAGAGGAGGGCGTCAGTAGACGCAGAATCCGGCGGTCGTTCCGGAGTGTTCGGCGAGCCGGTCCAGGAGCTGGATCGTCGGATGCGAGATGCGCTGCGGGTACGAGTTGGTGTGCATTCGAGTGTCCTTCCTGGTCGTAGGTGGCTGCTACCGGTCGCCCAGTGTGCCATACCGCGGCGGGAAAGTACTGCGGGTTGTTCTTGCCGATCGCCAGTCTGATGGCGTGGTGAAGGCCGAACGTAATGTCCGGCGCTGTGGAGCCGTCCCGCACTCTTGTCCTGCATCTGAAGTGTCGGTGTGGGGCACGGTCGAGCCCGCGGCATCGCAGGATGTCTCGGGTAGCCGTGAGGGACGTGGATCTGGACCGCCGGCCTGCGCTGCCCGATGCGGTGTCGGTGAGGGCCGACATGAAGGTTCAGCTGACGCGGACCTTGATGTCGGTCGGCCGACCAGGTTCGTCGTTCCGAGTCTGCTTGCGGTTTCTCTGCAGGGCGAGCGTGACTGCAGCCAGAAGCGCGAACGTACTGCCGGTCCACATTGCCACTGCGGGGTCGTTTCCGAAAGTGCTGATTGCAAAGGCGCTCAACGCGTTCCGGCGGTGATGCCCAAAGTGATGACCGAGGTGTGGAAAGTGCTGACAAGGTTTCCCGTGCCCCCGATCTCGACGACGCGGGTCACCAGCGGCGGGTTCATGGTGACCCCAGCGAGCCCGACGACAAGCACCATGGTGAGGACCAGAGGTTGGATCTGTCCTGCGAGTGCGAGTACACCGAGTGAGACGAAGAGCAAGGCGTGGCCGAATCGCAGAACGCCGACAGCGTGCTTGTCTGCGAGCTTTCCGACGACCAGATTGCCGACGAGGGCGCAGAGCCCGTACGCGAGGAGTATCAGCGTCGTCGCATCCGCGCTGAATCCGGCGCTGTCTTCCAGGAGAGGAGTGAAGTAGGAGAACGCCGCGTATGCGGCTCCGATGGTCAGGAAGCTCACGAGGTAGCGCGACCACAAAGTGGGGAGGCGAAGATTGCGCAAGTCCTGTGCACTGTCGGCAGCACTGGCTGCGCTCCTCGGAGCGAGCGTGAGGAGACTGACCACAAAGACGGCAAGGGCCGCAGCGCCGAGAATGTAGAAAGTGGCCTGCCAGTTCCAGCGGCCGGCGATGAAATGGGAAACGGGAAGTCCTACCACGGTGCCGACCATGATGCCGCTCAGCACGATTGAGACGGACTCGCCGATCTCGTCCGTGCTCGGCGCAAGTCTGGTGGCGTAGACGATCGACAACCCTACGGCCGCTCCCGCGAGACAACCAGTCAAGATTCGCATCAGTACTACCCACCAGTACTCGTGCACGACGGGTACAAGTATCTCGGGGACCGCATAGGCTGCGACCACAGTGAGCAGTGCCTGCTTGGGCGGGCGGTGCCGCAAAGCGTAAGCAATCACTGGCCCGCCGAGTGCCATACCCAGCGCGAAGATCGAGACGAGAAGCCCGACCTTTCCTGTGTCCACCCCAAGGTCTTGGGCCATTTCGGACATCATCGCGGGCACTTGTAGCTCACTCGAGACCACGATGATCATGGTCAGCATCAACAGGTACAGGTGTTTCTTCAACGGACTTCCTTCGATGATCGACTGCAGATTATAGATTTTAAAGTACAAAACTCGAAGACAGATCGACAACGTTGTCCCCCAACGTTTATGCCTTCAAGGAGTCGATGTGTAGATCTGCAACTTTGCACAGCTCGGCGGGCATGGTGCCCGCCTGCGCGAGAACACGTATCCCGGAGATCGCCGACACCACCATCAGTGCAGCCTCGTTCGGTGCGACCTCCGCACGTAGGGTGCCATCCAGTCGCCCAGCTCGAACTGCGTCGGCCACGAGCGAGAGCTGGTCGTGGAGGAAGCGGTCGAGGATGTTCCTCACGCGGGGCTCGCGGGCGCGAGGTCGGGCGCCATGCGAGAACTCACGATCATGCAGCCCGCGGCGTGCCCGTTGTTTCTGGCTTCGTCTTCTTCGTCCAGGACGAGGTTGAAGAGCGCCGCCAGGCGTTCGATTCCTGACAGTTCCGCATCTGTCAGGATCGCTTCCTGTTGCTCCCTGGCAACGGAAACGCTTCGTTCCAGGGAGCGGACGAACAGCTCGTCCTTCGAGGTGAAGGTGTTGTAGAGGCTGCTCCGGCGTACGCCGGCCGCGTCGCACAGCTGCTCGGTCGAGGTATCCGCGAACCCGTGAACTCGGAACTGCTTGACGGAAGCATCCAGAACTGCCACCTCGTCGAACCCTCTCGGCCTGCCCATGACCGCCACGCTACACAATTATGTACTCAAATGTCCAGAACCCTCCTCCTCCACGCAGTCGGGCGTCAGCGACCGATCCTGTCGAGTTCGGCCACGGCCTCTTCCGGGAGGGAAAGGCCGGCGCCGGAGATGTTCTCGCGCAAGTGTGCCGACGACGATGTGCCGGGGATGAGCAGGATATTCGGGGAACGCTGCAGAAGCCATGCGAGTGCCACCGACATCGGCGCTGCCTCGAGCTGTTCGGCTACCGCGGAGAGCGTCTCGGACTGCAGCGGCGTAAGCTCCCAGTGGAAAGAAGGGACATAGGCGATGCCCTGCATGGCGAGTTGGTCGATGAGGGCGTCGTCGTAGCGGTGCGCAAGGTTGTACATGTTCTGCACGCACACGATCGGGGCGATGTTCTGGGCTTCTGCGACCTGCTCGGGGGTGACGTTGCTGACCCCGAGGTGTCGGATCAAACCCTGCGCCTGAAGCTCGGCGAGTGTCCCGAACGCTTCTGCGAGGGAGCCGGGCTGCGGTCCGGTCGCGTCGCCCATCCGCATGTTGACGAGATCGAGGACTTCGACCCCGAGGGATCGGAGATTTCCCTGGACCTGCTTGCGCAGGTCTTCGGGCCGCCGAGCGGTGGGCCAGCCGCCCTGCGCGTCGCGGTTCGCCCCGACCTTGGTGGCGACGAGCAGCGAATCGGGGTAGGGGCGGAGGGCTTTGCT
>BBEG01000156.1 GCA_001312645.1 Rhodococcus sp. JCM 9791
GAGGCGTCAGGTGTGGTGGTGTCGTCCGCCGTCTCCTCCGAGGTGGTCGCCTCGGCGGAGGTCGTCGCGGAAGCGGTCGTCGTCGTGGCCGACGGAGTGTTCGTGGCGGTCGAATCGTCGCTACCGCACGCGGCCAGGACAGCCGCGGAAGTCAGGGCTGCGGCGATCGCTCCGAGGACGCGGGTCGAGCGCGAGCGGGTCCGTGCAGGCATCTGGGGTGTCCTCACATCCGGAATTCGAGTCGATCTGAACTGGGCTCGCTCCAGGCTACAGAGCGCACGCGGTGCCGGTCGGAGCGCCTGCTCCGACCGGCACCGCGTGCGCTACGGGGTCACCTGTCGAACGGAATCACGAGTGAACCGTGGGGACATCACCCACGACGGTAACGGACCCGTGCTGGAACTTCTGCTCGATTCCACCCTCGATCGGCGTCTCATCGCCGATCGGATAACCGAGCCGGCCGTTCTCGGCGCCCTCCGCCACCCAGGCCTCGAACACGCGGCCCCTCACCGGCCACGCACCCGTCTGATGGGTCCAGTAGATACTGCCGTGCTCGAACTCGGAGAAACGCCCGTCATCCTTGATCACGTGCTCGCTCGACTTCGGATAGCCGAGCGCACCGGTCTCGTAGCCGAGTTCGCCGTACTTGGCCAGAATCTTCCCCAGCACAGCGTTCGCGCCGGTCGCCTCCGTCCAGTACATCGCGCCGATCTCGAACCCTTGAACGCTGCCGCGCTGATCCGGGGTACCGACCTCGTCGAGCACCGGATATCCGAGCGGCCCGGCTTCCCAGCCCTGCTGCTTCCATTCCTCGAAGATCGCGCCCTGCACTGTGCGTGCACCGTGCTCGGGAGTCCAGTAGATGGCTCCGTGCTGGAAATGATTGAAGCGGCCGCGACCGTCGGCGGACCCCCGTTCCTCCGTCGTCGGGTAACCGAGCCGGCCGGCGGGACCACCTGCGGCCTGGTACTTACCGCCGATGGCTCCTGCGACAGGCACCGCGGTGCCGCCGGACGAGAACACCCGGCCGTTACGGAAGTCCTGGACGGACCCCCCTGCGACGGGATACTCCCGCGTCAGACAGTCACCGAGCCACGGATTCGCGGCCGCGGCGTCACCGAACGCTCCGAGTGGGGCACACTCGGGCTTCTGGATCTCGACACCGAGCGTGTTGGCCAACTGCGGCCACAGCTGATGCAGTTCGAATTCCCAGTACGGCCACGAGTGCGTGCCCGACGGCCGGTACACGATCTGCGCCGGGATACCGTTCTTGTTGAGCTTCGTCGCGACGCCTGCGATGTCAGGCGCGACAGGATCTCGAGTCCCATTCCCGCGTAGTTCGTGCTCACGCCGGGAACTGCGGTCGGCTGGTCGTACGGACCGGTACTGCCGCTGCCGCTCGAGACGTACATGCTCACACCGCGAAGTTTCTCGGCAAGCAGGTACGGATCGTGGGATTCCCAATTCTCGCTGCCGGGCTCGCCCCACATTGCGTCGACGTCGAAACCGCCGGCGTCCTGCATCGCATAGCGGATGGCCTCGGGCATACCGAGCGTCGTGGTGGTGAGAATCCCCGACAACGATCCCGCGAACTGGAAGAATCCCTGGTTTCGGGCCGCGAGGAACATCGCTGCCGTGCCACCCATCGACAGGCCGACCACACCGCGCTTGTCGGTGGTGCGCCAGTCCTTTTCGAGGATGGGCGGGAGTTCCTCGGTCAGGAACGTCTCCCACTTGTAGGTCTGACCGTTGTTCTGGTCGACCCAGTCCGCGTAGAAGCTCGACTGGCCTCCGACGGGAAGGACCACGTTGACGTTCTTGTCGGCGAAGAACTGCTCGGCATCCGTCTCGATAGTCCAGCCGTTCTCGTCGTCGCGAGCGCGGAGTCCGTCGAGCATGAACACCGACGGGAACCGAGCGTCGGGAGTGAGATTCCAATCCCGCGCGAGCAGTAGCTGCACCTGGATGGGCGTGCCCATCGACGGCGAATCGATCCAGAGCGCGACCCGGCGATCGGTGAGCCAGTCGACCTTACGCACAGTCGCACCGGCGGAATCCTGTGTCGTTGCGGGGCCGGATTCGGCGACCGACGGCTGTGCCGTTGCCACCGCGACGGTCGTCAATCCCGCGCCGACCGGAGCCACGAGTGCTGCGGCGACGAGCCCCAGCAGGCGTCGCTTCGTCCTCGAGCCCGGCCGCGGTACTCGTCGTACAGCTTCCTCGTTCGGCCTCCCCCGATGGCCACCATGCACAGTTCGCATCGACATCGCTCACTTCCTGCATTGCGGTATTGCAGATCGTCCGCCGAGCGGACTCGGTATCGCGGGAGCGTCCGTCGATCGGATCGGCCGGGCCCGAATCCTGTTTCTACACGTCGAGCGACGTGATGTGAGGGAGCCGCGCTGTGACAGGTGGGGAAATTGTTATCGAATGCACGAAGCCGCCCGGTCGCTCCGTGAGGAGCAATCGGGCGGCGACGTCAGAACAGTGTGCTTGGCCAGGCAGTCAGATCAGTGCGCGTTGAGTGCGTCCAGAATCTGCGGGCGTGCCTTCCACAGCTCGTCCTCCCAGTACTTCCACGCGTGGGTGCCGCGTGACGGGAAGTCGAAGGTGGCCGGGATACCCAGGGTCGCGAGCTTCACCTGGAACGCGCGGGTCTGGACGAGGGACAGCGCCTCGAGGCCCATAGCGTTGGCCGTGTTGTAGAAACCGGTCAGGCCCTTCGGGTTGTCGTGCTCACCGGGCAGGCCGCTGGCCGACGAGATGTACATGGACAGGCCCTCGAGCTTGGGCGCGAACACGAACGGGTCGTTGCGCAGCCATGCCGGGTTCCACGGCGGGCCCCACATCGAGTCGACGTTGAAGCGGCCGGCGTCGAGCATCGCGATGCGGATGGCCTCGCGCATGCCGGGAGCCGACAGGTTCAGGTAGCCCGACAGCGACGACGCGAACTGGAACTGGTCGCGGTGGTACGCGGCCAGGGTCAGTGCAGCGGAGCCGCCCATCGACAGGCCCAGGATGCCGTTGTTGCTACGCGAGACACCGCGGGTTTCGAGGTAGGACGGAAGCTGCTCGGTCAGGAACGTCTCCCACTTGTAGGTGATGTCCTGGCCGTTGAAATTACTCGGCGAGTACCAGTCGGTGTAGAAGCTCGCCTGGCCGCCGACCGGCATGATCAGGCTGACATTGTCCTGCGAGAACTGCTGCAGGGCGTTGGTCTCGAAGGTCCATGCGTTCGCGTCGTCGCGGGCACGCAGTCCGTCGAGCATGTAGAGAGCGGCGTCGCCACCGCGTGCAGCCCACTGGATCTGGACCTTGATCGGACCCATGTCGGAATCGACGAAGACCTCTTCGAAGCCTCCGGCGGGCGCGCGGTGCGAAACCGGCGCGGCCTGGGCCGGTGCGGCAACTGCCGCGGTCGTTCCGGCAACACCTGCAGCGACAGGTAGCACAAGCGCTACGGCGGCGGTGCCGAGCAGGCGCCTGCGAAGGCCCTGCGACAACCTAGGGACAAAACGCATGAACAATGCTCACTTTCTCGATCTGCGGCGTCCGCGTCTGCGTCCCCCGACGGATTTCGGCGGCGGCGACCCGGTGAAGGCCGCCTCAAGTCACACTGCGGTCAAGACTGTAAAGGACAGCGTGATCTCTGACAAACCCCGATTCCCAAGGTCTTGAGCTTGCCTTGACTACTTCGTCGCGTCACAGGGGTCGGAACGTTACATCTCCGTTACCCGGCGTGATCTTAGCGAGACCTTCACCGTCGCCACACGCCGGGCCACCCGAACGGCCCCCGACGCAGAAATGTCGCATCCATCCAGGTCAACAGGACGAATGCGACATTTCTGTGAAAAACGGCGGAATTCTAGCCTCGCGGCGCGGGCATTTCCAGATCACAGCGTTGAATCTCATATTTCGGCACGCGCTCGATGCGATACCCGGAATATTCGAATGCGTTTCGCAGATTCCGCTTGAACAGAGGCCACGTGAGCTCCGCGCTCGACGATTCGAGCAGTTCCTGTGTTTCAGGACACGTCAAGGCGACCTGGGCCATGGCGACCCAGTCCTCGTCGAGATACGCAGGCATCCACGGGTGGACGTCGACCATCCCCGAATCGGCGACCACCCAGTCCGGATACAGGATCTTGTCGTGTCCGATGCGGCCGTCCTCGAGCCGCTCGGTGTGGGCAGCGAGCGGATAGGCGAGCCCCATCTGATCCACCACCCGCACATCCAGCCCGACGTTCATGCTCGTCATACCGAGGTTCAGGAAGTACACCGTGTGCCCGGCACCGCCCGGAGGGATCGGCAGAGGCGGTGGCACGACATCCCATACGTCGTACGAGGGCGTCGACAGCAGCAGCCCACCGTCCGGAGTGTTGTCGATCGCCTCGACCATCGCGCGCATGCGGGGGTAGTCGAGGTAGTCCGTTGCGAGGATCGGATGCGAATGGCCGGTGTTGAGTACGTAGAACGCGCGCTCGTCGACGATCCCGGAGCGGCCCACGACCGCGCCTTCCGGCATCCCCGTGGTGTTGGACGCGAAGAACGCCCAGACCACCGTCCCGATCCACAGCAGCGCCATCGCTCCCGCCATGCGAGTGGTCTTGTTGTTGCCGATCACCGACCGGTCGGGCACTCGCAGAGGCACGACGGCGACGGGAAGCAGGAAGCAGAACAACGGCGGCAACAGCACACGACCGTGCATGAAGTCGCCGCCGACCCGCATCGAATAGAGCATCAACAGCAGGCCGGCACCGAGGGCGAAGAATACGACCGTCGTCGGAGTGCGCAGCGCCCGTTGCCCTCGGAGAGCCCACGCCCGAAGGTCCGTTGCCGTTGCCGTTTCCGGCGCCACGGCACCGCCACCGGCCGGGGACCGTGTGGCCCACAGCACCACAGCGGCGACGACCGCCAGGAACAGGACCGGCAACCACAGCAGATACGGACTCACGAGATTGCGAGGTACTCGAATCCCTGGGACCACTTGGCTCCGCCCGCGTCCTTGGACACGGCGGTGTTCGGATACGGCAGCGCGTAGTAGCCCATCCGCCAGATCTGATACAGCACGGGCGTCAGCCCGGCCACCACGACCATCGCGACCCGCACCCGCCAGGTCAGTCCTTGCGCGAGGAACAGCATGGCCAGCGCTCCGGCCGCCAGAATGGCGAGTTCGGGGCGCACGAGCGGACCTAGTCCCGCAACGAAGGCAGTGACGAGGATCTGTGTGGTCCCGGGCAGAGCGCCGCGTTTCGGGTCGGGTGTCGCCCACCGCACGAGCAGCAGCCACAGCAGTGCGATCCAGCAGATCACCAGGCAGGTTTCGAGCCCGGACGTCGCGAAGTCACGCGCGGGCGGCACGGCGATGTAGACGAGCACTCCCGCGGGTAGCAGCAGAACCGTGCCCCCGGCGCCCCGTAGGCGCCACCGGTACATCCGCGCGGCGGCGAGCATGGCCAGCACGATCGCACCGGTCGACAGGAACAGAGCGATCGTGAGCACCACGTATTCGAGGCGAGCCCCGCTCAGCTCTCCTGCCGCGTAGACGATGTACGTCCACAAAGTGGACGTGTTGGCCTCGACCCGCTCGCCACTGTTGAACACCGGGCCGTTGCCCGCCATCAGGTTGCGCACGGTTCGCAACACGATCAGGCCGTCGTCCGCAATCCAGCGGCGTTCCCACGCCCCCAAGAGCATCAGCAGTGCCGCGATCACGACACCGCCGGCGAACACCCCCGTCGCGAGGCGACCCGACCGAGCGGGCGGTCGGTGATCGACCTGCCCGCCACGCTGTCGTCGACGCCGTCCACGACGTCAGAAGAGGTAGACAGCACCGCCGACCACCACGATCCACACCACCGCAAGGAGTTGCAGGACGCGATCGCCCAGGGCGATCTCCTCGGGCTCGCCGGCATCGCCACCGTCGACATCGACCGCATACCGCAGGATCGCGACGACGAACGGGATCATCGAGATCGCGTACCAGTTGGAACCTGCAATCGTGTCCTGCTCGAATGCCCACAGCCCGTAACAGATCACCACCGCCGTCGCCGCGAGCGTCCACACGAACCGCAGGTACGTCTCGGTGTAGTACTCGAGCGACTTGCGGATCTTCGCACCTGTCCGCGTCGCGAGCCGCAGCTCTGCGTACCGCTTACCGGCTGCCATGAACAGCGACCCGAACGCCATGATCAGCAGGAACCACTGCGAGAGCGGGATCTCGGCGGCCACGCCACCGGCGATCGCGCGGATCAAGAAGCCCGACGAGACGATGCAGATGTCGAGCACGGCCTGATGCTTGAGACCGAAGCAGTACGCGAGCTGGATCGCGATGTAGACGGCGATCACCACCGCGAGCTGCCAGTTCGCGAGGAACGACAGCGCGATCGATGCGACGAGCAGAACGACGGCGAGGATGTACGCGAGTCGGATCGGCAGGACGCCCGCCGCGATCGGCCGGAACCGTTTGGTCGGGTGTGCCCGATCGGCCTCGACGTCCAGCGCATCGTTGACGAGGTAGATCCCGGACGCCGCCATGCAGAACACCACGAACGCGAGTGCAACCGGCAACAACACGGAGGATTCCGTGACGGACCCTGCGGCCATCGGCGCCGCGAGCACGAGCACGTTCTTGACCCACTGTCGTGGGCGCACTGCCTTGACGATTGCCGCTGGAAGGCTCTTGGGGGCCTCCGAAACGACGGTCGGTTCCTCGCTCATCGCTCTCCAAACTTCTTCTCTGCCCGCGCCACCACAGCAGCGGACGCCGCCCCGAGCGCCGCACCGGCCAGGACGTCCGTCGGATAGTGCACACCGAGAACGAGACGCGACAGCAGCATCGGCGGCACGAGCATCGCCGGAAAGGGTAGCCCGGTCGTGCGCGCCATCAACACGGCCGCTGCCGTCGTGGACGTCGCGTGCGATGACGGGAAGCTCAGCCGACTCGGCGTCGACACGTTGACCTGCACGGACGGGTGGTCCGGGCGCTTACGGCGGACGATGCGCTTGATGACGATCGATGCGGCGTGCGCTCCGACCGCTCCGACCGCGACCCCTGCCCACCGGGTGCGTCGCTTCGGATCCACGAGAGCGCCCACGGCGCCGATCGCGATCCAGCCGAGCGCGTGCTCACCGAAGTGCGACATACCGCGCGCGACCGAGGTCGCACCGGGCAGTGCACCGACGGTGCCCTGCACCGTCTGCAGAATCCGTACTTCGGGCGGAACAGCGCTGCTATCCGTCGATGCCGAAGACACGTTCCCACTCCTCTTTACTGGTCAGGGCGGGAACCGCATCCCGGTAACGCTGCTTGAGTTCCGGGAAGCGCTGTGCGAGTTCGCGCCGCAAGCGCAGGGCCTCGGTCAGCAGAGCCTGGGCCTGCGCACGGTCGCGCTTACGGTAGACGACCCCGCGGCCGTCTGCGGTGGTGACGGTCACTCCGTCGACTTGCGACAGCAGGAACCAGCGGGCATCGATCGTCGACACATTGAGCTGCGGACGGGTGTGATGCTCGGGGTTCTCGGAGCGCACGCTGTGCAGCACGCCCTTCGCGAGTCGTGAGATCTTCGCGAGTTTTCCTTCGGGCTGCCCGACGGCCCCGACTTCCGCGCCCGAGGGCAACGGCAGGTCGGTCGACGACGGGAGCACACGGGCATCGGAGAAGTTCTTCCGCAGCGCGTGCACGTCGCCGAGCGCCTTGGGGAGCAGTTCGAACAGGTGCTCGGGTCCGGCGAGGAAATCTTCGATGGCCTTGTTCTGGATCGCGACGGTCGAGTACTCGAGGCACAGAGGTGCTTGATCGTGGCCTTGACCGTGTCGAGCACCATGCCCTTGCCGTCGCCCGGCATGTGCAGGGCCGCGACGACGAGACGGTTGCGCAGGTGGAAGTACGCCTGCCAGTCGATGGCGTCGTCCTTGTCGCTCCACGCCATGTGCCAGATCGCGGCGCCGGGCATCGTCACCGTCGAGTACCCGGCGGCGCGGGCACGCAGCCCGTACTCGGCGTCATCCCATTTGATGAACAACGGCAGCGGCTGCCCGATCTCCTCCGCGACGACGCGCGGGATCATGCACATCCACCAGCCGTTGAAGTCGACGTCGATGCGTCGATGCAGCAGCTTCGAGTTCTCGCGATCGCGCAGCGGATTCGTGGAGAAGTCGTGGTCGTACTCGACATTCGGGGCGGCCGTCCACATGAAGACCGACCGGTCGACGACCTCACCCATCGTGTGCAGGTGGCTGCGTTCCTGCAGGTTGAGCATCTGCCGCCGACGAGTGTCGGGGACTTGGCGAACCGCGAGAACGCGAGTGCACGCAGGATCGAGTCGGGTTCGATCTCGATGTCGTCGTCCATGAACAGGATGTACGGGGCATCGGTGGTCTTCAGCGCCTCGTACATGATGCGGCTGTAGCCACCGGATCCACCGAGGTTGGCCTGGTCGTGGATGACGAGCCGATCGCCGAACGGCTCGGCTGCCTCCGCGAAGCCGTCCTGGTCGCGGACTTTGCGGGTGCCCTGGTCGGGATGATCATCGCGTCGATGACATCCATGACCAGCGGATCCGACGCGAGCGCGCGCAGCGCCGCGACACAGTCGGCCGGGCGGTTGAACGTAGGGATACCCACCGCGACGGACGCCTTGCCGGGTGCCTCGACGGGCGCAAACCAGCCGGCGGAATGGACCGTGACGTCGGTGTCGGTGGTGACGTCGAACCAGATCCACCCGCCGTCCTCGAACGGGCCGAGGTCGGTCTCGAGTTCGAGGACGACGCCGGTGCCCTGGAATTCGCGGCCCTGCACGTGGATGCGGCTCGAATCTGCCTTGCTTCGGTAGATGTCGATGCGCCCGTGACCGGTGAGCTCGAGTCGCAGCACCACCGAGTTCAGCGTGCTCCAGCGACGCCAGTAGCTCGCCGGGAACGCGTTGAAGTAGGTGCACAGCGACACCTCGGACTCCGCGCCGATGTTCAGCTCGGTGCGGCTCGACGCATGTGCCCGCCGCGCGTTGGTGGTCGATTCCTCGATGTAGAGGGTCCGCACGTCGAGAGGCTCGCCGGGTCGCGGCAGGATGATCCGCTGGAGCAGCGTCTTGCCGAGCTCCTCGCCTTCCGGCGCGTCGGGTGCGGTCGTTACGGCAGCGGTGAGCCGGCTCATGAAGCGTCCCCTGCAATCGGCGCGCCCGACTCGAAGTGCGGCGCGACCGTGTTGTCGAACATGGTCAACGCGCTCGCGATGGCCATGTGCATGTCGAGGTATTGGTAGGTGCCGAGACGGCCACCGAACAGCACGCTGTTCTCCACGGCTTCATTCTTGGCGAGCTCGCGATAGGCAGCGACCTTCGTGCGGTCGTCGGACGTGTTGATCGGGTAGTACGGCTCGTCCGCGTCCTCCGCGAAACGCGAGAACTCACGCATGATGACGGTCTTGTCCGCCGGGTACGTGTCGCGTTCGGGGTGGAAGTGCCGGAACTCGTGGATGCGGGTGAAGGGCACGTCGGCGTCGTTGTAGTTCATGACCGGGGTGCCCTGGAAATCACCGGTGGGCAGGACCTCGGTCTCGAAGTCCAGGGTGCGCCAGCCGAGCTTGCCTTCGGAGTAGTCGAAGTAGCGGTCGAGCGGACCGGTGTAGACGACGGGGGCGTCGGGGCTGGCGCCGCGGATGTCGTCGCGGACCTCGAACCAGTCGGTGTTCAGCCGGATCTCGATCTTCGGATCCTTCGCCATGTTCTCGAGCCACGCGGTGTAGCCGTCGACGGGCAGGCCCTCGTAGGTGTCGTTGAAGTAGCGGTTGTCGAACGTGTACCGCACGGGCAGGCGGGTGATGTTGCCTGCGGGCAGTTCCTTGGGATCGGTCTGCCACTGCTTTGCGGTGTAGTCGCGGATGAACGCCTCGTAGAGAGGACGTCCGATCAGGGAGATCGCCTTCTCCTCGAGGTTCTGGGCGTCGGCGGTCGAGATCTCGGCGGACTGTTCCTTGATCAGTTCCCGCGCTTCGTCCGGGCTGTAGTAGCGCCCGAAGACTGGGAGATCAGGCCGAGGCCCATGGGGAACTGGTAGGCCTGACCGTTGTGCTTCGCGAACACGCGATGCTGGTAGCCGGTGAACTCGGTGAACTGGGTGACGTAGTCCCACACTCGCTGGTTCGACGTGTGGAACAGGTGGGCACCGTACTTGTGGACCTCGATCCCTGTCTCTGGTTCGGGTTCGGAGTACGCGTTGCCACCGAGATGGTGGCGGCGTTCGACCACGAGGACCCGCTTGCCGAGCTGCGTGGCCGCGCGCTCGGCAATCGTCAGTCCGAAGAATCCGGAGCCGACGACGATCAGGTCGTACTCACCGGGAGAGGGCTGGGGCGCTGATGCAGCAGTCACGGAGAACCAGGGTAACGACCTTGTCACCCCGGTGCCCTTTCGGACCGTCGGCGGGTCCCGAAAGGGCCGGGTGATCAGAGGTGATGCTGCAGGGACGCGCGTACGAACTCGGCGCCGGCGGTCCCGCCGTAGTTCGCCGCGAACCTGTCGTCCTCGACGTACATATCGGCGAGGCCGAGCACGTAATCACGTAGGCCGGACTCGTCCGCACCGTGAGCGGGCGTGCCCGGAACGGACGACAACCATTCGACGTGGCGGCGGGCGAGGTCCTGGGCCTGCTCTCCGTGCGGGTCGAGACCCGCCTGCGCCGCAGCCGCCCAGTCTGCGCTCAGCTGGGCAACGTGCGACTGCCAGTCGCGCCGTTCGTGCTCGCTCATGCCGCGCCACCACCGATCGCCGGTGTCGTACGCCTGCTCGCCCCAGCGTTCTGTCACTTCGTCCCGGTACCGCGTGTGATCGAATCCGTCGAACACTTCGTTCGCCATGAGATCTTCTCCGTTCTCTGTCTTCTCGAGGGTCGTGCGAACCGCCCGGATCCGCGTTCGAGTCGGTCTCGCTCGTGTTCGAGCAGCTGGAGGTGGGTACGCAACGCACCTGCGGTGTCGTGGCGGTCGTCGAGGGCCTCGCGGATCGCGGGTAGTCCCAGACCGAGGTCGCGCAACAGCAGGATTCGCTGCAGCCGGACCAGGCGTCCGAGTCGTAGAAGCGCATCCCGTTCCGCCCTGTGCGGCTCGGTGCGAGCACCCCGACGTCGTCGTAGTGCCGCAGAGTGCGGCTGGTGACGCCAGCGGCCCGGGAAAGCTCCTGGATCGACCATTCGCCCTGCATGTCCGATCGACGCCGCATGTTCGTCCCTCCGTTCTGCTCGATACCCAGCGTGCATCTTGACGTTGCGTCAATGTCAACGCTGCGGCATGCCGAGAAGAACCAACGCCCTACGCACAGCAATGCCGCCCACGGATTCCGTGGACGGCATTGCTCACTGTGTCGGGTGGTCGAGCTCTATTCGGCGCTGCCGCTGCTCGGGAACCAGTCACGCAGGAAGCTCGACTCGATGACCTGGGCACCGAGATCGGGAGTCCAGACGATCGCACCACCGGTGAAGATCCGGAATTTGCCACGCTCGTCCGGAAGCATCAGTTCGGGTCCGACGGGCGTGCCGAGGATGCCGTCGACCCCGCCGAGTTCGAGGTACTTCGACTGGATCTCCGAGCTGTCACCGGTCTCGAACCGCAGGGCTCCGACCTCGGTGTCGATCTCCGGTGCCGGCGTGGGCGGCGGCACCGCCGCTTCGGTACCTTCCTGCACGCTGAACCAGTCGGACCGCAATCCGAGCTTGGCACGCGCCTCGGCACCGGTGGTTTCGATGGTCCGGTCGGAGCCGATCACGCGCACCTGAGTAGCGCGGCCTCCCGCGTCACCGAGGTTGTTGCGGGCGATGACCTCGATGTTCTGGAGTTCGCCGACGCCGAATGCCGTACCGATCTCGCCGGCGGTGATCGTCTTCGCCCACTGCCGGTTGGGTGCGACCTTGTCTCCGAGGTCCTCGACCGGCGGGAAGGTGCCGCCCGCGCTGTATCCGCCGGTCGATGCGGAGAACTCACTGCGGACCACCGCGCCGTCCTTCATCAGCGCTTGACCGCGGGTGGTGCGAACGGCGTCATCGGTACGGGGATCCTCCGTCCCCGAACCTCCGTACACCTGGCAGCTCGTCGTGTCGCAGGTCTGCCACTTCTCGTCACGCTTCTCCGCGAGTGCGTACGAGCGGGCTGCGATCGCCTGCGCGCGCAATGCTTCGGCTCCGCCTGTGTCGGCCCAGCCCGGCACGGCCTCGGCCGGGACGACGCTCCGCAGGTAGTCCTCGACGTTCAGGCGGTTGACAGTGCGTGCGGCATCTCCTTCGAGCACCACACCGATCGCGCCGCGGTAGGTGGTGTCGCCCGAGCACAGTTTGAGGTGCTCGTCCTTGGGGCGGTCCTCACCGAGATCGACGGGGTCGACCCACGGCAGATCCGTGGCGCCCTGCCACAGCACGTCACCACTGCACCCGGCGGTGACCACGACGTTCGCGCCGCCGTCGGCG
>BBEG01000157.1 GCA_001312645.1 Rhodococcus sp. JCM 9791
AGATCCTCTGGGGTTCCCGAGCCGGAGGCCGGCACCACGGGAATGCCCAGGCTTGCCGCGGTGGCACGGGCGGTCTGCTTGTCGCCGAAGGTCCGCAGCGCGTCCGGATCGGGTCCGACGAACGTCACGCCCGCGTCCGCGCAACGGTCCGCGAACGCGGCGTTCTCGCTGAGAAAGCCGTAGCCGGGATGGACGAGGGTGCAATCCGTGTCGCGGGCGATGCGGAGGATCGCGTCTTGGTCGAGGTAGGCGGCGGGACCGGAACCTGCGAGTGCAACGGCTCTGGTGGCGGCCCCGACATGCGGGCACCCGGCGTCGTCCTCGGCATACACGGCGATGGTGGCGAGGCCGAGTTCGGTGGCCGTTCGGATGATTCGCAGGGCGATCTCACCACGGTTGGCTACGAGCAGCATGTCTACGCACCCCCAGGTCGAAATTGACGTCGGCCTCAATTCATACCGCAGCTCACTCCTGGGGCACCGGACGCACCCGAAGACGTCCGAGACCGATCGCGAGAACCACCGCGGTGATCGATCCCGCCGCCATGATCGCAGCGAGCACCACCACCTGGAAACGACCGGCCTCGATGGGCGACAGCCCGCCGAAGATCGCGCCGACGAAGGCCCCCGGCAGCGTCACCAGTCCGGTCGTCTTCGTCTGGTCGAGGGACGGGATCAGCGCTGCCCGCACTGCGAGCCGGGCGTGACCGAGTGTTGCCTGTCGCATGGTTGCGCCGAGTGCGAGCCATCCTTCGACCTCGGTCCACCGGTCGTCGACGATCTCGGTGAATCTCCGACCGGCAAGTCCCGCGACCGTCATCCCACCGCCGATCACGATTCCGCCGAGCGCGAGTGCGTAGCGGGGTGTCGGCTCGATGGCACCGCTGACGAACACGATGGCGAGGGCGATACCGATTCCGAAGAACATGGACGCACCGACCATCACTGTCGTGCCGACTCCTCGCCCGACCCGCAGCGACGCGGTCCACACCGCAACGCCGAACATGACCACGAGCACCAGGCTACCCAGCGGACGTCGGCGATGACTCCCGTGAGCACGGCAGCGACGAATGCGAGTTGCCCTGCACCGCGCGCGATTGCGTACACCGGCGCGAACCGGTGCGGAACACCGAACGCCCACAGGGCGGCGGTGGCCACGGCGGCAAGCGCGGTGACTCCCACCAGTGTCCGGATGAGTTCGAGCGGGTCGTCGATCATCGCCGAGCAGCGTATCCCGCCGATCGCCTCGCCAAGACGTCGCAGGATACGGCCGCGGCGTGTTCATGCGCGATACGGTCGATGTATGTCTGCCCGCAAGATCGCTGCGCCCCGGCCCACCCTCGAATCCGACAACTACCTGTACGAACCCAGCGAACGCAGGATCCGGGGGAAGTGGTTCGGGCGGACGGTGGTGGACAGCACCCGCGCGGTGCTGGTGTGGGCGCCGGGCAAACCCGTGCCGTTCTATGCGTTCCCGCGAGACGACGTGCGCTTCGATCTGCTGTCCGCATCGCTGTCTCCGAGCCGTAGCCGCCCGGACGTGTGGCAGTGGTACGACATCGTCGTAGACGACGAGCGCGCGTATTCGCCGGTGTTCCAACTGGACATCGACGGTCTCGACGACCGGTTGGCGTTCGCATGGTTCCGGCAGGGTGAACCCGAGCCGGGCGACACGGTCTACGTCGATGAGGACGAGCACTGGTTCGAGGAGGAGGCCGAGGTGTTCACCCACCCGCGCGACCCGCACCATCGTGTCGACGCGCTCCCCAGCTCCCGCCACGTCCGCGTCACGGTGGGCGACACCGTCGTCGCCGAGACCCGCACACCGGTGTTGGTCTTCGAGACCGGCCTGCCGACGCGCTACTACATTCCCCCTGCCGATGTGGATTTCTCCCATCTCGAGGAATCGGTGCTGCGCACGGGATGTCCGTACAAGGGCACGGCCCGGTACTGGTCGTTCACCGAGCAGTCGTTCACAGGGCAACCGTCGTCGGGACAGCTGTCGGCCGAGAACGTCGCGTGGTCGTACGAGGAACCTCTCGCCGGGATGGAGCCGATCGCGGGGCACGTGTGTTTCTACGACGACGCGGTGGACGTGTCCGTATCGGTGTGACGATCCCTCTTCACAGACAATATTTTAGCGCTAAGATAGTTGGTGAACCGCGACCCGACCCCAGGAGCGATCACCGATGTCACTCACCTCCGTCAGCACCCACCATCCGTACAGCCCGGCGTACATCGCAGGCGGTCTCGTCTTCGTCTCCGGCGCGCTGTCCATCGACCCCGAGGCATTGCCGTCGAGGGCCGCACCGAAGCCCTCGACGCCGCGATCGACCGCATGACCGACCGGCTCGCCGTCGTCGGAGGAAAGCTCTCCGACGTCGTCAAACTCACCTACTTCGTCACCGACCTGTCGCTGCGAGAGGAAGCCAACCGCCAGTTCGAGCGACTCTTCGCCGAACCGCGCCCGGCCCGGACCTTCGTCGAGGTGAGCGCGCTTCCGTACGGCGCCACCGTCGAGATCGACGCAGTCGCCACTGCCACCGCGCCACACTGATACCGACATCCCCACGCGCCCCGCGCAGGCCGTATCGTGAACAATGCTTTGGCGCTCAACAATCGAGCGGCAAGCCGAAGACACGAGGAGGCCCGCGTGGGGCGCGACAACGTTCCCGACCATGACGCCGTCGACGACATCGTGAATCAGTGGACTCGCGAATGGCCCGGCCTGGACGTCACACCCCTCGAGGTACTCGGACGCCTGCACCGCACCTACCTGCGCTATCAGAGCACCATCGGGCGGATCTTCGACGAGTACGACCTGAACATGGCCTCGTTCGACGTCCTTGCCGCGCTGCGCCGCTCCGGCACGCCCTACCGGATGACGCCCGGGCAACTCGCCGAGAGTTCCCTCGTGACCACCGGTGGCGTCACCCTCCGCATCGACCGTCTCGAGAAGGCGGGATTGGTGAGACGTGAACGCGACGCCGACGACCGGCGCATCGTGCACGCCGAGCTCACCGATGCCGGGAAGAAGCTCATCGACGAGGTGGCGGTCGCTCATTTCGAGAACGAGACCCGCATGCTCTCCGGCATGTCGGCGGACGACCAGGCCGAGCTGGTGCAGCTGTTGCGCAAACTCGAGCATTCACTCGCCCAGCACCAGGCGGGTAGGGGCGCACTCGGAAAAAAGGTCCATACCTCGGAAAAAGACAGAAACACACCTCCGGAGAGGGTGTTTCTGTCTTTTCGTGCCGCGGTTTCCCGCAGGGGCCGGTTACCCGGCCATCTGCTTCGCCAGCTCCTCGGCGCGACCCCGATACAGGCGCCGCAACCGCATGACACCCAGATCGTGCTGGTAGAGGTTCTCGGCCTGGTCTGCGTCGGGTGCCATGGCTTCGAGCATGACCCGATCCTGTTCGAGCACCTCCCAGTGCCGTTCTTCGAGCACGGTGCGATACAGGAAGCGCCACACGTCGCGTTCCCAGCCCGCCACGCGCCGGTATCGCCAGAAGAACACCGCGGTGGTCTCGGCGTCGATGGGGGTGCCCATGCCGACGATGCCGAACGAACCACCGGGCCCGGCGGTGGCCGGGTAGGGAATCTCGAGGTCGACCCAGTCGGCGCCGGTCCGGCAGTACTCGACCCAGTCGAAGTTGACGCCGCGCTGGTCGGTCTTCTCGAAGAAGAATCCCCTGTCGGTCTCGCGGATCCGGAAGCGTGCCGTCGTCTCACCACCGAACATCGAGTGCGATTCGTGGTGCAGAAATGCGCCGTGCATCGGGTCGAGGAGGTTCTCGAGGGCGAATCGCCATGGCGCCTCCCACTCCGCGTAGCAGAGGAACGCGGAAACCTCGTCGTCGACGAGTGGATCGGGGAGTTCGAGCGGCCCCGGTTCGGCATCCGGGTCGGTTCCGAACCACGCAAGGATCGCGCCGCCGACCTCGCGGACTGGTAGCGAGGTGACCAGTCGCTTCCCCTCGAGGTTGCAGCCTGGCATCCCGGGAACTTTCGCGACGGTACCGGTTCCGTCGACCTCGACACCGTGGTACTTGCATGCGATGCGGTCGCCGAGGTGCACGCCTTGCGACAGAGGAGCGCCGCGGTGTGGGCAGCGATCCGCGAGCATCCGCACGTCACCGTCGGACCCTCGGTACAGCACCCAGTCCTCGCCGAGGCGTCGCAACTTCTTGATGCCTCCGCGCTCGACGAAATCGGACGGGCAGACCGCATGCCACTGGTCGCGCATGCCGGTCGCAAAGATCTCGTCGGCGGTCAGTGACGCGGTGCGAAGTCGATTCACCATGGTTACGCTCCGATCCGTTGCATTTCGGTGGTGAACGAGATGGGCGTCCACGGCTGCCGTCGGGCGCGTGAATTCCGGAACCGTTGAGGCCCTGGACAAGCCCTTCGAGGTCGTGAGCGCCCGTACCGAAGACCTGCTCTATGGCCTTGGCCAGCTTGATCTCGTAGGGAGTGGGGTCGGCCGTCCGGGCCTGATGGATCTCGAGATACCGAGTCATCGCGAATCCTTTCTACAGATCCAGCACCAGCTCGTCGGAGCCGGCGCGGGAGACACAGAGCATGATGGTGGCGCCGGACTCCTGCTCGGAGGCTGTGAGCAGGGAGTCGCGGTGGTCGGGAGTGCCGCAGAGAACGCGGGTCTCGCACGTGCCGCAGATGCCCTCACGGCACGAATTCGGGACGTTCACACCGGATTCCTCGAGTGTTTCGAGAATCGTCTTCTCCGGCGACACGGTCGCGGATACGCCGGACTGCTCGCACACGACCCGGAACGGTGCGTCCCCTCCGGCATCCGCGACACGTTCCTTCGCCTTGAAACGCTCGAGGTGGATCGCATCCGCCGGCCAGGCCTCGGAATACGATTCGATCGCCGTGAGCAATCCGTCGGGGCCGCACGCATACACGAGCGTGTCGGGCTCGGCGGTGCCGAGCAGGGTCGCGAGATCGAGGATTCCGTCGACGCTCTCGGTGACGATATGGACGCGGTCGCCGTAGCGTTCGAGCTCGTCGATGAAGGCCATCGACGTGCGGTCGCGCCCACCGTAGTGGAGTTCCCATGTGGCGCCGGCACGTTCGGCCTCGCCGATCATCGCGAGTATCGGAGTGATCCCGATGCTCCGGCGATGAACACGTAGCGCGGCGACGGAACCAGTTCGAAGTTGTTGCGCGGGGCACTCACCGCGACCGAGTCGCCGGGGCGAAGGGTCTCGTGCACGCGACGAGATCCACCCCGCCCCGCACGCTCGTGCAGGACGGCCACGCGGTATCCGGTCTTGTCGTCGGGGTCGCCGCACAACGAATACTGGCGGACGACCCCGCCGCCGAGATGGAGGTCGAGGTGGGCACCCGGTGTCCAGCGGTCGACGGCCGCACCGTCGGAATGTTCGAGTCGGAGCGAAACGACGCCGGCGGACTCGACCCTCATCTGACGGACCAGGAGGTCGACGGTGTCTGCGGTCATGATTCTCCTCGAAGACGCTTTACTTCAGTGCTCATTATCTTAGCGCTAAGATGTTATCTGCGCCACAGTCGCGGGGGTTTTTCTTTCCGCAGGTCGTCTACGACGACGGAACGGTCACCGGCGGCGTGAACGGCGTGGGCATCTCGCCGTACGACGCGAGATCGACTTCGACGATGACAGGCGCCCGCAACGACACCGCGTCCTCGAGCACCGCGTGCGCCTCGGAGGCTCCACCGATCCGCCGGTACTCGACACCGACGGCCTGCGCGAGAAGCGCGAAGTCCGGTGTCGTCAGATCGACAGCGTAGGTGCCGCGACCTGCACCGGATTGCATGTTGCGGAGTACGCCGTAGCCGCCGTCGTTGCACACGAGCAGCACCAGCCAGGGCTTCTCCTGCGCCATCGTGAGGATCTCGCCGAGGTGCACGGCCAATCCACCGTCGCCCACCAAACCGAGCGTCGGCCGGGTCTCGTCTGCGATCGCAGCACCGATCGCCATGCCGAGTCCCTGGCCGATGCCACCACCGCGCGGGAAGATGTTCGAGCGCGGATCGAACATCGGCAGCAGCCGGTTTCCCCACGAACTCGATGCAATCGTCACGTCACGCGCGATCACCGCCTCCCGCGGTAACGCTGCGCGCACTGCGTCGCACAGGACGGCATGGTCGCCGAGTCCGGAACGTTGGGTCGCGCGGACCCGGTCGCGGGTCTCGCGAGCGCGTTCGGTCCATGCAGTGTCCACCGATTCACCGAGTCCCTCGACACCCGATACCGCGTCGAGGAAGGCCCCGATCTCGCCGACCACGTAGATCGGCCGGGAACACTCGGCCCGGCGCTGCCGGATCCAGATCGACCTGGATATGATTGTGCGGCATCGGGATCGAGTAGTCGCCCGTCTCGTTGGAGCGGAAGTGCGTCCCGAGCGACAGCACGAGATCCGCCTCGGCGAGCAGGGCACGCACGAGTGGCGACGACCCGTAGTTCCCGATGCACAGCGGGTGATCCTCCGGCACCGCACCTCGACCGGAATTGCTGGTCAGCAGTGGCACGCCCCATGTCTCGACCAGCGCGGTGAGCTCGCCCCCTGCGCGGGCCACACCACCACCCGCCCAGATCACGGGACGACGGGCACCTGCCATCGCCGCGAGTGCTGCGGCGACCTGTGCCGCATCCAGCGGCAGGACATGATGTTCGGTCACCGGGACCGATTCGAGGTCGCACTGCGCGTACTGCAGATCGATCGGCCACTCGACGCTCACCGGGCCGCCGGGGGTGGACAGAGACCGGGCGACGGCCTCCCGCAGCACCTTTCCTGCGGTGTCCGCATCTCGCACGGTCTCGGCGTGGACCGATACCGCGTCGAGCATCCCCCATTGATTCTTGGTCTCGTGGATGAATCCGCGCCCCGAACCGAGATACTGCGATTCGACCTGCCCGGTGACATGCAGGACGGAGGTCCCGGCGCTCAGCGACTCGATCAGGGAGCCCGCCGCATTACCCGCCCCGGTGCCGGTGCTCGTGAGTGCGCAACCGAGCCGGCCTGTGGCCCGGGCATATCCGTCGGCTGCGTTCACAGCGGTCGCCTCGTGTCGTACCGGCACGAACCGCAGTTCCCTGCTGACCGCTTCGACGAGGGGCTGGTTGTGCACGCTGACGATGCCGAACACGGTGTCGACACCCGCCTCACGCAGCACCTGCACCAAAAGATCGCCGCCGTTGCCGACCCGGGTTTCGCTGGA
This sequence comes from Rhodococcus sp. JCM 9791, assembly GCA_001312645.1. Taxonomy (GTDB): domain Bacteria; phylum Actinomycetota; class Actinomycetes; order Mycobacteriales; family Mycobacteriaceae; genus Rhodococcus. The sequence goes on from BBEG01000157.1 coordinate 7,224, forward strand.
CATTGTGAGAGTCCTTTCAGACATAGCGCGCGACACCGCCGCACACATCGATGCTGGTGCCCGTCACATACGACGAGCGGGGTGAGAGCAGGGTGACGATCATGTGGGCCACCTCGTCTGCATGGCCGAATCGTCCGAGCGCGATACCGCGATCGGCGGCGATCTCGGTTTCCCACTCCTCGAAACTTCCCGCATGGCCGGAGTTCTCGTAGCGTCGTCGCCACTGACCTGTGTCGACGAGTCCGAGCGCCACCGAATTCACGCGGATACCGTCGGCGGCCAGTTCCAACGACAGCGACTTGCTCAGATTGAGCAGGCCCGCCCGTGCCGCACTCGTCGTGACCAGACGTGTCTCCGGCTGGCGCGCGAGGACGGCCGAGATGTTGACTATCGACGGCGCCGACGACTTGCGCAGCGCAGGCAATGCGGCCTCGACCGTATTGAGCACGCTCGAGAACTTGAGATCGAACTCATCACGCCAATCGTCGAGCGTGGTTTCGGCGCGCGGCTTCATCCGCGAGCTTCCCGCATTGTTCACCAGCCCATCGAGACCCCCGAACCTGTCCTGAGCGGCCTCGACGAGGCGGGCCACGGCTTCACTGTCGCGTACGTCGCACGCGGCGGTCAGGACACGATCACGCCCGGGAAGTTCGCTCAGTGCGGCATCGAGTCGGTCGACGTCGCGCGCGCACGTCACGACCTGCGCGCCTTCGTCGAGCAGCATCGCGACGGTCGCGAGTCCGACACCGGAGCTGCCGCCGGTGACCAGATAGGTGCGGTCTTTCAGGTTCAGGTCCACGACCCGGTCCTCCCATGGTCTAGTGCAGGACGAATCCGCCGTTGACGACGAGTTCCTGTCCGGTGATGTACGACGCCTCGTCACCCATCAGGAAGGAGACGGCGCCGACGAGGTCCGCCGGTTGCTGTGGCCGGGTGAGCGCCCGGTTGAGCCGGTACAGTTCGTGACGGTGACCCGGAACATGCTGTGCTGATTCGCTTTCCGTCAGACCGGGCGACACCGTGTTGACGGTGATCCCATAGGCCCGAGATCGCGCGCCATGGTGCGCGTCAATGCCGACACACCCCCCTTGGAGGCGATGTAGTGGGTGAGCTTCGGTGAACCGTACAGCGCCGCATCGGATCCGATCGAGATCACCCGCCCTCCCCCACGCTCGTCGCTGTGCTCGATGATCGAAGGGATCAGCGCACGGCTGACGAGGAACGTTCCGCGAAGGTTCACATCGAGCACGCGATCCCACTCGTCGACCGCAAGTTCGTGCACTGCCCTGCCGCCCACTCCGTCGGCGAGCGCGGCATTGTTGACCAGGCCGTAGATCGGCCCATCCGCGGTGACGGACACTGCCATCTCGTCGACCGAGTCCGCATCGGCGAGATCCACGCGCACGTATCGGGCGGCGATGCCGTCGGCGCGCAATTTCTCGGCGCTGTCCTCGCCGCGGCGAACATCGATATCGCAGAGCGCGATACTCGCCCCGTCCTCGCCGAGCCGGCGGGCGATCGCGAGACCGAGTCCGCGTGCCGCACCGGTGACGACGACGACGCGGTCGTCCAGCACCCACGGTCAGTCCCGGGAGATACCGAAGACTGCGGACGTCTCCGGTAGGTGGGCACCTGAGGCTTCTGCGTCCCGATGATCACGCAGAACAGCGCGTCGGTGCTTCCGGTGTTCTTCAGGCTGCGGGGGACCCCGGCGGGGACGACGATCATGTCGCGGTAGCCGAGGGTGCGCTTCTCGACGACGCCGTCGCGGTGCACGCCCACCTCGACCTCACCTTCGAGGACGAAGAAGGCCTCCTCGGCGTCGTGGTGCGTGTGCTCGGGGCCTTCCGCACCGGCAGGCAGAAGCATGTTCGAGAAGGTGAACCCCTGCGACGCGATGGTGCGGTTGTCGTTCTCGTGGTTACCGGTGGCGCCCGATCCGACGTAGCGGATCTGTGCGCGCTTGAAGCGATCGCCGGCCTTGGCCTGGAATCCGAGTGTGTCCCAGTCCTCATGACGGGTGCCGCGGCCGAGGATCAGCGAATCGGTGAATTCCTTCAGGTCCGCGGTCTCGTAGTCGAGTGTCATTGCTGTCTCCAATTCAGTGAGTGACGGTGCTGTGGATGCGCAGACGTTCGGTGATCTGCACGAATGATTCGGTCCAGGCGTTGAAGGCGTCGGGCTGTTCCTGGTTGGCGAGGTGCCCGGCGCCGCGGAGGGTGACGTAGACGGCGCCCGGGATTCCGCCGGCGAGCTCCTGACTCGCTGGAGTCCCCGTCACGGTGTCCACGTCGCCGCACATGACCAGGGTCGGGACGTCGATTTTCTCCAGATCGTCGGTGTGATCGGTCGCGGCCATCGATTCGGCGGCGTAGCCGTAGCCGGGCAGTCGAACCGCGTCTGTCATGATTCCGGTCGCGCGCTCGACGAGGTCGTCGGATGCGTTCGGGGACAGCAGCCGTGGCGCGCGGCGGACGGCGAAGTCCTGAGGCCCGCTGCGGCCCAGATCGATGATCCGCGATCGCATGGTTGCGGCGCTGTCGCGTCGGCGCCCGACCCGACCGTCGAGGCTCCGAGGACGAGGCTGCGCACGAGTTCCGGGTGTCGCAGCGCCAATCGCGTCGCGATCACTCCGCCCCACGACATACCGAGTACGTGTGCGCCCGCATCCGAACACTTTTCACGGATGAGTTCTGCCGCAGCGTCCGCATAGTCGTCGAGATCGAGTTCCCGGGATGGGTCTTCACTTCGGGCATATCCCGGTGCATCCCAGGCGATCACCCGGAGTGAATCGCCGAGCCCGGCGACCTGCGGTGCGAAACTGTCGGAGCTACCGCCGATTCCGTGCAGCATCAGCACGGCGGGTCCGGTCCCGTAGTCGACGGTGTACGTCATGATGCTCGTTCCAGATCGTGGCGTTCGAACGCGCCGGGGTCCGGGATGCCTGCCATGTGTTCCCGCACTTGGCGGGACGGCGGACCGGCAGTTCCCCACAGGTCGGAGAGCTCGGGCACGCGCCGCCACACACGGCACAGCCAGCGGTCTTCGTCGATCTGCGCGATCCCCGAGGTGTACTCACATACGAGGCCGGCGGGGTCGGCGAAGTACGAGAAGGTGTTGTCGCCCGGGCCGTGCTTGCCAGGACCCCACAGCGGGAGCTGTCCGTGATGGCGAAGACGGCCGATACCGCGCATGAAGTGGTCGACGCTCGGCATCTCGTAGGCGACGTGATTGACCGATGCCCATTCCGCCTGGTTGAAGGCGATGCTGTGGTGGTCGGAATTGCAACGCAGAAACGCCATCTGGTGTTCCGACCAGTCGGAGACACGCATTCCGAGGACATCGCAGTAGAACCGCACCGCGCGTCGATGTCGACGGTGTTGAGGACGACGTGGGTGACGCCCACCGGCACGGCGTCGTCGCCGCCGAGGGCCGGAACCGCGAGGGTGTCGGCGATGAGCTCGATGATGCGCCCCTCGGGATCGACGATGCGCAGACCGTATCCACCTCCGGCGTCGTCCACCGGTCCGGGTCCCTGCACGACGAGGATTCCGCGCTCCGCGACACGGCGTGCCGCGTCGTCGACCTCGGCCGGCGTGGACACTGCGAAACTGATGCGCCCGAGACCGTTTCGGTCCGCCTGGGTGAGCTGGAGGGCGTGGTGCTGGTCGCCGGTCCCGCGCAGCCAGGCGCCTTCCCGGCCCGATTCGACGACACTCAGGCCCCAGACCTCGGAATAGAACTCGGCGGAGTCGGCAGCAGCGTGGTGCGTAGTTCGACCGAGCGCAGCGCCGCAGCCGGGCGATGGTTGATTCACGAGAATTCCTCCGATGGAGCGATGGATATTATCTTAGCGCTAAGATATTTGCTTGTACAGACCCGCGGCAATATCCGATGAATCGCCGTTACGGCAGCTCAATCCACCCAGCGATCGGGCTCGTCGTCCAACCCGAGGTAGATGCTCTTCTGGCGCGAATACGCAGCGATACCGGCGCGCCCCTTCTCGGTACCGAGACCGCTCTCCTTGATACCGCCGAACGGGGTCGAGATACTGAACCGCTTGTAGGTATTGACCCACACGGTGCCCGCCTCGAGCTGTCGCGCCAGCCGCCAGGCCCGACGGTAATCACGCGTCCATATACCCGACGCCAATCCGAACACCGAATCATTGGCCTGCGCAAGAAGATCCGATTCACCATCGAACGGCAGCGCAATGAGGACGGGGCCGAAGATCTCGTCCTGACACACCGCGGCGTCGTTGCTCAGTCCGTCGATGACGGTGGGCAGGTAGTACGCACCGTCTGCCAGCTCCGGGTCGTCGGGGGCAGTGCCGCCGCACAGCACGCGGCCGCCCTCACAACGGGCGAGGTCGACATAGCGGGCGACGGAAGCGCGGTGCGTGTGATGAACAAGGGGCCCGACCTGAGTACGCGGGTCGCGCCCATTACCGATCCGCAGCGCGCGGGTCCGCTCGACCAGTCGCTCCATGAACGCCTCGTACAGTGACCGGTCGACGAACAGCCTCGACCCGGCGATACAGCTCTGACCGGTCGACGAGAAGATCCCGTACATCACACCGGCCACGGCGGCTTCGATGTCTGCGTCATCGAGCACGATGGTCGGCGACTTGCCGCCGAGTTCCAGCGACACCGGCATCAGTTTCTCGGCGCCGGCATGCGCGACGGCACGCCCGGTGCGGGTGCCGCCCGTGAAGGTCACCTTGCCGACGTGCGGATGCTGCACGATGGCGTCGCCGACGATCGAACCCTTGCCGGGGAGCACCGACAGCAGCCCCGGCGGCAACCCCGAGTCGTGGATCGCGCGGGCGAGTGCCATCGAGACCAACGGGGTCCATTCTGCGGGCTTGAGCACAACGGCATTCCCGGCGGCCAGCGCGGGCGCGATCTTCTGTGCGTCGCTGGCGATCGGCGAATTCCACGGGGCGATCGCGCCGATCACACCGATCGGCTCATGAATGCTCATCGTGAGGTAGTTGCCGCGCTGCGTCGTCAGGTCGTCGTCGGAGGTTTCGAGGACCGCCGCGAAGTACCGGAAGGTGCCGGCGGCACTGCCGACAAGCGCGGTCGTCTCGGTGAGTGTCTTGCCGGTGTTGTAGCTCTGGAGGAGCGCGAGCCGCGACGCTTCGTGCTCGATTGCGTCGGCGATGCGGTGCAGGTAGCGGGCGCGTTCGTGCGGGAGCATCCGGCGCCAGGCCG
>BBEG01000158.1 GCA_001312645.1 Rhodococcus sp. JCM 9791
CCGCTGGTCGGCCGCGCCGGCAGCGAGGGCACGAGCGCCAGCGTCTCCGAGAGAACATCCGCCGCGACCGCGCACACCGGCACACTTTCCCCGATCGAATCCTCGGAGCGGTACTGCGCGACCTCGATCGTCGCGAACCGCGAGGGTGGTACCGCATCGGCCATGACCGTGACCGGGATGTCTAGCGCGAACGTCAATGTGCAGCCGAGCGAGTTGTCGTGCGTGGTCGTGGTGCGATAGACCTCGGTGTCGTCGAACGACCGGTCGCGCTGACCATCGGTATTCGGAACCGGCGACAGGTCGATGGTCACGTCCAGCTCGTCGTACTTCGCTCCCCCGGACGGGTGCGCGACGGCAGTGCACGTGTCGAGTGCTCGTTGCGGTCCGAACTGACGCACTTCGCCGTACCGGGCAACCACCGACTCCGGGAGCAGCCCGCACGGATCGAGTCGTCGTAGCCTCTCCGCGACCTCGAGCAGCATCTTGTCGGACCCGGCGATCGAGCGACTGTGGGTGTTGGGGGCGAGGTAGCCGACGGGAGCAGGCGGAGTCTCCACCGGGGTTCCGGCCATGACCGTCGCGCATCCTGTCAGGGCCGATGGCACGACAACGCACGCGATGACGGCAGCCGCCATCGAACGCGTTCCTCCCCGCACACCGACCACCGACTTCCCAAGCAATCGTCAAACAATCGTCAAGTTCGACGTCACAAAGCTACGTCATTCGCTGGGAATCGGCCCTGTTCGCGCGCGGCATGTCGCGCGCCGAACAGGGCCGTCACCGTGTGGCTCGGGTCATCATGGCACTGTGCTGGGAGCCGTGATCGATCTGACGTGATCGCACACCGCGGCAAGAACCTCACCGCTACGAGGCACCGCGCCCGACATCCAGAACACACCGTGAACTAGCCCATCGAATCGGCGCACCACGGTGTCGACCCCGGCGGCCTGCAGCCTCGCCGCGTAGTCCTCCGCTTCGTCGCGACCGACTTCGTACTCGTTCGTGAGCACGAGCGCCGGTGGGAGCCCACTGAGATCGGCGGCGCGTGACGGCACGGCGTACGGGTTGGTCGCGTCGCCGGGGCCCGCCAGATAGTGATTCCAGAACCAGTCCAGACCTGGCTTCGTGATGATGTAGCCGTCCGCATACTCGCGGGTCGACGGAAAATCCGCGTTCGGATCGATCACCGGATAGATCAGCACCTGCCCGCGCAGCCGCGGTCCACCCTCGTCCCGGACGCGCAGCGCCGTCACGGCTGCGAGGTTACCGCCGGCGCTGTCGCCGACGATCACGATGTTGTCCGGGTCGCCACCGAAGTCCGCGATACGAGCGGCCACCCAGATCAGTGCCGCATAGGCATCGTCGGGCGCGGCGGGGAACGTGTGTTCCGGCGCCAGTCTGTACTCTGCCGACACCACGATCGCCCCCGTCGCATTCGCCATCGCCCTGCACGGCTCGTCGGCGACGTCGATGCTGCCACCGATGAAGCCACCGCCGTGCAGGTAGAGCACGACGGGTCGCGGCCCTGACCCTCGGGAACATAGATGCGCAGCGGCAGGTCGCCGTCTTCACTCGGGTAGATGAGGTTCTCGACGCGTGCGACGTCCTGCGCCGGCGCCTGAAGCCCAGTGAAAGTGTCGACGACTCCGCGTGCCTGCTCGACGGTGAGCTGCTCGAATGAGGTGAACCCCTGTGAATTCAGTGCGTCGATGAGCTGGGATACATGTTCGTCCAGAGCCATGGGAATTCCTTCGTTGTTCGGTGACGGCGATGAGGATCAGGAAGCCAACGACGCGCGGTTCGAGTCCGCGCCGGTGAGAACGAAGCCCTCGTACCGGCGCTCCACCACCTCCGCGCACTTGGCGCGGTAGGTCGGTGCGCCACCGAGATACACGAGGCACACTCGCGGCTTGCCCGGGATGTTCGCGCCCATGTACCAGGAGTCCGTGTCGGGCATGAGCGTCGCGCTCGCGAGCTCGGCGCAATGCTCGACCCATTCGTTCTCCGCGTCGGCGAGCGGTTCGATGGTGTCGAGATCATCGGCGTGCAGATTCGCGATGGCGTCAGCCACGAAATCCACGTGGTCCTCGATGGCCAACGGCATGTTGTAGAGCACGGACGGCGACTGCGGACCGGTGATCAGGAACAGGTTGGGAAAGTCGTGCATCATCAGGCCCAGGTAGGTGCGGGGGCCGTACTCGAATTTGTCCTCGAGGCGATGCCCGTCGCGCCCGACGATTCCCATCGCCAGGAGCGGGCCGGTCATCGCGTCGAATCCGGTAGCGAGAACGAGGACGTCGAGTTCGTGTTCGACGCCGCCGGTGCGCACACCCGCCGCAGTGATCTCGTCGATCGGCGTGTTCTTCACATCGACGAGGGTGACGTTGTCGCGGTTGTAGGTCTCGTAGTAGTCGGTCTCGAGCGGGGGTCGCTTCGTGGCGTACGGGTAGGTGCTCGGTGCGAGTAGTTGTGCGACCTCCGGGTCGTTCACCCGCTCGTGGATTCGTTCGCGGATGTACTCGGACACGGTGTCGTTCGCGTCCTTGTCGAACAGGATGTCGCGGAAGCTGTCGATGAACAGGCGGAATCCGCCGGCGTCCCACCGCTCGTCGAACACCTTGCGCCGATCCTCCGCGGACACTGCGAGCGCGGAATCCTGTACCTGGTCGTACGGCACACCGAGAAAGTGGTTGCGGGCCGCGTCGCGAAGTTCCTTGTAGTTCGCCTTGGCGTGCGCTGTTTCTGTCTCGTTCGCGGGTGCGTTGCCGATCGGCGTCGCGTAGTTCGGGGTGCGCTGGAAGACCGTGAGGTGACCGGCTTCCTTCGCGATCTCGGTGATCGCCTGGATTCCGCTCGATCCGGTGCCGATGACACCGACCCGCTTGTCGGTGAAATCCACGCCGCCGTGCGGCCAGTTTCCTGTCATGTGGACCTCGCCCACGAACGTGTCGATGCCCGGGAACTCCGGAGTCTTCGGCACCGACAGGTTTCCAGCACCCGAGATGAAATACCTGCTGGTCACGGTCTCGCCGGTGTCAGTGGTCACCGTCCAGACGCGGACGTCGTCGTCCCACACCACCGACTCGATACGAGTGTCGAACGTGATGTCCTTGCGGAGATCGAACCGATCCGCCACGTGTTCGAGATACCTCAGGATCTCCGGCTGCGCGGCGAACTTCTCGCTCCAGGTCCACTCCTGTTGGAGGTCGTCCGAGAACGAGTACGAGTAGTGCACCGACTCGATGTCGACACGCACCCGGATAGCGATTCCAGTACCAGGTACCCCCCACATCACCCGCGGCATCGAAGACCCGGGTCGACAAACCCATCCGGTCGCGGAACTTGTGCAGTGCGTACAGCCCGGTGAAACCGCGCCCACCACGATGACGTCGATGTCGGGGGCCGCGGGACGGAATGTGGACATATCTTCGCTCCTAGTGAAGTGCGGTGGTTCAAGTCGCGAGATCGGCAACCGTGGGCCGCTCGGGCTGAAACCAACCATGACGCACATCACACATCCCCGACACGGGGTGAATCACCCCATTGGCTACCTGTGTTGCCCGACACATTCCGTGGAGTAAGTTCGGTCCGCACCCCCCGGACACGAATCAGGAGCCTGCGCTGCCTTCCCACTCACTGCCTCGCAGATCCATGACCAGCTTCGTCGGGCGTCGCCACGAACTCGACGCAGCCCGCGCATGCCTGGAGCAGTCACGGCTGGTGTCGCTGGTCGGGCCCGGAGGCGTGGGCAAGACCCGGGTGGCCGAGGAACTCGTCGACCGCACTGCGCGGGTCTTCCGCGACGGATCAGCGTGGATCGATCTGGCGCCGATCCGCGAACCGGATGCGGTACCGTCCGCCGCCGCCGTAGCGCTCGGGGTCACCGATCAATCGAGCAAGCCGGTGGCCGACAAGCTCACCGATCGCGTTCGTGGCCGACACATACTGATCGTCATCGACAACTGCGAGCATCTGCTGACGCCCGTCGTCGAACTGGTCTCGACCCTACTCGCAGCCGCTCCCGAGTGCCGTATCGTCACGACGAGCCGTGAGCCGCTACGCGTCGCCGGCGAGAAGATCTACGACCTGCCTCCTCTCGCCCTCCCGGATCCCTCCGGGCATTACCTCGCCGCGGAGGTCGCCCATTTCGAAGCCGTGTCGCTGCTCGTCGAACGAGCACAGAGCGTAGTCGCCGACTTCGCGCTCACCGATGCCAATGCCGTTGCAGTGGTGCAGCTCTGCCGAAGGCTCGACGGATTCCACTCGCTCTCGAACTCGCCGCCGCGAAATTGCGCTCGCTCTCTCCCGCCCAGCTCGTCGAACGACTCGACCGCCGCTTCGCCCTGCTCACGGGTGGCGATCGGAACGCACTTCCTCGCCAGCAGACGCTGCGTGCGCTCGTCGACTGGAGCTACGAATTATGTTCCGGCCCCGAACGTTCACTCTGGGCCCGATTGTCGGTCTTCGCCGGTGGGTCCGACCTGGATGCCGTGGAGTCGGTGTGCGGGTTCGGCGACATCCCATCAGGCGACGTCGTCGACCTGCTGGACCGGTTGATTGCCAAGTCTCTCGTCATCGTCGATCGGTCGCCGGATTCGGTTCGCTACAACCAGCTCATGACGGTGCGAGAGTACGGAAGCGAGTTACTCGACGCCGCCGGCGACACCGCCGTACTCGGTCGCAGACACCGGGATCACTTCGCTGCTCTCGCATCGCGATCCGTCCGATACTGGTGCGGCCCGGACCAATCCGACCTTCTGGCACAGTTGCGGCGCGACCATGCCAACCTCATGGCCGCCCTCGATTGGTCCCTTCGCACCTCCGGCGAAGTGGAAGTCGCGGCCGAGTTCGCTGTCGCGCTGCGTTACCACTGGATCGCAGGTGGCAATCTGTCGTACGGTCGACGCCGAGTCGAGCAGGTTCTGGGGCGCCTGATCGATCCGGTACGTGAGCGCGGGGACGCACTGTGGGTCGCCGCGTGGATTGCACTGATTCAGGGCGATCGTGACGCTGCACGTCGATACCTGGACGAATGCACTTCTCTCGCCACTGCACTCGACGACATCGTCCTCCGCGCGCATGCCGATCATTGGCTGGGTCTGCACGAACTGTTCAGTGGCCACACCGCGCATTCGATCGAGCTCTACCGTGCAGCGATCAGGGTGCATCACGAGAACGACGACGCGGCGTCCATGCTCACCGCCGAGTTCCAGCTCGCTATGGCCGAATGCTACGAAGGCCTGCACGACGAGGCATTGGCGACCTGCAACCGGGTCCTCGAACTGGCGGATCGCTACGGGGAGAAGTGGAACCGCGCCTACGCATTGTGGGTGTCCGCCCTCGTGCACGTCCACCGAGGCGACATCGCGGCCGCGGTCGATGCCGCTCGACAGGCTCTGCGGATACAGCAGCACTACAAGGACAAGATCTGCACGGCGCTGTCCATCGAAGTCCTCGCGTGGGCCGCGGTCGCCGATGCCGACGCCGAACTGTCGGCGCGCTTGTTCGGGATCGCCGCAGTGGTGTGGACGCGACTGGGCACCACGGTGGCCGCGTTCGGTCCGCACACCGCCGACGATTCGCATGCGGCCCGCGAAGCGGCCCGGACCGCACTCGGCGACCACGTGTTCGAAAGACTCTCGTCTCCGCCGGACGACATGACCATCGATCAGGCCGTCTCGTTCGCCCTCGGTGAACACGCCGCCCCACCGAACCGGCCTGTCCCGGGTACCTCGCCTCTGACCAAGCGGGAGTTCGAGATCGCCCGCCTCGTCGCCGACGGGATGAGCAACCGTGCCGTCGCCGACAAACTCGTCATCTCGCCGCGCACCGTGGACGGGCATGTCGAACGTATCCTCGCGAAACTCGGTGTCACGTCCCGGACTCGGATCGCGACGTGGGTGGCGGCTCATGACGACTGAATCAGGAGGGAGTGGCGTGGAGACGAATGGACTGTGGAGTCGACGACGATTCCTGGGGGGTGCCGTCGCGACCGGCGCGGCACTGACCGGCGTGGTCTGGTCGTTCACCGGTGAAGCGGCGGCGTGTCCTCCGCAGGCCGGCCCCTCCGTCCGCGACACGATCAACGGGATCCTCGCGTTCGTGGCGCCCGGCAACGACCCGTACTCGGAGCACCAGGGGGTGTCGACCGAGTCGCCCGGCGGTGCCACACCGGGTACCGCGGAGACACTCGAGCGCACCTTCGATCTGGCTGTCCCGATCCCCCTCGTCGACATGCTCGGCATCGACGTCACGGGCTCTTCCGCGATCGCGGCGCTGGTGAACCTGTTCGCTGTGACCGCCGAACCGGCCTCGGTGACCGGACCGTTCGCGTCGCCGTTCGCGAACCTGTCGCACGCCGCCAAGGCGCACGTCTTCGAACTCCTCGACACCGAGCCGCAGTTCCCCGGCCGCCCCATCGAGTACGCGGTCAACGCCATTCCCACGCTTGCCGCATTCGTCGCCTACTCGGAGGTCTCCGCATTCGACGGCGAACTCCGTGCGCCGACCGGCCGCCCGGTGGGCTGGGAGCTGACCGGATACGCGGGCGTGAGCGACGGGTGGGACGAGTTCCAGGGCTACTACGGCGGCGTCGATCGAGCGGAGGGATGACGTTGACCGATGTGATCGTGATCGGCGCCGGTGGTGGCGGGCCGGTCGTCGCGAAAGAACTCGCCGCACGCGGTCTCGACGTACTGGTACTCGAATCCGGGCCACGCTTCGACGACCCCGAAAACCAGTGGACACACTTCGAGAACGATGCCAACAACCCGATCACCGGGTTCCTCCGCGAAGGCCCCGGCGACAGATCCGAGGGGCCGTGGCTGCGCGACCTGCCGCAGAACTCGTTCGTGTGGCAGGTCTCCGGTGTCGGTGGTGCGACGCTCCATTACTTCGGCAACTCACCCCGCGCGGTGCCCGGAGTATTCCAGGGATACGACGGCGCCGACCGCGACATGTACGACACCGAGCACCTGTTCCCGTTCGGATACGAGGAACTGCGCCGCTACTACGAGTGGGTCGAGGCGACACTGCCAGTGCAGACCGCGCCGATGGGCACGAAAGAACAGGTGTTCCTGCGCGGCGCCGCAGCGATGGGTCTCCCCCACCAGACATCTCTCGATACCACCGGGCCTGCACATCGCGCGCAGCAGAACGCGATCCTGCAACCCGGGGGCACGGCCGGACGCACCCGCGACGCCGCGCTGCTCCATCACCCCCAAGCCCGCGGCTGCACGATGTGCGGGCACTGCTACCAGGGCTGCTATCTGCCGCTGGGAGCACCGAGGAATCTCAAGGCTCGCCGCTCCACCGACAACTCGTACGTGCCGATGATGCTCACCGCCGACGCGTGGTCACCGCACGGTAGGCCGGTGACCCTCATGACCGATGCCGGGGTCACGAAGATCCTCGTCCACGAGGTCTCGGGCGAAACGGTCGCGCACGGCGTGCGATTCCGGACGGCCGACGGCGAGGAGCAGGAAGCGGAAGCGAAGGTCGTCGTGCTTGCCGCAGGCGCAATCGAGTCGCCGCGGCTGTGGCTCAACTCGGAACTCCCCGACCCGGGCGAGTGGGTGGGTCGCGGCCTGACCGACCACCACATGGACGCGGTGTTCGGTGTGTTCGACGAGTACACCGGTGAGACGCGCGGTGCCGGTTCCAATGCGCGCGTCGACCTTCCGGGATACGGCGCGATCGAGCAGGTGGGGATGCCGCCCGCGCTGCTGGCGTACTCGCTGGGTTACAGCGACTCGGGTATCCATGGCTACGGCCGTGCGGGCGGCGTGGTCGATGCTGCGGGAGCCGACAGCCTCGGCCGGTTGGTCGGTCGCGATCTGCTGACCACTCTCTCCGACGCCGACCGTGTGCTCGGGGCACTCGTGATCACCGACGACGACGTCGAACGCGGCAACCGCGTGAGTGTGCCCGGTCTACTTCCGGCCGACGAACACGGCGTGGTTCCGCGGGTGACGGTGAAGCACCGTGAGAGATCCGCCCGTACCAGACGCAACCGGGAGTACTGCACCCGCAAGGCCGTCGAGTTGATGCGCGCGGCGGGCGCGAAGTCGGTGCACCGCTGCGACTGGCCGCCGCTGATCCTGCACGCACAATCGAGCATGAGAATGGGTACAGACGAGAAGGATTCGATCCTGGACGCCTCTGCGGAGGCGCGCTGGGTCAAGCGGCTCTACATCGCCGACAACTCGGCGCTCCCGAACAGCCTGGGCGGCCCCAACCCGACCCTGACCACCCAGGCCCTCGCGACACGCACCGCTGAGAAGATCGTCGAGACGTACTTCGGGGGCGAGAGATGGGTGGGACGCGAGAACCCGGTCTCGTCGATCGACGACCGCGTCACGCACGCGGTGGTGGCGCGAGGGTTGTAGACAGGAGGCGACTTTCCCCCGGTTGCATGGGTTCCCGTGGGTCGTGAGTCAACGGAAACCCGCATGACGGGTGGAAACTCTTCCCTCGAACCGGTGTCACCGGCGAGCCGCAGCGAACAACGCGAATCTCCCGTCAGGATCGACCCACTCGTGTCGGACCGTGAATCCGGCTGCGTCGAGTTCTTTTCCGATCCCCTCGAGCCGAAACTTCGCGGAGATCTCGGTGCACATCTGCTCCCCGGAGGCGAACTCGAGTTCGAGATCGAGCCCACGCACGTGCACCGTCATCGCCTCGGTCGCTTCGAGTCTCATCTCGATCCACTCGTTCTCTGCATCCCACACTGCGCGGTGCACGAACTTGTCGGGTTCGAAATCGGCGTCCAGCCGGCGGTTCACCACGTGAAGCACGTTGCGGTCGAATTCGGCTGTCACACCGGCGGCATCATCGTAGGCCGGAATGAGGATATCGAGGTCGACGACGAGACCGGCACCGAGCAGCAACCACTCGTCGGTGTTCAGGATCGTCCCGAGGTGAGAAAGGAACTCGGAGCGTTCGGCAGGCGCGAAGTTGCCGATCGTGCCGCCGAGGAACGCGACCATGCGGTGCCCACCGGCGGGCAGGTGTTCGAGGGAACCGGTGAAATCGCTGACCACGCCGCGCACCGTCACATCCGGATAGTCGACCGACAAGCGATGCACCGCCGCGCTCAACGCCGGCTCGGACACGTCCTGCGGTACATACGTATGAATGTACGGTTTCAGCGCGTCGAGCAGCACCCGAGTCTTCTCCGACGAGCCCGACCCGAGCTCCACCAGCATCTCAGGCCTCGCCACCTCCGCGATATCCGCGGCGTGGTTCACCAGCAACGCGAATTCGGTTCGGGTGGGGTAATACTCGGGTAGCGACGTGATCCGATCGAACAACTCGCTTCCCCGCTCGTCGTACAGCCACGTCGGCGACAGACGCTTCGGGACGGACGTGAGCCCACTGCGCGCGTCCGCACGTAGTGTCTCGTCCAGTTGTTCGGGCGTGATGAACACGTCGATGGTCACGTGGCGGACACCTCCAGAGGAGTAACGACGAGCTTGCCTGGTATCGCATTGACGAGGTGCTTGTCGGGGACCTCTTGCCAGCGCGGGTCGTCATCGAATCGTTCAGAGCTGACGATGGCGACATTCTCGTCCACGAGCGTCCACAACGAGTGGTACCACGCGGTTGCCCACAAGCTACTTCCGTTGCACAGCAGCATGTTCAATCGGGATCCAGGCGCTCGTGCGATGACGTCGTGGACAAGCGAGATCAGCGCGGGTTCCGGTTCCGCCGAACGGAGTCGCGAACGCAACAGCATCCACAGCGCAGCAGAGTCGGTCGGGGCATCCAGTTCTAGCAGTTCCGAGATCGGGAGATTCTCCGCGAGCTCGACCAGCGATCCGGGCCAGCCGCGCACCACACCGTTGAGGCTGAACGCCCAACGCCCGTCCGAGAACGGTGCAGTGGCACTACGTTCCACCGGCATCCCCTCCGTAGCGGATCGCAGGGCGATCATGACCGCTTCGGATCGGATCGTCGGCAGCCCTTCGGTGACGAACGGATCGGACCAAACCGGCGAAGACGAGCGATAGCGGCCGAGGACACCGGCTTCCGACCACCAGGCGACACCGAAACCGTCGGCGTTGACGGTGCCACCGCCGCGCATGTCGGTCGGCGCCCATGATTGCCGCACGAGCGAATTGGGACCGTCGGTGAGCAGGCAGGAAACCGATTCGACCGGGCCGAGGTACCCCAGATGTCTACACATCCGGGGCCTCGGCCGAATCCGACACGTCGTGTGCGAGGCGGAAACCCGCGAAGATCTGGCGGCGGATCGGATGATCCCAGTTCCGGAACGTTCCGCGGCACGCAACCTGGTCGGTACCGAAGGAGCCACCGCGGAGCACGCGGAAATCACCGCCGAAGAACACTTCCGAATATTCCCGATACGGGAATGCCCGAAAACCCGGGTACGGTTCGAAACTCGACGACGTCCACTCCCACACATCACCGATCAGCTGATGCACGCCGAGCGGAGATGCTCCCGCCGGGTAGGCACCCACCACTGCGGGTCCGAGGTGTCGTTGGCCGAGATTCGCGTGTTCCGGACCGGGGTCGTCGTCTCCCCAGGGATACCGCCGAGCGCGCCCCGTCGTGGGATCCCACCGCGCGGCCTTCTCCCATTCCGGCTCGGTAGGCAGGCGCGCTCCGGCCCAGCGCGCGAAGGCATCGGCCTCGTGGAAACACACGTGCACGACAGGTTCGTCGGGGTGCAGAGGCGCCTCCCGCCCGAAACTGCGCCGCCACCACAGCCCGTCGCTGTCGCGGTGCCAGAACTGGGGCGCTTCCAGACCTGCCTCGCAGCGGTGACCCCATCCTTCGACGCTCCACAGGTCGGGGCGTCGATATCCACCGTCCTCGATGAATCGGGTGAACTGCCGGTTGGTCACGGGCACGGTGTCGAGCGCGAAGGCTGGCACATGCACCCGATGCGCGGGCTTCTCGTTGTCGAGGGCCCACGGGTCGGCCGAGGTGCCCATCTCGAACTCCCCGGCCGGGATCACCACCCGTTCGCGCTCCAGGCGTGTCGTCTCGCGTGGCGCCTCCGGGGCGTCGAGCACAGGAGGCCCGGCTCGCAACTGGTGGGTCGCGAGCATCGTCTCGTCGTGCTGCTGCTCGTGCTGCGCGATCATCGAGAAGACGAAGCCGTCGCGGGTGAGTTCGGAATCGAAGTTGTTGCTCCGCAGTACTTTCTGTGACAGATCACGCACCTGTTCCGCATACCGGCGCGCATCGTCGGGGCCGAGCAGGGGCAGCGCGGTCCGGCCCGCGCGAGGATGCAGGAACGCATCGTAGAGTTCGTCGATCCCGTCGCGCACCGAGCCGTGCCCCGCGACCTCACGCAACAGCCAGCGCTCCTCCTGATTCGCGATGTGCGCGAGATCCCAGACGAGAGGGCTCATCAACGGCGAATGTTGCTGCGTCAGTTCAGCATCGTCGACGCTCGTGAGCGCACATGTCCGTGCACGAGCGCGTTCGAGATCACGCTCGAGACGGTCGCGCAGCATCCTCACCGTTCGGCCACCCCCGGCGACTGCCCGCGCAAGCAGCGTGTCGCGGCGGCGTCGAGCGCCGTGGTGAACCTCATGTCCGGTGACGACTCGGCCGCCAGGGACAGCAACCCCACTGCAGCAGCGCGTAATTCGACGGCAGCGAGCCCCTGCTGCGCAGCCTCCACCCAGAGCTGACGGACCGGTTCGGCGATCGCCGCTGCCTCCGTCATGACCTCCGAACTCCTCAGCAGAGCTTCGATGGTCGCGATCGGCACCTGCCACAGGTCACCCGGCTGCGCGTCCAGATAGCGGACCTCGAGGTGACCGCACGGACGCACCGGTGGGAACAGGGTGGTCAGGTGATAGTCGAGGTCGGCGAAAGTGGGGCGGCGACCGAGTTCGTCGTCGAGACTCCCGTTCAGCCACTCGGCGAATGACGCCCCGGGGGGTGCGTGCCACTCCGGGTCGGTCGATCGGACACACAGCAGTGGAGCGTCGAGTGCCCAAGCCGGATACTTCTGCGGATCGGCCACGAACGTGGTGCGATCGGGATCGAGCGACAACCATGTGCGCATCCGCTGCGATGCCCAGTCCCCTTCCGGAGCGCCTCTCAGCGAGGGCGAACACCCGAATGCCGCGATCAATGCGGGGCCGATCGCGTGGAGCAGCTCCCAGCGCCGGGCGAGTTCGACGTCGTCGACGCCCGCATCGACACTGACCTGCACCGCGGCCGTGCTGTTCATCATCAGCCGTCCGAGGGGGCCGATCCGGTCGAACCGCAGCTCCATCGCGGAGTATCGCGGTGTGCGCAGCAGACGATGTGGCGGCCGGATCTCGTCGGTCGCGGTGTCGAGCATCGTCACCGCGCGGCGTGCGAGCAACGACCGCAGCATCTTCGCGTCGGCATTCAGGCGATCCACCGTCTGCCGCGCCGACGTGCACGGCACGCTCGCCAACTCCACCT
>BBEG01000159.1 GCA_001312645.1 Rhodococcus sp. JCM 9791
CCACGAACTCCGTCAACCCCGCCACATCCACAGTCCGGCCCGCCGCAGGCAACACATACGACACCAACACCGTCGCACCCGACGCCGTCGAACGGCCGAGAGTGGTTGCCCAATTGACGGATTCGTGTGTCGAGAGCACGGCGTCTATCTCGCCGAGTTCGATACGGAAACCGCGCACCTTCACCTGGAAGTCGCTGCGCCCCACGAACTCGAGCTCGAGACGGTCCTCGACGGCACGCCACCGCACCACGTCACCCGTGCGGTACATACGATCGCCGGGTTCGCCGTACGGGTTCGGAACGAACCGCTCGGCAGTGAGCGCGTTCCGTCGATGGTAACCGCGCGCAAGGGCCCGGCCCGCCACGTAGAGCTCTCCCGCCATACCGGCCGCGACCGGCCGCAGGCGTGAATCGAGCACCAGGGTGGTCATACCCACGATGGGTTCACCGATGGTGATCGGACGCTCCGGCACCATCGGCCCGAAGGTCGACACGATCGTCGCTTCGGTGGGCCCGTACGCATTGACGTAAGTCGTGCGCTTCGACCACTCCGCAAGCAGTTCCGGCGTGGTGACGTCACCACCGACCGACAGGACCTCGAAGCTGTCGACACCGTCGGACTCCATCGTCCCCAGCACTGCAGGTGATGATCGTGTGCGTCACCCGTTCGGTGCGCAGCAACTCCGCGAGATCCGGCCCACCGATGATCGTCGACGGCACGACCACCAGCGTGGCACCGAACGAGAAGGCGGCCAACCATTCGAGCACCGACGGGTCGAAACTCGGCGAGCAGATCTGCAGGAACCGCGATTCGGAGGTCACCCCGTAGAGATCTGTGACCATGTCCTTCAGGCCGGCCAGACCCGAGTGGGTGACGACGACACCCTTGGGCTGCCCCGTCGAACCCGACGTGTAGATCAGGTAGGCGGCTGGTGCACGTGAGTGGGGCGCACACGGTCCGCATCGCCGATCGGTGTGGATGCGCGAGCATCGATCTCCGCGATGAAGTCCGGGTCGTCGACGAGCAGCCATTCCGCGTCGTCGGGCAGACCGGTGGCGTGTTGCGACGACGTGATACCCAGTGTTGCACCGGAATCCGACAGCATGTACCGCACGCGTTCAGCAGGATACGTGGGGTCCACCGGCACATGTGCTGCGCCGGTCTTCGCGACCGCCATGACGGTGACCGCCATGTCGTACGAACGCGGGAACGAGACGGCGACGAAGTCCTCTGCCCCGATTCCCCGGTCGATCAGCACCCGGGCGAGCTTCGATGACGCCTCATCGATCTCTCGGTAGCTGATCGAGCGTCCCTCGTAACGGACCGCGGTGGCGTTCGGATCCATCGTCACACCTATGGCGAGGAAATCCGCGAGGGTCTTCGGCTCGGTCAGGACGTCGTGCCCTCGCATGCGAGTGAGCTGCGCGAATTCCTCGTCGCCGAGCAGCGGCAGGTCGCCGACCGGCGTCGTGGTTGCGGCGACGATGCCGGTCACGAGTCGCGTGAATCGCTCCGCGAACCGCTCGACCGTGTGGTGATCGAACAGCGCGCTCGCGTACGAGAACTCCGCGGACAGCCCGTCCGGGCCACCGGTGGCATCGACGTGTTCGCGCAGGGTCAGACCGAGGTCGAACTTCGCGATATCGACGTCGAACGGCACGCCGGACACACTCAGCCCGGGCAGTTCGAGGGCGGTCTCCGGCATGTTCTCGAACGACAGCATCACCTGGAACAGCGGGTGCCGCGCGGTGGACCGCTCAGGTTTGAGCACCTCCACGAGGCGCTCGAACGGAATGTCGGCGTGCGCAAACGCTTCGAGATCGGCCTCACGCACCCGCGACAGCAGGTCCTCGAAGCCGTCACCGGCGTCGACGTGGCTGCGCAGCACCAGGGTGTTGACGAACATGCCGATCAGATCATCGAGTTCCGACTCGCCACGACCCGCGATCGGCGTACCGATCGTGATGTCGTCGGAGTCGGACATGCGGGCGAGGAACACGGCCAACGCCGTGTGCAGGACCATGAACATGGTGGTGCCGGTCCGGCGGGCCAGCGCCGCGAGTTCACGGTGCGTGGACTTGTCGAGTGCGAACTGGACCTTGCGGCCGGTGAACGACTGCACCGATGGGCGCGGACGATCCATGGGCAGGTTGAGCTCGTCCGGGACACCTGCGAGGGTGCGCTTCCAGAACTCCGCCTGTGCGGAGAGCACGCTCTCCGGATCACCCTCGGATCCGAGGACCTCGCGCTGCCACAGTGCGAAGTCCGCGTACTGCACGGGCAGCGGGGCCCAACCCGGAGCGGTGTCGGCGGCACGGGAGACATAGGCGGTCATGACGTCACGCGTGAGCGGTGCCATCGACCAGCCGTCGGCACTGATGTGGTGCGCGACGAACACCAGTACGTGATCCGCAACGATCTCCCCGTCGCTTCGCTCGCCTCGAACCCCCGTCGCTTCGCTCGCCCTCGAACCCCCGTCGCTTCGCTCGCCCCTGCTGTCCGTCAGGGCGAACAGGGCCACCCGCAACGGAATCTCGGAGGTGACGTCGAACCCCGCCGAGACGACTCGCCGACATGCGAGAGCAGGTCGGACTCGGTGACCGAGACGGCGACGACGTCGGGAGCAGCATCGGCAGCGGACACGATCTGCTGGTACGGACGACCGTCGACCTCGGGGTAGATCGTGCGCAGCACCTCGTGCCGAGCCAGCACATCCCGCACCGCGGCCTGCAGCGCAGCCACATCGAGTTCACCCGTCAGTCGCACCGCGACGGGAATGTTGTCGACCGACGACCCGGAGTCGAAACGGTTGAGGAACCACATGCGCTGCTGCGCCAGCGACAGCGGCACGCGATCCGGGCGCGGCTGCGGCACGAGCGGTGCCCTCGAATCTGTGTCCGTATGATGCTCCACAGCGACAGCGAGCGCAGCGACATTCGGGGATTCGAACACGATCCGGACAGGTACACGTGTGCCGAGTGCCGCACCCACACGGGAGACCACCTGCGTCGCGAGCAGGGAGTTGCCACCGAGTTCGAAGAAGTCGTCGTCGACACCGATCCGGGACACACCGAGGACGCCGGCGAACACACCGGCGACGATCTCCTCGACCGGAGTACGCGGCGCCCTGAATGCACGAACCTCGAACACCGGCTCCGGCAACGCCTTCCGATCCAACTTACCGTTCACATTCAACGGCAACGCTCGAGCACCACGAACGCCGACGGCACCATGTACGACGGGAGGCGGGAACCCAGCGAGGTCTTCAGCTCGGCCACCTCGAGTGCGGCACCCGACTCCGGCACCACATACGCCACCAACTGAGAACCCGTGCGCTCGTCCTCACGCGCGATCACCGCAACCTCGCGGATATCGCTCTGTTCCCTCAACGCCGACTCGATCTCACCGAGCTCGATGCGGAAACCACGTACCTTCACCTGGAAATCGGTCCGCGACAGGTAGTCCAGCTCGCCCTGCGCCGTCCACTTCACCAGGTCACCGGTGCGGTACAACCGCTCCCCCGACTCGAACGGCGACGCCACGAAACGTTCCGCGGTCAGATCCACCCGACCGTGGTAGCCCCGCGCCAACTGTGCACCCGCCAGATACAATTCACCCGGCACAGCCACGGGCACCGGGTTCAGCCGCTCGTCGAGGACATAGACCCGGGTGTTCCACTCGGGCACACCGATCGACACCGACGCACCCGACGGATCCACCACCTCGCCTGCGGTCACCGACACCGCAGCCTCGGTCGGGCCGTACAGGTTCACCAACCGCGCGGTGTTGTGCTCGACGACACGCTCCGCCGTCGCCACCGGCAGCGCCTCACCGATTGCGAGGATGCGGCGCAGCGACCCGGCCAACCGACCGTCACCATCGATCATCAACGCCTCGAGCATCGACGGCACCACATGCAACGTCGTCACACCGTGCTCGCCGATCAACGCATTCAGATACGCCGGATCTCGATGGCCGTCGGCAGATGCGATCACCACGCGGCCACCGGAGACCAATGCCGACCAGAACTCCCACGCCGACAGATCGAACGTCGCGACCGTCTTGAGCAGCACTGCATCATCCGCTCCGAGACCGAAATAGTCTCGCTTCCACAGCATCTGGTTCACGATCGCGGCGTGCGGCACCGCCACGCCCTTCGGGCGGCCGGTCGAACCCGACGTGAAGATCACGTACGCGGTGTTCGACGACCGCAACGGTGCACGCCTATCGGCATCCGTCACCCGCTCTGCCGAGAACTCGGACAGATCCGCAGAATCCACCAGGACGGTGGGCACAGAGTTCTCCCCGGGTGCGACGAACTCGTCGCGCTCGGTCGTCAGTACCACCGCGGGCGCGGCGGCCTCGACGATGTACGCGTTGCGCTCGTCCGGCTGGTCCGGATCCACCGGCACATACACACCGCCCGCCTTGGCCACGGCATACATACCCACGAGCAGTTCGACCGAGCGACGAATGGCCAACACCACCGTCGTCTCGGGCGCGACACCCATCGAGATCAGTTTCCGGGCGAGCCCGTTGACGCGAGCGTCGAATTCGCCGTAGGTAACCGAGCCGGCATCGAACACCAGCGCTGTGGCAGTCGCGTCGCGTCGCACCTGCTCGTCGAACAGATCCACGAGTGTGGCCGCACCGTCGACCTCGTGCGCGCTGTCGTTCCACGCTTCGAGTACCCGGGTCTTCTCGACCGGGTCGAGCAGCGGCACGTCGCCGACCGGCATCGCCGAGTCGGTGACCACCGCGTCGAGGACCCGGGTGAGTCGCTCGGTGAAGCCTTCCACGGTCGACTCGTCGAACAGATCGGTCGCATAGGTGAAGAAGCCGGTGATGCCGGAGGCTCGTCCGTCGCGTCGTATCGATCGGTGACGATCAGATGCAGGTCGAACTGCGAGATCGCCATGTCGGCATCGATTCCCGAGATCGTCAGCCCCGGCAGTTCGAGCGACGACTGGGCAAGGTTCTGGAACGACAGACCCACCTGGAACAGTGGGTGCCGCGCGGTCGACCGAGCCGGGTTGAGGACCTCGACGAGACGCTCGAACGGAACGTCCGCGTTCGCGAACGCGCCGAGATCCGTCTCGCGGGCCTGCTCGAGGAGTTCGGCGAAGCTCGCCTGGCCATCCACACGGGTACGGAAGACGAGGGTATTGGCGAACATGCCGATCAGGTCGTCGAGTTCACGCTCCGCACGACCCGCGATCGGCGTACCGATCGCGATGTCGTCGCTCGCCGACACCCGCGCGAGGAACACCGCGAAAGCGGTGTGCAGCACCATGAACAGCGTCGTGTTGGTTTGACGGCCGAGGTCGGTCAGTCGCCGATGCAGGTCGGCGTCGACCGTGAAGTCGACCCGTGCGCCGTGGAACGACTGCACTGCGGGGCGTGGGCGATCGGTCGGAAGATCCAGCTGATCCGGAAGCCCCGCGAGGGCTCGCTTCCAGTAGCCGACCTGCTTGGACGCAATGGACTCGGGATCGTCCTCCGAGCCGAGCACCGTTCGCTGCCACACCGCGTAATCCGCGTACTGCACCGGGAGCATTTCCCACGTGGGGACACCGCCCTCGGAGCGCGCCATATACGCCTGCATCAGGTCACGGGTCAGCGGGCCCATCGACGAGCCGTCCGCGGAGATGTGGTGCACGACGAATGCCAGCACGTAGTCCGTATCGCCGACCTGGAAGAGCTTCGCGGCGAGCGGCACCTCGCCGGTGACGTCGAACGTGGTGGCTCCCACGGCAGTCACCGCGTCGATGATCTCGGACTCCGCCACCCACACGGGACTCAGATCCGGCGTGACATCGACAGCCGGGACGATCACCTGGATCGGACCGTCCGCGGTCTCCGGGTAATACGTGCGCAGAGACTCGTGGCGCGTGACGAGGTCCGATACCGCGGCCTGCAGCGCATCCACGTCGAGATCGCCACTCAGCCGGATGGCCATCGGCACGTTGTAGGCGGCCGTGTCGGTGTCGAAACGGTTGAGGAACCACATGCGTTGCTGAGCGGGCGAGAGCGGGACCCGGTCCGGCCGGTGACCGGCTTCGAGCGGCACGCGGATCTCGGCGTCCTGCGACTCGACCACCGCGGCAAGAGCCACGACCGTCGGTGTTTCGAACAAGGCGCGCACCGGGACCTTCGTGCCGAGCGCGAAGCTCAACCGCGACGCCACCTGGGTTGCGAGCAGCGAGTTGCCGCCGAGCTCGAAGAAGTCGTCATCGAGACCCACGCGACCGATCCCGAGTACCTCGCGAACACCGCCGCCACCGATTCCTCCACCGGCGACACCGGCGCACGGAACTCACGAGCCTCGAACACCGGCTCCGGCAACGCCTTCCGATCCAACTTACCATTCACATTCAACGGCAACGCCTCGAGCACCACAAACGCCGACGGCACCATGTACGACGGCAATTCGGCCGCCAACGCGGACTTCACCGACACCATGTCGATATCTGTGCCCGACCCCGGCACCACATACGCCACCAACTGAGCACCCGTGCGCTCGTCCTCACGCGCAACCACCGCCACGTCACGGACACCGTCCACACCACGCAACGCCGATTCGATCTCACCGAGCTCGATCCGGAAACCACGCACCTTCACCTGGAAATCCGTACGCCCCAGATAATCCAATGCACCCTCAGCACTGAACCGAACAAGGTCACCCGTGCGATACAGCCGCTCCCCCACCGCAAACGGCGACGCCACGAAACGATCCGCGGTCAGATCCACCCGACCGTGATAGCCCCGCGCCAACTGCACACCCGCCAGATACAACTCACCCGCGACACCCACCGGCACCGGATGCAACCGGTCATCGAGCACATAGACCCGGGTGTTCCACTCGGGCACACCGATCGACACCGACGCACCCGACGGATCCACCACCTCGCCCGCGGTCACCGACACCGCAGCTTCGGTCGGACCGTACAAGTTCACCAACCGCGCGTCGTTGGACCCCACGAACCGCTGCGCCGTCGCCACCGGCAACGCCTCACCGATCGCCAACACCCGACGCAACGACCGAGGCAACACACCCGACGACTCCACCAGCAACGCCTCGAGCATCGACGGCACCACATGCAACGTCGTCACACCGTGCTCGGCGATCAACGCATTCAGATACGCCGGATCACGATGGCCGTCGGCAGATGCGATCACCACACGACCACCGGAGACCAATGCCGACCAGAACTCCCACACCGACAGATCGAACGTCGCCGCAGTCTTGAGCAACACCGCATCGCCCGCGCCGAGACCGAAATGATCCCGCTTCCACAGCATCTGGTTCACCACAGCGGCGTGCGGCACCGCCACACCCTTCGGGCGGCCCGTCGAACCCGACGTGAAGATCACATACGCGGTGTTCGACGACCGCAACGGCGCACCACGCTCCGCATCGGCCACCGGCTCCGCCGAGAACTCGGACAGATCGACAGCGTCGATCTCGACGGTGGAAACAGACTTCCCCCCGCCGCTTCGCTCGCCCCGAAACCATCACCGGTTGTCGTCAACACCGCAACCGGCGCGGCCGTGTCGAGAATGTACGCGTTG
Organism: Rhodococcus sp. JCM 9791; assembly: GCA_001312645.1. Classification (GTDB taxonomy): domain Bacteria; phylum Actinomycetota; class Actinomycetes; order Mycobacteriales; family Mycobacteriaceae; genus Rhodococcus. The sequence goes on from BBEG01000159.1 coordinate 7,573, forward strand.
CGCTCATCCGGCTGTGCCGGATCCACCGGCACATACGCGCCGCCGGCCTTCGCCACCGCGTACATGCCCACCAGCAGTTCCACCGACCGGCGCATCGCCAGCACGACCGTCGACTCCGACGTGACACCGAGGCCGATGAGATGCCGGGCCAGACGATTGACGCGGGCATCGAACTCACCGTAGGTCAGCAGCTCACCCTCGAACACCACCGCGGTCGCGTCCGGGTTGCGGCGAACCTGCTCGTCGAACAGATCCACCAGCGTCGAGGAGACGACCTCGTGTGCGGTCTCGTTCCAGGTGTCGAGTGTCCGGGTCATCTCTGTCGCGTCGAGCAACTCGATGTCGCCCACCGGGATCGTCGGATCCGCGACGACCGCGTCGAGGACGCGCACGAACCGTTGCGCGAAGCCGTCGATCGTGGACTCGTCGAACAGATCTGTCGCGTAGGTGAAGGTGGCGTCGATCCGGCCAGGAGCGCCGTCGTCGTCATAGTGATCGAAGACGGTGAGCTGCAGATCGGTCTTGGCAAGCTGGAGTTCGAAATCGGTAGAGCTGACCGTCAATCCGGGCAGTTCGAGTTCGGTGCGCGCCAGGTTCTGGAACGACAGGCCCACCTGGAACAGGGGGTTGCGCGCGTGGAACGGACCGGGTTGAGCACCTCGACGAGACGCTCGAACGGGACATCTGCGTTCGCGAACGCACCGAGGTCCGTCTCGCGTGCCTGCTCGAGGAGCTCGGCGAAGCTCATGCTGCCGTCCACCCGGGTGCGGAACACCAGCGTGTTGACGAACATGCCGATCAGGTCGTCGAGCTCACGCTCTCCGCGGCCGGCAATGGGCGTACCGATCGCGATGTCGTCTGTCCCCGACAGCCGGGCCAGCAACGTCGCGAATGCGGCGTTGACCACCATGAACAAGGTGGCGTTCTTCGAACGTGCGAGATTCTGCAGCCGGCCGTGGAGGTCGGGGGCGAGAGTGAACTGCAGGGATTCACCGCGGAAACTCTGACTCGGCGGACGAGGCCGATCCGACGGCAGATCGAGCTGGTCGGGCAAGCCGTCCAGCGCACGCTTCCAGTGATCGACCTGCTTCGCGGCGAGGGACTCGGGATCGTTCTCCGAACCGAGAATCTCGCGCTGCCACAGCGCATAGTCCGCGTACTGCACGGGCAGTGGCTCCCACCCGGGAGCCTCACCGTGCGACCGTGCCGCGTAGGCCCGCATGAGGTCGCGGGTCAGTGGCCCGACCGACGCTCCGTCGGCCGACACGTGATGGACGACGAGCGCGAGAATGTGCTCGTCCTCGCCGACCCGGAAGATGCGGACCGAAACGGGAACCTGTCGTGTCACATCGAACGTGGTGGACATGAAGGCGACGATTGCAGGCTCGAGCTCGTCGGCGGCCACGTCCTGGATCGCGAGATCCGGCTCCACCCGATCCATCGGGATCACGACCTGATGCGGCCCGTTCGGCGAGTCCGGGTACACCGTTCGCAACGACTCGTGGCGTGCGAACACGTCGAGAGCTGCGGCATGCAGCGCCGCGGTATCCAGTTCACCGAGGAGGCGCACCGCGATCGGGATGTTGTCGACTGCAGACGATGCAGTGTCGAACTGGTTGAGGAACCAGTACCGCTGCTGAGCCGGCGACAGCGGGATCTGTGCGGGCCGTTCTGTTGCCACCAGCGGACGCCGCGGACCGGACGCGTCCCCGTGTTCCAAACAGGTCGCCAGACATTCGACGGTCGAGGCCTCGAACAGCAGACGCAGCGGCACCGTCGAGTCGAGTGCCGCACCGATCCGCGACACGACCTGCGTCGCGATGAGCGAGTTACCGCCGAGAGCGAAGAAGTCGTCGTCGAGACCGACGCGATCGAGACCGAGTACCTCCGCGAATACACTTGCGACGACCTCTTCGATCGCCGTCGTGGGCGCCCGGAACTTCTTGACCTCGAACACCGGATCCGGGAGGGCCTTGCGGTCCAGCTTGCCGGATGCACCGAGTGGCAGAGCGTCGAGGACGATGTACGTCGCGGGCACCATGTACGCGGGCAGTAGCGCGGACAGTTCCCTGTTGACCGCTGAGTCGTCGAAGGTTCGCCCGGCAGCGGGCACGACATACGCGACGAGCTGATCCTGACGGACCAGCACGACCGCCTGATCCACGTTGTCCCGCTCGAGCAGCGCCGATTCGATCTCACCGAGCTCGATGCGCAAACCGCGCAGCTTGACCTGGAAATCTGTGCGGCCGATGTAGTCGAGTTCGCCGGCGGCGCTCCACTTGACGAGGTCGCCCGTACGGTACAGCCGTACGCCCGATCCGAAGGGCGAGGCAACGAACCGCTCGGCAGTGAGATCCGGTCGGCGGACGTAACCTCGGGCCAACTGGACTCCCGACAGATACAGCTCACCCGCAACACCCAGCGGAACCGGTCGCAATCGGTCGTCGAGGACGAACACCTTCGTGTTCCAGACGGGAGCACCGATCGGCACCGCCATGGTGTCCGCGTCGGTCACCTCGTGAGAGGTCACATCGACGGCGGCCTCGGTCGGACCGTAGAGGTTGTGGATGCCCACGGCCGGCAGTGCCGACCGGACTCGGGCGGCGAGCGTCGCCGGAAGAGCCTCACCGGACGCGAAGATGTACCGCAGCTCCGACAGCTCCGACACCGCCGGTTCGGCCGCGAACACCGCGAGCATCGACGGCACGAAGTGCGCCACCGACACCGACTTCTCACGCATCGTCGACGCCAGGTATCGCGGATCGCGATGACCATCGGGCGCCGCAATGAGCAGGCGCGCACCGACCTGCAAGGGCCAGAAGAATTCCCACACCGACACGTCGAACGTGAAGGGGGTCTTCTGGAACACGACGTCGGCGGGCGTGAGGTCGTATTCGTCCTGCATCCAGCGCAGGCGGTTCACGATGGCTTCATGGGTGACGGCGACGCCCTTCGGCCGGCCCGTCGACCCGGAAGTGAAGATCACGTACGCGGTATCGGATGCCCGAAGCGGCGCGGTCCGTTCCGCATCCGTGACAGGTGCGGACACGATTTCCGAGAGGTCGACAGTGTCGATCGAGACGACGGAGACACCCTCGCGGCGCAACTGCTGGACGTCGACAGAGTCCGTCTCGCCTGGAAGCTCGAAACCGTCACGCTCGGTGGACAACACCACGACGGGCGCTGCGGTCTCGAGGATGTAGCATTGCGGTCGACAGGCTGATCGGGGTCGAGCGGCACATACGCGCCACCCGCCTCGACGACCGCGTACATGCCGACCAGGAGGTCGATCGAACGCCGGATTGCCAGACCCACATGGGATTCCGGCCCCACACCAAGACCGATCAGGTGACGCGCGAGGCGATGGACTCGGTCGGCGAACTGCGCATAGGTCAGCGTCTCGCCCTCGAATTCGAGAGCAGTGGCATCCGGGGCGCGGAGAACGCGGGCCTCGAACAGATCGACCAGGGTCGACGAGGCATCCGACGCCTGGTCCGTGTCGTTCCACTCCTCGACCATCCGCGTACGCTCGTCGGCGTCGAGCAGGTCGACGTCGCCGACCGCCACGGACGAATCGGTGACCGCGGCGTCGAGGACCCGCACGAAGCGATCGGCGACCTCGGCGATGGTGGACTCGTCGAACAGGTCGGTCGCGTAGGTCAGCCCCACAGAGTACGCAGCCGAACCCTCTGAATCCGGGGTCTCGGTGACGACGAACTGAAGGTCGAATTTGGCTGTGGTGGTGTCGATATCGACACCCGACACCGCAAGTTCCGGAAGTTCGACGGTGTCGGCCGCAAGATTCTGGAACGAGAGCATCACCTGGAACAACGGATGCCGCGCCGTCGAACGCTCCGGATTCAGCACCTCCACGAGACGCTCGAACGGCACATCCGCATGACCGAACGCATCCAGATCGCTACCGCGCACCCGGGAGAGCACCTCGTCGAACGACTCACTGCCGTCGACGCGGGTCCGCAACACCAACGTGTTGACGAACATGCCGATCACATCATCGAGTGCAGCCTCACCGCGACCCGCAACCGGAGTACCGATCGCAACATCGTCGGTAGCCGCCAACCGTGCGAGAAGCACCGACAACGCTGCGTGTACGACCATGAACGGTGTCGCGGCGCGCTCACGTGCGAGGCGCAGGATTCCGTCGTGGATGCGTGAGCCGATGGTGAACTCGTACTGAGCACCGCCGTTGCTGGCGACGACGGGACGGGGTCGGTCCGCCGGCAGATCCAGTTGCTCCGGGGCACCCGCGAGCGTGTCGCGCCAGAACGCCACCTGAGCCGAGATCACCGACTCCTGATCGTCCTCCGCACCCAGCACCTCCCGCTGCCACAACGCGTAATCCGCGTACTGCACCGGAAGCGGCTCCCACGCGGGTTCGCTGCCGGCAGCACGCACCGAGTAGGCCGTGACGACGTCGCGCGTGAGCGGGCCCATCGAGAACCCGTCCGCGGCGATGTGATGCACCACCAGGACCAATACGTACTCGGACGACGAGAGTTCGAACAGTCGGGCGCGGATCGGCACCGTCGTCGACACGTCGAAACCTGCCGAGATCAGCGACTGCACGTGCGTCACCAGATCGGACTCCGAGACCGGCACCGGCAGCAGATCTGGCA
>BBEG01000160.1 GCA_001312645.1 Rhodococcus sp. JCM 9791
TGCGGGCCGGGGGTGGGCCCGGGCAGGGTGTCCAGGTGGTGGACCGACCAAGCGAGGCGGCGGCCGAGTTCGCGGGCGGCGGGCAGGTCGTCGTCGGGCAGGTAGGTACCTGCGGTCGGGTTGCCGAGGATGCCCATGTCCCCGACGCGGTTGCCCCACCCGAAGTCCTTGTTCCAGTACGTCCATACGTACGGCTCGAGGATCAGGTCGACCATCTGAGTGGCTTTGCCGACCTTCCGGATCAGGTGCACGACGAACCCGGGGTCGCCGCGCAGCTCCCACCCGGCGGCGATCAACGGTGGCAGCGTCGCTGCGATGGCTTCGGTCAGCTCGGCAGCTGCATGTTGACGCAACTGCTCGAGGTCGTCGACGTCGTCCTCGCTGCCCGGATCGATCGTCCAGCCGAGCTGGGCGCATGAGTCGATGCCGACGAACCACACCTGCGCGGTGAGGCCATGCGGGGTCAGAGCAGCCCAGTGGAGGAGCTTGTCCAGCTTCTCGATCGAATCGACAGGACCGGTCAGCCGGTTCCCCGAGGGTGCGTAGGTGGCCTCTGCGGTCACGATGAGCGCATGACCGTCGGCGTCCCCAGTGATGGGCAGTGATTCCCACGGGCGCAGTACCTGTGAGGGTTCCTTCCCCACGTCCTCGCCGTCAGACTCCGCGATCTCGGTGGAGTCCCCGGTTGTATCCACATCGACGGATGTGTCGGTGTCAGGTGTGGACAGTTGAGGCTGGTCAGTCGCGGGTGTCGGATCTGACTCGGTGTCGGCGCCGACGTCGAAAAGTGAGAACTGCTCTGCGCCGTTGTCGTGCGGCGCCATCAGGACCTCACCAGCTCGTGGAACTCGCCAAGTTCACGATCGAAGTCTGTGGTGAGGGTGTTCTCGTCGAGGTCGGGCAACGGGGGCATCTCGAACCCGGCATCGAGTGCAGCTTCCTCGGCCTTCTTGTAGCGCCGCATCGCGGTACTGGCCGCGACGCCGCCGGTCTCCTCGGCGATGGCTGCAAACGACAGTGTCGGGTCAGTGATCTTCAGGCGAGCGGTCGTACGGACGTGGTCCGAGAGACCCTGAGCGTTGTCGATGAACTTCAGGAGCGCAGCGGTGGTCTGCTCCGGCGCAATCGTTGCATCCGGCGCGGTGGGCGTGGGCTCCGGAGTTGCATGGCGCATCGCAACGGAGGATGCAACGACGTCGGACTGCGCAACGTCATGCGCAACGGTGCGTGCACTCGACGCAACAGGTGCAACGGGGGACGCAACAGGTGCAACGGGGGGCGCAACGGGCGTCACGTCGGCGGAAGTAAGCATCGGATCGGCCGGCGCAGTGACGGCGTCGGTGGCGGGTTCTGTGGGGGTCTGGGTCGAGGCGGTCGCAGTTGTTGCGATGGGTTCTCTGGTCGCGTAGCGAGAGGTTGCAACAGTCGGTGCGGCGTCCTCTGCAACGAGTGGGTGCTGTTGCGCAACAGCTGTCGACGTTGCGTCGTGTGTTGCGACAGTAGTGTTCGCCAGCTCGTTGTACTCACTGTAGCAGTGCCGATCGCCTTGATGAGGATGCCGATGCCGTGGGTGAACGCCAGCACCAGAAGCGGCGGGATGACCGTGATGAGCGCGGCACCGATCGGATGCAACGGCGTGAAGCCGAGGTCGATACCCGCCGCAATCAGCGCCCGAGCTTCCTCTGCCGCACGCCAGGCGTGGTATCCGTTTCCTGCGACGCTGGCTACTACGACTGAGACCAGTAGGCACAGGAAGAAGGTACGGCCCGGGCTCGGGCCGGTGACCTTGTTGAGGACGACCGAGGAGATCGTTGCCGCCAGGATGGCTCCGTCGACGATGGCGGGAAAGATCCAGGTGAGCGATGCAGGGAGCATGCCCTGGAGTCCCAGGTCGCGCAGCACGTGAAACGAGAGCACAAAGGCACCGGCGGTGATGCCGGCAGCGATGAGAATCGCGAACACGAGCGCTGCGATCAGCCCGTAGAGCTGAATGCGTGCGGCGCGGAGATTAAGGTCAGTCATTGATCGGGGTTTCCTTCCAGGGTGGTCCCGGTCATAGAGGCCCTGCCGGATACCAGCCGGCGGGGTCTCATTGCATCTTGGCCGTCGGAGAATGCATCAGTGCGCAATGGCGCAACGGTGCTGGTAGGGACGTTGCATCCACGCAATTCCCCATATTTGCACTTATATCCCCTATGGCCCATATGGCTTACAGTTCGATGCTTTTGGCGGGCGGGGGGAATGCTTCCCCGTTGTTGTACTCGGCCTCCAGACGCTTACACAGCTGGTCGATTGCGATGCGAATGAACTGCTGCTGGCTGGTGATGCCCGTGCGTGGCCGGGTGTACTCGAGCGTGGCCACCATGCGCTCTTTCAGATCCTCGGAGACCGAGAGCAAGATGTCGGTTGTTGCGACCTTGCGCTTCTTCGGGGTCGGTGAGGTCTGTTGCGCAACGGGTGCAGACGTTGCGGCGGGCTGTTGCGCAACGGGCGCAGACGTTGCGGCGGGCTGTTGCGCAACAGGTGCAGGTGTTGCGGAGGTTGCGCCTTCGCCCTTCATGGACTCCGCGGCTTGCGCGAAGGTATTGCGGGAACGGCGCGGTGCCGGTCGTACGGGTTCGGGAATGCCACTCATCAGTGAGCCACCTTCTCCAGGATCTCGGTGAATGTCTTATGGAGGTTGCGCGCCCAGGCCGGCGAGTTGGGGTGCTGGTCGAATCCCATGCCGACAGTTGTGAGTTTGGAGATGTCTGTGAGCTGAGGAATGGGATCGCCGAGTAGGTCGATTCCGTCCTCGGCTGCGTACTCCCTGAGATAGCCGAGAGTCTTGGCGTGGTCGCTGCGGCGGCCGTCGACACGGTTGACGACAACACCGGCGATCGGGAGCACCTTGTCCATGTACTCAGCAATGTCCTCGATCGCATCGCGAATCGCATCGAGTCCGTCCAGGGCGTCCTGCTCGGGCTGCACAACGATCAGGACGTTGTCGGCTGCGTACAGAGCACTGCGTGAGACGAGGTCGATCGCGGGACGGCAATCGATCAGGATGTGCTCGTAGTCGCCGGAGATCTGCTTGAGCGCCCTCGCGAACGCCATCTCTCCCCCAGCCTTGGTTCCGAGCTGGTCGCTGACTGCCTGCAACTCACCGAAGCCGCTGGGGATCACGTGGATCGCTTCACGACGTGCAGCAATGATCGCCTCACGAGTAGGAAGGTCAATGCTGCGGTCGAGGACATCGGCGAGCGAGTTCGGTGCGGGCTCCTTGGATGAGTACCCGGTCAGATGTTTGGTGGAGTTGCCCTGCATGTCGGCATCGACCAGCAAGCAGGATTTCCCGCCGGCTGCCGCAGCATGAACCAATCCGTTGGCGACGGTGGTTTTACCGACCCGCCTTTGAGGTTGGCGATCGCGGTGATCGTCATTACCCCTCCTCTCATTCCCATATGGGTACTTATATTAGCTTATATATATCGAGTACACCATATCTTCGATAAGAGTATCTACACTAAGCACATATTGGGCTAGTTGTCATCAGCTCTTATACCCATAGCTGTCGTAGTGATACGGAAGCTGAGCTGTGCTGCATATACATGCACTGAGCTGCGCTTTCACCATCTCGGCTCATGTGAGATGCCGCGCGATTCCGGGATGCTGGCGGAGCACTGCTGCCGCAAAACTCCAGCACGGGTGAGCATCACCCAGCAGCCCCCATATGGGTTATAAGGCTTCTAGGTGATGCTCACGCAGAGCGTGAGGGGGTGACGTGGAGATTCGAGCGTGCTGGCCCGGTGACTTTCACGCCGCGCACTACGGAGGCGTGAGCTTCTCCAGTGAGATGCACGGACGTGGAGTCGATCGCCGTCACTTGAGTGCGGTCGCTCGCATACACATGTGCGTTGTCATAGGCGGAGACCTCTGCGTCGTCCACAGCGATCGACACTGCCGAGTCACAGACACTGACGGCAGCGAAGTTCCGCGCATGGACGGTGCACTGGTCGAACGCATGCACGGTGGCGTGAGTGTAGGCGTGGACGGTCACGTGGCCGGTGGCCTCCACGAACGACCGGCCGGTCGCGACGATCTGCGCGGTGGCCGGCAGGGGAGTGGCGAGGTGGATACGGACCCTCGACATACCGACGATCCGCAGCGTCCAGTCGTGTGTGGCCGGTGCCAGTTCCTTGTCGGACAGTTCGATGACCTGGTCGCCGCTGTCGACTACAACCAACCGAGTTCCGTTCCGGAGCCGCTCCCTGACCGAGTCTGCGTTGTGGGAGACCTTCTGCCGCTCCTCGACAGACCGGCTGACCAGGACGCGCGGATGCGACCGGTGGGTCTTCCCGTTGCCCATAGTCACTTCCGTCCTCTGCGCGTTCCGGGCTCGTGCGACTCGTTTCGTAGCCTATGCACCAGCTGTCTTCGGGCAGTGCATTTGGCCTGTCGACGGAGTGGTTCACCGAGCCAGAAATGTGCTCTTACCTGGCTGACGACATGTCCCTCCTCAGGTCATGCGGTTCGCGCAGCAGCTTGTCTCCTCGACTCCAGGTCCGCCGCCAGTTGCGCACGAAGTGCCCTGCGAAGCTCGGCAGACGCCGGGGGAGCCTGCGTGGCGGACGTATCGGCGAGAGCGCGGCGACGGGCCTTGACCAGCCGATGCGCTGTCGCAGCCGGGGTCTCCCCGGGTAAATCACGGCCGCCGATCTTGTGCTCGGTCAGCGAGGGGCCTGTCCAGTCGAGCTGAGACAGCTGTATGCCACCAGACGCAGCGGGGCGGTCATCGCTCAGTGGTCGGCCACGTCCACCCGCGAGCGGTGCCGTCGTGGTTCAGGGCCTGCGCGACGTCAGCACCTGTCCAGCGATCGGTGTCGATACCGGCGGCGACGAGCAGGTCGCAGACCGATCCGATGTGGCCCCGACGGTGTCCGGTCGAATCGTCGAAGCCGACGGCAGCGCGCAGCGCCGGGATGCGCTCGAGCAGTTCAGCGGCCGCTCGCTGAAGCGTCAACGGTCGAATCATTGTCGAAGTTGAGTTCTCTTCGCCTGCGCGCTCGCGCGCTTGGTGATCTTTCCTAGCGGAAAGATTCACAGGAAAAGAACCACCAGGGGATTGGGGTGCGGAACGGCTGGACCTGCGTTTTGCTCGCGAACCAGGGCGGGCGGCCGTTCCCCGGGGACGCGTGTGGGGCGACGCCGTGACCGCCGCTGCGGCTTCTCCGGAGCGGGCATGGCTTCTACCGCCCAGTGAGGTGCAGACAGCGCCCATACGCTCGCAGCGCCGACCTGGAGCCGTGCAGGGGCGTGCCCGTGGGCTTGCGAGTAGAGGCGGGCGGCAGCCTCGCGCTCGATCCCATTCAGCTTCTTACCGCGGGCAAGCTCGACGCCGAGGCCGGTCGCCTTGAGTACCCGTCGACCACGCTTGAGCTTGTCGGTCGAGAGATCCCACTTGCTGGCGAGGGTGTTCAGGCTTACCGATACATGACGTCCGGTCGTGGACTCGGCGTACTCGGCGTGAGCGGCACAGACCCGCAGAAACGTGCCTGCGGCGATGCTGTGGCGCTTGAGGGCCTCACGGCCGCGATCGGTGTGGGTGACGATCCACTCGCACAGCTCCAGCCAGGTCCGGCGGCTGCGCCAGGTCGGTGTCCGGGCACATGTACCTGCTGGGACAGGGAGCGACAGCGCGGCGCGTGTGCCTACGGGCTGGGCCTCGATCAGGTCATCTACCGCGGCCTCAGCGGGGTCGTCCTGTGCTTGCGCGGCCTCGATCTCGGCGACGTTCGCCACGGCAGCAGCAACGATCGCTTCCCACTCGCCGGCCGCGAAGGGCTGGGGCAGAGCAGGGTCGATAACGCTGACCTCGGACGACACGCCGAGGGTCGTAGAAAACTGATCTGTTGAGCCTGTTTCAGGGTGTGCGCTACCCTGAGACGTACCAACCAAGGTAAGTCCCTTCGGGGAAGCAGTAACGAGTATCTGAAGCTCTAACTTCGGACACTCACCCAGAGCGGATCGTCCTGCCAGACGATCTCCCTCAAGTGATGAAGGATCTACCAAATCCTTCCGCGGATCTCCTCTTGAAAACCCACCCCCACCTGGGGGTTTTTTCTCTTTTTTGGGCTATATCACTGCACTGTTTAGTTGCTGGATAGTTCGGTTGGATCACTCAGTCATGGGTGCACCTCCTGTGTTTTCGACCCACTTCAGCACCCCACATCACACCACGCGCAGGACCCTCCGGAGTGGAGGCACGCATGGGAGAAATATGGCGAGTGAAATCGGTCATGCGCTCTGTCGACCCTGTGGCAGGACGAGCGACATTGCGAAGGCGGCGACCTGCTTGATCTGATCGATCGAGGCAGTTTCCGGATCGGATGCGACGAGACCGACGGTGTCGGCGATCGCCGCGAACCCGCCAGTGACGGCAGGACGGGCAGAGGTCATGATCAGCGGTCCGTGCGCATCGATCAGCTCGGCGAGGTCCATGACCGCCGGAGTGGCAGTGCCGCCGAGGTCAAGCCCCAGAAGGTGGTGTAGGACGGTGATCCCTTCTCCTGTCCTGACTATGCAGCAGGAATCGCGGCAGCAGGTTCCGTAACCACCTCCCCGACACTCTCCGGCGCGGTGCCCACAGCACGACAACGAGCCAGCACCTCGAGCCCGAGATACCGCCGGCCCTCCGCCCATTCATCGGTCTGCTCGGCCAGGACAGCACCGACCAACCGGACGACGGCGTCACGGTTGGGGAAGATCCCCACCGCATCGGTCCGACGCCGGATCTCTCGATTGAGACGCTCGGCAGGATTATTCGACCACACCTGAGTCCACACATCCTTCGGAAATACGCTGAACGACAACAGATCCGGGCGAGCATTACCCAGATGCTCAGCGACCGTCGGGAGCCGGTCCTCGGTGTACTCGACAAGACGATCGAACTGGGCATCGACCGCATCGGCGGTCGGCTGGTCGTAGACCGAGTGCAACATCGCTTTGACCGCCGGCCACATGCTCTTCGGACACACACTTATCAGGTTTGCCGCGTAGTGGGTCCGGCATCGCTGCCACGCAGTACCGGGCAGGTTCGCCGCGATCGCATCGACCAGACCACGGTGTGCATCGGAGGTGACCAACCGGACCCCGCTCAGGCCGCGGGCGACCAGGTCGGCGAAGAAGGTGTTCCATGCCGGACCGGTCTCGCTGGTGGCCACGTGCAGGCCCAGCACTTCGCGGTGCCCGTCGGCGTTGACTCCGGTGGCGACCATCGCGACTGCATTCACGACCTGCTTGTTCTCGCGGACTTTCATCGTCAATGCGTCGGCGGCGACGAACGTGAACGGGCCCGCGTGATCGAGTCGCCGTTGCCGGAACGCGGCGACCTGTTCGTCGAGGTCCTCGGCCATGCGTGAGACCTGGGACTTCGACAGTGCGTTGATACCGAGGGTTTTGACCAGCTTGTCCATCCGGCGGGTGGAGACCCCGGCCAGGTAGCAGTCGGCGACCACGGTGATCAATGCGGCCTCGGCGCGTTTACGGCGTTCGAGAAGCCATTCGGGGAAATACGTGCCGGATCGGAGTTTGGGGACGGCGACGTCGATGGTGCCGACACGGGTGTCGAGCGGACGGTGCCGGTATCCGTTGCGCTGATTGACTCGTTCGGTGGACTGTTGGCCCCATTCGGCGCCGCAGACCGCGTCGGCTTCGGCGGACAGCAGGGCGTTGATCATGGTTTGTAGCAGTTCACGCATCAGATCGGGAGACGCGTCGGTCAGGGCTTGGTGCAATACGCCCGCAGGTCGACAATGTGGGGTGCGGTCATCGTGATGACTCCGTTCGAGGATTCTGTGGAAGGTTGACTCGAAGGATCACGCGGTGACCGTTTCACGTCCAGCAGCGACACGCTGTCGGTTGTGGTGCTGGTCACCGGGTTACACCACTCTATGGGGCACTACTGCCGCCGACGAGACGTCCTTTGAGGGTGGCGCCCACGGAGATCACCGCCCAGCTGCGGCCTTCGCGGTCTGATGCGATTACATGGCTCATGCGGCCACCGACTCGAAGAGAGCCAGCTGGTCGCCTGTGTCTGCTGTGAGCGTCTTTTCCGGTTCTGGTGCGGTCCGGGCCACCACCGTGCACCGGGTCGACCGCCGAGCTGGTGCACGGTGGTTCCGGTCCCGGGTCTCATTCCACATCGGTCTGCGTACTGCTCTATCTTCTCGACCTTGACCTCGACACCCTGGGTGGAAAACAGCCGCCCGGCCAGGATCTGATTGGTGATCTTCTCCCCGCCAGCCAGCCGACTCTCCAGATCCGCGGTGCACTGGGCGAGCAGTGGGCACTGGGTGCACGCCGCCGCGGCCTGTCGCCACGCCGAGGACTCGTTCCCGGCGACAGTCCAGGCAAGTCCTTTACCGGCGCACATGCCCTGACCCACTCGGGTCTCGCTCATCGGTGCTTTGAAGCGTGACTCGAGTTCGAGAGCGATACGGCGGGAGGTAGGGCAGAGGCGCGCGCTGGGGGTATAGGTGAATCCGCACCGGCGGCACCGGCCGGTGCCGCAGTGCTCTCGTTCCATCGTGCGGAGCTGGTCCGTCGAGTAGGCACTCAAGGATCTGGCGTCTGTGCGCGTCGCCATCTTGCGCAGTGCCCGAGCGACGGGCGGGCACAATGGCCGGTCTTTGGAATAGGCGAACCCGCAGGTCGAGCATGCGGTGCCGGCAGGATTCGGCAAATGCTCGGCAAGGGTATGTCGAGGATCTTTGCCAGCAGAAGATGTGTCGTGAATTTCCCTTAGCGGGGGAGCGGGGCTGTCCGCTACTAGGCGTGTACGCCCAGTACCAACTAACGTGTTCATAGCAGGTCTCCATCTGCAATCGAGGTCGCGGGCGGCAAACCCGCGTGCCTCTGGCTTGTTCGACTGCGGCAAACAGTCGGCTGGCTTCAACTGACGGTCCCTCAGCTGCCCTAACAGCTGGGGGACCGTTTGCACCTCTTAGGCAATTCCACCACCCCCGTATCCTTCATCTATTAAACCATTTGAATCAACCCGTATGCGCGCATCGTATCGAGAGGACGGCACAGTGTCTACCGATGACGACTTCACAAGGAGGGCGCGGACGGTGAGCCGTCGAGTAATACGGGGGTTCAATCAGGACGCTCTGCGCCACGCTCGTCACGAGTCCGGCTTCGCGCAGACGGAAGTCGCACGACTCGCGAAGATCGGCACCGAAACACTTCGGCGCTGGGAGAGTGGTACGGCCTCGCCTCAGGTAGACCTGCTCGCGCGGGTTGCCGAAATACTCGGCGTGGCGATCTCTGACCTGGTGCGGGTTCCCGAAACTGAACGCTATCCGGGAGACTGGCGTGTGCTGCGAGGTATGACGCAGCCTCAACTCGGCGCCAAGGCTGGCATCACTACTCAGACTGTGAGCTGTGTGGAGCGTGGAGTGATCTCGCTCTCGGATTCCGTGGCCCAAAAAATGTCCGCCGCGCTCGGAATTTCGGAAAGCGAACTGCATGCAGCTCATGCGCGCGCTCGAAATAGACCGCCGGGTGCACCCGCGTAATTGTCCTGTCCGGAAATTGGTGGTGCGACTCTCGATGCTGGTGCTTGCACTGCGCATGTCGTCCTCCGATTCCGGGTAGCTGGAAGCAGACCTCACGATTTTCGTGGGCCCTCTGCTTCCAGCCGGGAATCACTCAACCGACTGGCGCGCGCGCGAAGAAGACACTCCCCCGAGCAGAACGAAACTTATCCCGGGGGCGCATGTGACGCAAATGATGTGGCGCCCGTCACAATTGCGCGATATCTGACCGCGCTGGCGGGGCAGGACGCCTGCCACCCGATATCGAAATGCGCCAGAAAACTACTTTGACCAGGTTTAACGACACGTCCCCGGGGGTGGGTGGGAATTACTGCGCGTTGCGCAGTTCCGTGTACGCGGACTCGGCGATGGGCTGGGCCTTGGCGTACTCCGAGGCGGGGGTCTCGCCGTTCTTGTAGTAGCGCTCGTCCTCGACGTACTCGCGCTCGTCGGCTTGCTGTACCGCCAGCGCATACGCCACCGGATCGGCCGGGTCGGCGTTCACGGCTGCGGCGTTGTCCATGAACGTGTACGTCGCGGCGCGCACAGCATCGGTGGAGTCGGCGCCGATGTTGTACGCGAACCGCCACCCGTAGATGTCTGAGATATCGGCCGCCGGCGCCGGTAGAGACAACCCGGACCTCCAGCCCGTCTCGGCCTGACCAGCGAGAAGAGCAGCGACCGCCTGCTCCGGTGTCCCCCCGCGTTCTTCCACGGTCTCGATGATGGCCGTCGCGTTCTGTTCATGAATCCGGAAGAGGATGTCGGAGCTGTCCTCCCCGAAGACCGACACTGTCGCCGGCGCTGCGTCGTGCTCGGGGCTGCATTCGTGGCAGGGGCGGCGGGCTCGTCGCTACCGCACGCCGCGAGACCGGCTGCGCACGCTGCGGCGATCAGGACGACGGCAAGGTTCTTCAGCTTCACAGGACCTCCGGGGTCAGTAACGGATTTCGTCGATGAGCCAGCGGTCGTCTTCGCGCACGATCGTGACCCACACCGTGGTGTCGGGCTCGACGGTATCGGTGTCGCTGCCGGACACCGCGGTCTGCTTGATGGTGGCCACACGCTGGACGACGGTGTCGGTGTCCTCCGGGCAGCCGGAGCACTCGATGCTGACATCGGCAATGACCTTCGCCTGCTGGTCGGCCCACTGGGCCCACTGCACACCCGGCCCACGTTCGGTGCGGGCGTCGACGACCATGCGCTCGGCGAGAGACTCGGTCAGCCACTCGCGGGCACGTCCGTATGCATCGTTCTGGGTGGCATCGGTGGCCGGGTACCAGGTGAAGGCCACGGTCAGTGCCTGTCTCGCTATGTCCTCGGCTGCCTGCGCCGCCGCCGACGGTGTCGTGATCTCCGCAGCCGAAGGAGAGGAGACGGCCGTCGTGGTGGGTGCGGTCGGCGCCGGCGAGCTGGTCGTCGTCGAGCCGGCCGTCGCCGAGCCCTCGACCTCGTCCTGGCGGGACACACACGAATACGCAACGAGGCCGACGACCACGACGGCCAGCACCCCGACGACAAGCTTCTTCGCCCTCACAAGACCCTCCGATTCGTATCACACAGCAGTTGAGCAGGGTAAACGACACGTCCCCTAATGCCCGAACAGGTGAACCCCACCGCCTCTCGCTCCTCATTCCCGCCGGCAGACGATGGGAGGTCCGTACTCGATGTGCCCAACGAGGGTGCAGCTGCCACGGATATAGCTCCTCATCCATCCGAAAGCCCTGTGGGCAGGCAAGATGACATGTCCCCTCACATCACCCTGCGGGCTTTCATCCCTGCGTGCAGGGGAGCTTCTTTGACCACATCGCCTGTTGTCGGCGCGTGGATCATCTGGCCGTTGCCGGAGTAGATCCCGACGTGGCCGGGCCCGTTCGGGCCCCAGCTGCCGAAGACGAGATCGCCCGGTTGTGCCTGCTCGATCGGGATCTCGACCCCGACGGTCCATTGCTGTTCGGAGGTGCGGGGGAGCGAGACCGTGCCGGCGCTTGCTGCGTGGGTCGCGAACGAGGTCAGGCCCGAGCAATCGAACCCGCCGCCCGTGGGACCTCCGGTGCCGCCGCCGCCCCAGACGTATGGGGTGCCCAGGTATTCGCGCGCGGCGGTGACGACCTGTCCGTTGTCGCCCGCGCTGTTCGGCAGGAACCGGCCCCGTGAGTTGGGGTTGGTGAACGCCACGCGGGCCGCGGTGATCTTGGCGACGTAGTTCTGTGTTTCCGCATACGGCGGGATTCCGCGGTGCATCAGCACCGCGCCGGGACCGGCGTTGTAGGCCGCCAGCACCAATTCGATCGGATCACCCGACACGCTGGATACGTCCTGATGGAGCGCGCACATGAAGTGGGCTTGCGACATCACGGCATCCCCGATGGAGTTCGGATCGATGGTGCCGTCGCCGTCGTGGTCTTTGCCCCAGGTGGCCCAGGTGCCGGGCATGAACTGGGCCGGGCCCATCGCCCCGGACGGTGAGACGGGTGCGTTCGGTCCGTGGCGGAAGTTGTTTTCCTGTTGGAGTTGCGCGGCCAGCAGGGGCGAGTCGATTTCCGGGCAGACCCCGCCCGCGCGGCGCAGCCACGGCTCGAACTCGGCCGGCACGGCTCCGAAG
>BBEG01000161.1 GCA_001312645.1 Rhodococcus sp. JCM 9791
CGCGCCGCGACCTACGCCGAGCGCTGGTCGGACCACGCCCCGGTCACCGTCACGTTCGGGTAGCGCCATCGATCACGACAGCGTTCACTGCGGTACACATCGACCTCGTTCGGCCCCGGAAACCGGTGCGTGAAATTATCGAGGTCATGTCGACTGCAGATCAGAACGCCACAGCGCAGGATGCCCGCCCCGTCGCGCGGCCCCGGGTGCTCTCGGGTATCCAGCCCACGTCGGATTCGTTCCACCTCGGGAACTTCCTCGGTGCGTTGCAGCAGTGGGTTCCTGCGCAGGACGAGAACGACGCGTTCTATTTCATCCCCGACCTGCACGCCATCACCGTGCCGCAGAAGCCGAAGGAATTGCGCAAGCGGGTCCTCGTCGCCGCCGCGCAACTGCTGGCCGTCGGGATCGATCCGGAGCGCTCCGTACTGTTCGTGCAGAGCCAGGTCCCTGAGCACGCCGAGCTGTCCTGGGTGCTCAACTGCCTCACCGGTTTCGGCGAGGCGAGTCGTATGACGCAGTTCAAGGACAAGTCCGCCAAGCAGGGCTCCGAGCACGCAAGCGTCGGCCTGTTCACCTACCCGGTGCTCATGGCCGCAGACATCCTGCTCTACCGAGCCCACCAGGTCCCGGTCGGTGAGGATCAGCGGCAGCACCTCGAGCTCACCCGCGACCTCGCGCAGCGCTTCAACAAGCGTTTCGGGAAGACCTTCGTCGTCCCTGAAGCGCTCATCGTCAAGGGCACCGCCAAGATCTACGATCTGCAGGATCCGACGTCGAAGATGAGCAAGTCGGCTGCTACCGACGCCGGCCTGATCAATCTGCTCGACGATCCCAAGGTCTCGGCGAAGAAGATCAAGTCGGCGGTGACCGACAACGACCGCGAGATCCGGTTCGATCCGGAGAACAAGCCGGGCGTGAGCAATTTGCTCACCATCCAGTCGGCGCTGTCGGGCCGCTCGATCGACGAACTCGTCGCCGGGTACGAGGGCAAGGGCTACGGCGACCTCAAGGGCGACACCGCAGAGGTGCTCACCGAGTTCGTCACACCGCTGCGGGCGAAAGTGGACGAGTACCTCGCTGACGAGGCAGAACTGCTCCGGATTCTGTCGAACGGTGCGGACCGGGCACGTGAGGTGGCTTCCCGGACACTGGCCCAGGTCTATGACAAGGTGGGATTCCTACCGCGAAAGTGATTGCGTAAGGAGACCCAGATGGTCGGTGGCCCCGACGTCGACAACAAGCCCGGATTCCTCGAACGCCAACGTGCGGCCCGGCCGCGGCTCGACCATCTGGTGCGTTCCGGTATGCGATATCAGGAGAACAAGGGCAGCTACTACGCCGCGGGTCTCACATACTTCACGGTCCTCGCGATCGTCCCGGTCATCATGGTCGCGTTCTCGATCGCCGGTTTCGTCCTCGCCGGTCGGCCGGAGATGCTCGAGCAGATCAGCGATGCAATCACCGAGAACATCCCCGGTGAACTCGGTGGCACGGTCCAGGGAATCATCGATTCTGCGATCGATTCCCGCGGTGCAGTGGGTGTCATCGGTTTGATCACCGCGTCGTATGCCGGCCTCGGCTGGATGGCGAACCTGCGTGACGCGCTCACTGCCATGTGGGACAACCCGCGCGAGAAGGGCAACTTCCTCGTCGTCAAGCTCAAGGACGGCGGTGCACTGATCAGTTTGGGTCTCGCGATGGTCGTGTCGTTGGCGTTGTCGGCGGTCAGCAGCGGGCCGGTGATGCGGTGGATCGTGGAGTTCCTGAACGTCGAGAACATTGTCGGTGTGGGTGTGCTGCTGCGTATCGCCGCGCTCCTCATTGCGGTCGTCGCCACGAGTGCGGTGTTCACGTGGGTCATCGCCCGACTGCCGCGTGAACCGGTCCCGTTTCGCAGTGCGATCCTGGCCGGCGTGATCGCGGGCATCGGATTCGAGATCCTCAAACAGGTCGGTTCGATCTACTTGGAGAGGGTCCTCCAGGGTCCTGCGGGTGTTGCGTTCGGCCCGATTCTCGGCATCCTCGTGTTCGGAAACATCACCGCGCAGCTCGTGTTGTTCTGCACGGCGTTCGCCGCGTCGACGAAGGAGAGCCTCGCACTTGCGCACGTTCCCGCACCGGATCCCGCGGTGATCACCCCACGCGTCGAGGTCCGGGAAGCCGGGGGTGCGCGGGGGACTGGCTCTGCTCGGCGCCGGTGTCGTGGGTGGGGCGCTTGCGGGGGCAGGCTGCGTCGTAAGTGACGGCGCCCGGGATCAATCCCGATGAAAACAGAATGCGGGCCGCTCATGAGGAGCCGGCCCGCATTCTGTATTGGAGATCAGCGAGCGAACATCAGCGCGCGCTTGACTTCCTGGATCGCCTTCGTCACCTGGATGCCGCGAGGGCACGCGTCGGTGCAGTTGAAGGTGGTGCGGCAGCGCCACACACCTTCCTTGTCGTTGAGGATGTCCAGACGCTCGGCGGCACCTTCGTCACGCGAATCGAAGATGAAGCGGTGAGCGTTGACGATGGCAGCGGGACCGAAGTAGCTGCCGTCGCTCCAGTACACCGGGCACGAGGTGGTACAGCACGCGCACAGGATGCACTTGGTGGTGTCATCGAAACGCGCGCGGTCGTGCTGCGACTGGATGCGCTCGCGGGTCGGCTCGTTGCCGGTCGCGATCAGGAACGGCTTGACGGCGCGGAACGCGTCGAAGAACGGCTCCATGTCGACGATGAGGTCCTTCTCGACGGGAAGGCCGCGGATGGCTCGATCGTGATGGTGACCGGCTTGCCGTCCTTGGGCAGCATGTCCTTCATCAGGATCTTGCAGGCCAGGCGGTTGACGCCGTTGATCCGCATCGCGTCGGAGCCACAGACACCGTGTGCGCAGCTGCGGCGGAAGGTGAGGGTGCCGTCGAGGTAGCCCTTCACGTACAGCAGCAGATTGAGCATCCGGTCGGTGGGAAGCGCGGGGACCTGGAACGAATCCCAGTGCTGGCCCTTGTCGTCCTCCGGGTTGAACCGGGCGATCTTGAGCGTGACCATGGTCGCGCCCTCGGGCACGGGAGGCAGCTCGGACACGGTGGCGTTGTCGTTCTTCTCGAGAGTTGTCATCAGTACTTACGCTCCATGGGCTCGTACCGGGTCTGGACCACCGGCTTGTAGTCCAGGCGGATGTCGGAGATCAGGTCCTCGCCCACCTTGTATGCCATGGTGTGCTTCATGTAGGTCGCGTCGTCCCGGTTCGGGTAGTCCTCGCGTGCGTGACCGCCGCGTGATTCCTTGCGGTTGAGGGCACCGACGACAGTCACCTCGGCCATTTCGAGCAGGAAGCCGAGCTCGACGGCCTCGAGCAGGTCGCTGTTGTAGCGCTTGCCCTTGTCGTGGACCGTGATCTCCTTGTAGCGCTTCTTCAGCTCGTGGACATCGTTGAGCGCCTGCGTCAGCGTCTCTTCGGTGCGGAACACCGAAGCGTTGTTGTCCATCGACTGCTGCAGATCGCGACGGATGTCCGCGACGCGCTCCTTGCCACCGGCATGCAGGATGCGGTCGAGCCACTCGTCGACGTACGCGGTGGGGGTCTCCGGCATGTCCACATGCTCGTGGCTGTTCGCGTACTCGGCGGCAGCGATGCCGGCGCGGCGGCCGAACACGTTGATGTCGAGCAGGGAGTTGGTGCCGAGACGGTTGGCGCCGTGCACCGACACGCACGCACACTCACCGGCGGCGTACAGGCCGGGGACGACGGTGTCGTTGTCGCGGAGGACCTCGCCCTGCACGTTGGTCGGAATACCGCCCATGACGTAATGGCAGGTCGGGTACACCGGAACGAGCTCGGTGACCGGGTCGACGCCGAGGTAGGTGCGCGCGAACTCGGTGATGTCGGGGAGCTTCTCCTCGAGGACGTCCTCGCCGAGGTGGGTCACGTCGATGTAGACGTAGTCCTTGTTCGGTCCGGCGCCGCGGCCTTCGAGCACCTCGAGAACCATCGAGCGCGCGACGATGTCGCGGGGGGCGAGGTCCTTGATGGTGGGGGCGTACCGCTCCATGAAGCGCTCGCCGTCGGCGTTGCGCAGGATGCCGCCCTCGCCGCGGACCGCTTCCGAGATGAGAATGCCGAGTCCGGCGAGTCCTGTCGGATGGAACTGGTGGAATTCCATGTCCTCGAGCGGCAGGCCCTTGCGGAAGATGATGCCCAGGCCGTCACCGGTGAGGGTGTGGGCGTTGGACGTCGTCTTGTACATGCGACCCGAGCCGCCGGTGGCGAACACGATCGACTTCGCGTGGAAGACGTGGATCTCACCGGTGGCGAGCTCGTAGGCGATGACACCCGTCGCGACCGGACCGTTCTCGGTCTCGGTCAGCGCGATGTCGAGCGCGTAGAACTCGTTGAAGAACTCGACGTCGTGCTTGACGCAGTTCTGGTACAGCGTCTGCAGGATCATGTGACCCGTGCGGTCTGCTGCGTAGCATGCGCGCCGGACCGGAGCCTTGCCGTGGTCGCGGGTGTGGCCACCGAATCGACGCTGGTCGATCTTGCCTCGGGCGTGCGGTTGAACGGAAGACCCATCTTCTCGAGGTCGAGGACCGCGTCGATGGCTTCCTTCGCCATGATCTCGACGGCGTCCTGGTCGGCGAGGTAGTCGCCGCCCTTGACGGTGTCGAAGGTGTGCCACTCCCAGTTGTCTTCCTCGACGTTCGCCAGGGCGGCGCACATGCCACCCTGTGCGGCGCCGGTGTGGCTGCGAGTGGGGTAGAGCTTGGTCAGAACCGCGGTGCGGGCCCGGGGGCCGGCTTCGATCGCGGCGCGCATTCCTGCGCCACCCGCACCGACGATGACCACGTCATAACGATGTTCCTGCATGAAGTCTTGACTCCCCTAGCTCGCAACGATGTTGGGATCGAAGGTGAAGATCACGTAGGTGCCCAGGCCCATGATCAGGATCATCGACACGACCAGGATCGTGTTGAGCCAGAACCGGGTGGAGTCCTTGCGTGCGTAGTCCGCGATGACCGTGCGCAGGCCGTTGCCGCCGTGCAGCTGTGCGAGCCACAGCATCGACAGGTCCCAGACCTGCCAGAACGGGCTGGACCAGCGACCCGCGACGAAGGCGAAATTGATGCGGTGAACGCCGTCGTCGAGCATCAGCATGATCAGGAGGTGGCCGAGCACCAGGATGATCAGCGCGACGCCGGACAGGCGCATGAACATCCACGCGTAGAGCTCGAAGTTGTTCTTCGCGGTCTTGCGAGGCGAGCGGGGGTTGTCCAGGCTGGCCGGACGGTCGTATGTGGTGCCGAGTGACTTCGCTTCGGTCATGTCAGTGCCCCGCAAACATGTTGTAGAAGATGCGAATGGTCGAGGGGATCATCACCACGAACCAGATCGCCAGGATCGTCCAGAGCATCACGCGCTGGTACTTCGGGCCCTTGGACCAGAAGTCGACGAGCATGACGCGCAAGCCGTTCAGGCGTGGTAGAGCACCATGCCACCAGGCCGAGCTCCATCAGGCCGACGATCGGGTTCTTGTAGGTTTCGATGACCGCGTCGTAGGTCTCGGGGTTGACCCGGACGAGCGCGGTATCGAGGACGTGAACGAATAGGAAGAAGAAGGTCGCCACGCCGGTGATCCGGTGTAGAACCCAGGACCACATGCCGGGGT
Organism: Rhodococcus sp. JCM 9791; assembly: GCA_001312645.1. Classification (GTDB taxonomy): domain Bacteria; phylum Actinomycetota; class Actinomycetes; order Mycobacteriales; family Mycobacteriaceae; genus Rhodococcus. The sequence continues at coordinate 5,652 of BBEG01000161.1, forward strand.
CCCCCCGGTATAGCGACCGTGTGCGCCCCGCGGGTGCGGGGGCGGCTTCAGTCGTGCTGCTCATCGAGTGCTGTGCCTCCAACGTCAATGGTGGACGCGTCGAGCCGCTCTCGCCTGTGGAAAACCGCAGTACCGGGCCCGACGTGAAACCTGAACCGACTTGGCATGACTCTAAACCCATCGCAAAGCCGGGAACTAATCTCCGGGCTGATTCGTACCGGAGTGAAATCGTAAGTTAGGTTTGCCTTTCCAACTGTGATCGCGGGAGGTGGGGGCGTCGAATCGTTGCGTAGGCCACCATGGAAGGATGTGGAATTGTGCCGGAAATTGATTGGAAGTCCTTGCGCGCCAATGCACATGAAGCTATGAGGCATTCCTATGCGCCCTACTCGAAGTTTCCGGTGGGGGCCGCTGCTCTCACCTTGGACGGCAGGACGGTGAGCGGCTGCAATGTGGAAAATGTCTCACACGGGTTGGGTCTTTGTGCCGAATGCGTACTCGTCGGTAACTTGATCTCCGGTGGTGGGGGTCGCCTTCGAGCGGTCGCCGTGTGCGACGCGCGCGGGGCGTTACTGATGCCGTGCGGCCGATGCCGGCAGGTCCTCCTGGAACACGGCGGCCCCGGCCTGCTCGTCGACACCACCGCCGGTGCCCGCCCGATGTCGGAACTCCTTCCCGATGCCTTCGGTCCCGAGGATCTTGCCGCGACCAGGCCCGACGGTGCTGACCATGCCTGAAATCACCTCGATCATCCGAAGCAAGCGTGACGGCTTCGAGCTGACCGGATCCGAAATCGACTGGGTGATAGAAGCGTTCACCCACGGGATCATTGCCGATGAGCAGATGTCCGCGCTCGCCATGGCCATCTACTTCCGGGGAATGAGCCGCACCGAGACCTCGCGCTGGACGACGGCGATGATCGACTCGGGCCGGCGACTCGACTTCACCGGTCTGGGCCTGCGCACCGTCGACAAGCACTCCACCGGAGGGGTCGGGGACAAGATCACCCTTCCCCTCGCGCCGTTGGTTGCCGCGTGCGGAGTTGCGGTACCGCAACTGTCGGGCCGCGGGCTCGGACACACCGGAGGCACGCTCGACAAACTCGAATCGATTCCCGGCTGGCGCGCGACCTGAGCACTGCGAGATGGCGAAGATCCTGACCGACCCCGCCGGCGGTGCCGTCGTCTGTGCCGCCGGCGCCGACCTGGCCCCAGCCGACCGCAAGCTCTACGCGCTGCGCGACGTGACCGGAACCGTCGAATCGATCCCCCTCATCGCCAGTTCGATCATGAGCAAGAAGATCGCCGAGGGCACGGGCGCGCTGGTCCTCGACGTGAAGGTCGGTAGTGGGGCATTCATGAAGGAACTCGGTGAGGCGCGCGAACTCGCCCGGACGATGGTGGAGCTGGGTACCGATGCGGGACTGATCACCACCGCGCTGCTCACCCGGATGGACACGCCGCTCGGGCGCACCGCGGGCAATGCGCTCGAAGTGCGGGAGGCGATCGAGGTGCTCGAGGGTGGTGGGCCCGCCGACATCGTCGAGCTCACCCTCGCGCTCGCGAGCGACATGCTGGCCGCGGCGGGCGTCGAAGACATCGACCCTGCCGACCGGTTACGCGACGGATCCGCGATGGACCGCTGGCGCTCGATGATCGCGGCGCAAGACGGTAACCCCGACGCGCCGCTGCCGACCGCGCTCCACACCGAGACCGTGTACGCCGAGTCGGACGGCGTCCTCGTCGGTCTCGATGCCCTGGCAGTCGGGCTCTCGGCGTGGAGGCTCGGGGCCGGGCGGACACAACAGGGGAGTCGGGTGCAGGCGGGAGCAGGCGTCGAACTGCACACCACGGTGGGGGATTCGGTCCGTGCCGGACAGCCGATCGCCACGCTGCACACCGATACCCCGGGTGCGTTCCCGGCGGCACTCGCCGCCCTGCACGGCGGGGTGCTGATCGGGGCCGAGCAGGCCGCGAAGCGCCCCCTCGTCATCGAGCGGATCACCGGGTAGGCGACTACCGTCCGGAGCATGAACGAGAAGCCGGGAGGGGCGCGGCTTCGGCTCGCGCCGAAAGTGGTCCTGCACGACCACCTGGACGGCGGGCTACGGCCCGACACGATCCTCGAACTCGCCGATGACTGCGGTCATCACCTGCCGGCCGATACGGCAGGCGGGCTCGCCTCGTGGTTCCGTGACTCCGCCGACAGCGGGTCGCTCGAGCGCTACCTGGAGACCTTCGAGCACACCGTCGCGGTGATGCAGACCCCCGAGGGGCTCGAGCGGGTCGCGCGCGAATGTGTCATCGACCTCGCCGAGGACGGCGTCGTCCACGCCGAGATCCGGTTCGCACCCGAGCAACACCTCGAGCGCGGTCTGAGTCTGGACCGTGTGGTCGAGCATGTCCTCGAAGGGTTCCGTGCGGGGGAGTCGGAGGTGGCAGCGGCAAGTGGGCGACGCATTCGGGTCGGGTGCCTGCTCACCGCAATGCGGCATGCCGCACGGTCTCGGGAGATCGCCGAACTGGCCGTGCGGTTCCGCGATCGTGGGGTCGTCGGATTCGACATCGCGGGCGCCGAGGCCGGAAATCCTCCGAGCAGGCACCTCGACGCCTTCGAGTACACGCGCGCCGCGAACGCACACTTCACCATTCACGCCGGTGAGGCGTTCGGCTTGCCGTCGATCCATGAGGCGGTCGCGTTCTGCGGCACCGACCGTCTCGGGCACGGAGTGCGCATCGTCGACGACATCACCGTCCACGCGGACGGCACGGCAACCCTGGGGCTACTCGCGAACTATGTGCGGGACAAGAGGATCCCGCTGGAACTGTGTCCCAGCTCCAATGTGCAGACCGGTGCCGTGCGGACCATCGAGGAGCACCCCTTCGACCTGCTCGCTCGACTGCGCTTCCGAGTGACAGTCAACACCGACAACCGACTGATGAGCGACACCACGATGACGCGGGAGATGACCCGACTGGTCGAGGCGTTCGGTTACGGGTGGTCGGATCTCGAGCGCTTCACCATCAACGCGATGAAGTCGGCGTTCCTCCCGTTCGATCAACGCCTCGAACTGATCGACGACGTGATCAAACCCGGCTACGCAGTGCTCGTCGGCTGAGTACCCGGCTCGGTACTCGACCGCGCGGAACGCGCTGACCGTTTCACAGCTTGCGAAGGTGGGCCTCGAACTCGCGCTCGAGGTCGCGCCACGCGACGGCCTCCGCATCGAACGGTGCGCTCGGCGCGAGCCTGCTCGAATCCGGCTCGATCACATAGTTGACGAACCAGCCCAGCTCTGTCGAGGCGGCGAGTGCCGCGTCGGTCGCGTCCTCGCCGACGTAGTTCGCGGCATCGGTGAACAGCTCGACGGCGAGTTCCATCTGCTCGGGATCGACCGCGGTGACGCCCTCGGCGATGTCGTCGGCGATGCCGGTGAGTACGTAGACGTTGTCCTCGGTGACCGCGACCTCGAGCGAGCCGTCCGTGGCGGCGTGGCGGATGGCCTCGTACGTCTCCAGCGGTGCCAGATCGTGGTCGTGATTGTCGGCGAGGTACCGGCCGAGCGCGCGTTCGGACCCGAACACGAGGATCGAGCCCTCGGATCCGAGGAACACGGCGTCGTCGTCGAGGTAGCAACGCAACGTGAACCACGTGCCTCGGTGGTGATGATCTTGATGGGGTCGATGCCGACGGACGCCCAGAAATCATCGCCCGCCTCGTCGTCGACGTACTCGTATTCGTCGTCCTCGGCATCGTCGACCGCGTCGTCCGCCTCGACGTCGTTCTCGTCGACCGCGACCAGTTCCGACTCGATCTCCGATAGGGCAGCCTCATCGGTGTCCGGGGTCGTGACGACCGCGTCGAGCGCGTCGATCACAGCATCCCAGTCCTCGACGACCGCGGCACCGAGTTTGTTCCACAGGTCCGCGCCGGTGCGGTCGTCGAACGCCGCGACGCCGTACCTGAGGACTGTGTCCACTTCGGGGCGTTCGAAGAATTTGGTGACCACATCGAGCTCACACACGTCGCCGAGGATGCTGACGATGTCGAAGGTGTCCTGGAGTTCCGAGACGAAGACCGGGTCGAGATCGCCGGCCACGAGCTCCGGGACTCCGATCAGATCGAACGCGTGAGCCTCGTCGGGCTCGAACTCGATGGCGGCGAGCTTCGACACGACCGGCCACGCCGGATGCTCGACGAGATCGTTGTCGTTGTTCGCGCGCACGAACGCGACGAGGTGCGCGACCGATGGGAACCCGTACAGGTCGTCGCCGTGGCCGAGGAAGGCCTCCCACTCGTCGTCACCTTCGCGCCACTTCGGCGCCCACAAGGTGACGAGGTCGCCGTCGGTGAGACCGAGTTCGATCGGGACGATGTCTCCAGCCATGGCGCGAAGCCTAACCATGTCGGCGCCGAAGATATAGCGCGGGAGGGGAGAAAAGCGTCACCCGAGCGCGCTCCGCAGGTCTTGGAGCAGTCGGGTGCGTTCCGCGCCTGCTCGGCGCGCGGCCTCGTGAACGGTCGCGAGGATCTCGGCCCCGAGTTCTGCTGCGTCGCGCCGAGTCACCGAATCTGCCAGTTCCAGACCCGCCAGGCGCCTCGACCGTCGACGTGCGCGACGATGCTGCCGTCCTCGTTCTTCGCGGATCCGCGTACCGTGCCGAGTCCGTCGAGCGTGTGCTCGAGCGCGCCGAGTCGGGTGCGTACGCGGTCGACGATTTCTTCGACCTGGTGTTCGCTCATGACCTGTCGTCCTTCCGTTGATGTGGTGTCGGGTTCGCGGTCGCAGGAACTGCTCGGTTGCAGGAACTACAGGGGCCGGTGCATCCAGGTCGGGTGCATGCCACGACCGTCGTCGTGTTCGAGATCGGGGAGGTCGTCGCGGGTGGCATGCCCATCCGGTCGAGGACATCGTTGTGGACGCCCTGAGCGGACAATTGCTCGCGCCGCAGAATCGCCGCTTCGAGCGCGGCCCGCCGGTTCAGCGCCACGATGCCCTCGGCGAGTTGTGCCGCCCCGAACCGCAGTTCTCGCGGGTCGATGCGCAGGTCGATCGGCAGGCCTTCGTCGGTGGCGCGGACCCGGATCGTGCCGGCAGCGTTCTGCGCAGTGGCCGTCACGGGGATCGTCTTGTCGGTGTCCATACACGGTTGGACGCATCGGGCGGCGTATCGGTTCCCTCGGGCGCGGGGAGGTTCGGGTCACACCTTCGGGCTTCACCGTTACTCCGTAGGCCGGTAGAAGCCTGGAACCCCATCTCACCGTTCGTGGTCCGGATGGGGGTCACGGCGACGGGGTCGCCTGCTTCGACCATCATCCGCCCCCGACGACCATCGCGACGTGCCCGTCCCAGACTGCGAGGTCGCCCGGCAGCACGGACCCGGAGTCGACAGGCGTTCCGATGTCCTGTTCCTGCGCGAGTCGCGGAATCTCGAGACCGGCCTCCCCGTATGCCCACTGTGTCAGGCCGCTGCAGTCGAGTCCGCGACCCGGAGTGGTGCCACCCCAGACGTACGGAGTTCCCTGTTGGTCGAGTGCGCGACGGACGGCTTCGGCGGCGGTCGGGTTCGGAGCATGGGCGACGGTGCCATCGGGCAGAGTCACCGCGACGCCGCCACCTGCCCCGGGTGCCGAGCCGCCCATCGTGGATATCTCACCGGATCCCGTCGACAGAGTCCCGGACGAGGCAGACACCGTGTCGCCCTCGCCCGGTATCGCTGCCCCCGCGGGTGGCTCGGGGATCAACGCGGTCACCGTCGCGGTGAGCTCGCCGAGCGCGGCAACCACCCGCGTGAGCACGCCCAGGCCCTGGGAGATGTGCTCGATCGCGGCGGTGATCAGCATCAATTGCCCCTGCGGGACGGCCAGCGCGGGTGCTGCTTGCTGGGCAAGCGCGACGAACGAGTCGATGATGCGCTTCAACTCGACCGCGCCGGTGACCACGACGACCGTGGCGTCGAGGACGCTGGTGGCGAGCTCGATCCCCTGGTCGACGGCACCGATGGTGTCGGCGAGGATTCTCTCGCCGCTGCCGAGCGCGGCTTCGGCGGCGGTACCGGTCCACCCCCACGAGAGTTCTGCGAGCGCACTTCGGCACGTTGCCTGCGCTTCCTCCGCGATCGCGCATCCGGCGCGCACGCCGCTGCCCGGGTCCGAACCGGTGGCACATCGGAGCCGAAGACTCCGAGCAGATCGTGCAGCGGTGCGACGAGGGCGTCTGCCCCCACCCCGGCCATCACTGGACGGTCTCGGAGATGTCGAACCTGTCGGCAGTGTTACGCAGTGCGGTGACCGTCTCGTTCTCCGTGCGGTCGTACGCAGCCGCGGTCAGCGTCGCTGTCGCGCCCATCCCCGCGAGGACCTCGCGGATCCGGTCCAGTTCGCGGGAGTGGCCGTCGTGTGCGGCGATGAA
>BBEG01000162.1 GCA_001312645.1 Rhodococcus sp. JCM 9791
CTGCTCGGACAGTAGATCCGGGCGCCGGCGGGACGGCCAGCGGTCAGCTCAGGACCGGAACGATCAGGGGCAGGTCGAGGCTGGTGCGGATACCCGGTGCGGCCGAATGCACTGCGTGCACGGCGTTGACCGCGCGGTTCGCGGTGTAGTTCGGGGCGGTCTCGCTCATGCGCTCGAGCGGGATCGGGAAGCGCATCTCGATGTCGAGCGGGGCATCCCCGTCGATCGAGATGTGCCAGCCGGTCGCCTGCATATCCCAGTCGACATCGATATCGGTGGTGCAGTACCACGTCGGCCTGAAACGCATCAGTTCGCGTCCGCCACGGATACCGGAGATGGTGATGCGCTGTGCCGCTACCGTTCCAGCGGGGATTGTGCCGGCCGCGATCGTGACGTCGTTCCGGGCCACAGCCAATTCCCCACTGGCTTCGACGGAGTCGAAGGGCAGGCCGAGTGCGTCGGCGAGTACCTGGAGCGACGGACCGAAATTGTCCTTCACATGGTCGAGACGCGCTTGCGCGAAATCGGCCGGTTGCTGGCCGAAGCCCATCACCTCGAACAGGATTCCGGGCGAGTTGCGCTGTGACAGGTCGGCGTACTCGTCGATGGCGAGATGGTCGAGCGTGCGCTGAATGGAGCTCAGAACCAGAGGCACTGCCTCGGAGATGAATCCGGGGCTGCTTCCGGTGCTGTGGATGGATGTGCCGCCTTCGGCACACGCGGTCTCGACCGTGTCGCGGATCGCCGCAGGCATACTCGGCGGGTGGTGGAATTCGCCTCGGGTGGTGACGATGTTCGCGCCCGAGGCAAGAATTCGGCAGACCTCGTCGAGATCGAACTGCAGCGGCATGTAGAGAACGCAATCCGCACCGAGATCGATGATCTCGTCGATGCTGCGCGTTGCCTTCACTCCGACCGTGCCTCGATCGCACAGTTCGCCGGCGTCGAGTCCTTCCTTGGCGTCGCTGTGGACATACAAGCCGGCCAGTGTGAGGGCGGGATGGTCGATCACGGCGCGGAGTGCCCGGGTACCGATATTGCCGGTGGTCCACTGGACCACACGTAATGTCTTCTGGGACATGTCAGACCACCTCGGCAGGAAGTCGGAGAAGTGCTTCCTGGGCGAAGGATGCGACGAGATCGCCCTGCTCGGTGAAGATGTCGCCGCGGCCGAAGCAGCGACCGTTGGCGATCAGAGGGCTCCTGTGGCGCAGCAGAAGCCAGTCTTCGGTGCGGAACGGCCGGTGGAACCAGAGGTTGTGGGAGGTCACCGCCGAAGTGAAGGCCGTACCGTTCCCGGTCTGGCAGTACCCGTCGACGGCCAGGAGGCGGTGCCGATGAGGTGGAGGTCGGTCGCATACGAGGTGAGCGCGGGTGCCAGCGTCTCATCCACCTGCGGCGTACGCATCCACATATCGAATTCGGGTGCGGCCGTGCCGAGATCGTTGAGATCGGAGGAGGCGCGTGTTTCCCACGGGATGAGAGAGAAGTCGACCCGGCTCCCTCGGGGAGCAGTGAGGGCACGGGCGGGAAGGACTGCCGATCGGGACCGCTCTCCGGAGCATGAACCGACACCGACGCGGTGGCCAGCACCCCCTTGGTCTGGCGCGCGACGATCGTCAGGGTGCCGAACGACCGGCCTTCGTGCTGACGAGTCACCTCGTATCGGACCGGCTCGTCGGCACGGCCCTCCCGGGCGAACACCGTATGCAACGACTTGATGGCCTTCTCCGGGCACGTCAGCTGAGCTGCGCGGACGAACTGTCCGAGGAGCTGGCCACCGAAGAGCCGGTGGTACTCGAGGCGCTGGTTCGTGCCCTCGAAAACCGCGATGCCGGTATCGGGGTCAGGGCCGAATCGACTGCGGGGTGAGGTCGAGACACGTCAGGAGGTCATTCCAAAGCTCGGTCACAGGCCGAGTGTAAATGACCCACTCTCAAATGAGAACAGTATTCTTCCTATTTGGAAGCGAACCCATGCGAGCAGAATGTCCATACTTCGTCGGCGGTGATCGGGCGCGCGGTGGCATCGGGGTCGCCGCTGGACTGCGCGATGAACATCACGGTCTGCATAGTCATCGCGGCGGCGCGTCGCGCATTGAAATCGCTGCGCAACTGACCCGACGCGGCGACCTTCTCCATGAGTTCGGTGAACAGCGCCAGCATCGACGCGTGCGCCACTTTGACCTCGGTAGGGTGTGTGAGCAGCAGCTGAGGCGCAAAATCGGTGAACAGGGGGCGCTGCGCAACGGGGTCGGGACGCGATGATTCGAACAGCAGCTCGACTGCCACGCGGAGCTGATCCATGGGATCGTCCTCGCCGGCAGCCGCTGCGCGGATCTGATCGGCGGATCGGCCGAGTGCATCCTCGAACAGTGCGAGCAGCAGCTCGTGCTTGCCGTCGAACTGCAGGTAGAAGCTACGCAACGACTGCTTCGAGCGATCGACGACCTCTTGTACCGTGAAGTCGGTACTGCCCTTCTCGGTGATGATGGCCTGGGCAGCGTCGAGGAAGCGCTGCACGCGCTGCTCGGCGCGCAGCTTCGCCGTCCGGATGGACCGCTCGACTGCGCGCTGCTTCCATGCGGGTTCTTCGCTCGGGCCGGTCACCGCGAGCACTGCCCATTGTTGCGTGAGGCAAACATGTGAGCACTGTACCGGAGATCATGCACGTTCTCGCAAGGTTACCCAAGGGTCAGATGCGCCGAATGAGACTATTACTTTCTCGTATTGAGAATGATATTCTCATTCTGCTGTGCAACCGCAGCTCTGTCAGAGAGGTATGTCGGAATGCTTTTCGAGTTCGACTCCGATCAGCGACTGTGGCAGGACACCGTCCGTGACGTCACGGCGAAGGAATGTCCGTCCACGCTGATCCGCAATATCGTCGACAACGGCGCAGATCCAGGGCCGCTGTGGAAAGTCTTCGTGGGACTCGGCTGGACCGAGCTCACGGATCCCGAAGCTGCTGTCGAACTCGGGATCGTCCTGGAGGAACTGGGACGGGCCACAGATCCCACGCCCTACCTCGCGACGATGACGCAGTTCGCGCAGCTCGCGCCCGGTGTGGCCGAGCCCGACCAGACCGGCGCTGCGGTGTACGGCGGTGTTCACGCGCACCGCGACGCCGACGGCTGGGTACTCCACGGCACTGCCTCGCAGGTCCTCGACGGCGACCGCGCCGACCTACTGGCCGTGGTCACCGACGCAGGTGTCTTCGTCGTGACTGCCGACAAGGTCACCGCGACTCGCAGTCCGGTGTTCGACCCCGCCCTGCACATCGCGGATGTGCGGTTCGAGCAGGTCCGGGTGGAGGGCGACCCGCGCTCTGATGTCGATTCGGTCCGGGGGCGCCACATGGCGCTCACAGGCCTTGCTCTGACGGCTGTCGGTGCGTGCCAACGTGTTCTCGATCTCGCGCTCGACCATGTGAAGAACCGGCAGCAGTTCGGTGTCCCGATCGGGTCGTTCCAGGCCGTCCAGCACAAGGCTGCCGATATGCACATCGCGATCGAACGTGCCCGCGCACTCGCGTACTTCGCGGCGCTCACCATCGCCGAGGATGATCCGCGCAGGAACCTCGCTGCGTCGATGGCGAAGGCCGCGGCGGGCGAATGCCAATCGCTCGTCTTCCGTCACGGAATGCAGTTGTTCGGTGGTATGGGATTCACCTGGGAGAACGATCTGCAGTTCGCGCTCAAACGTGCCCGCGCCTGTGAACATCTGCTCGGTGGCGCCGCCGAACATCGGGCACTGATCACCGAGGAGTACCGTGCAACTCTCGTATGACGACGACGTCGAGGCGTTCCGCGCCGAATTCGTGGCCTTCCTCGAGGCGAACCTGCCGGATGAGGCCGACGCCACCGAGCGGTCCACCTCGAGCGCGACATGCCCGACTGGGCACGCCGGTGGCAGCGAGTCCAGTTCGACAACGGCTGGTTGCTTCCGGGGAATCCGCCGAATTCGGGGGTCGCAACGCAACGTTGATCCAGCAGGCCGTCCACCTCGAAGAACTGTCGAAGCGCCGGATCTACCACAGCTTCAATCCTCAGGGCCTCGGCATCATCGCGCGTCCATCCTCTCGTTCGGTACGGAGGAGCAAAAGCAACAGTGGGCGGCGCGGATTCTTCGCGCGAGATCACCGCTGCCCTCGGAATGAGCGAGCCCGGCGCGGGTTCCGACCTCGCGGGCCTCCGCACGCGCGCCGTCCTGGACGGCGACCACTTCGTCGTCAACGGCCAGAAGGTGTGGACATCCGGTGCCCACCACGCCGATGTGCTCCTCACTTTCGTCCGTACCGATCCGGATGCACCCAAGCACAAGGGCATCAGCGTGCTGCTGATCCCCACCGACACACCGGGTGTGGTCCGTCGCCCGTTCGCGTCCATCGCCGACAGGGATGATCGTGACTTCAACGAAGTGTTCTTCGAGGATGTCCGAGTACCGGCGGAGAACCTCATCGGCGAGCTCAACAAGGGCTGGACCGTTGCCAACGGCTCGCTCGGGCACGAGCGCACTCTTCTGTGGCTCAGCTTCGCGGATCGATTGGAAGATCTCGTCGCAGATTTCGAGCCGCGCACGGTCATCGATCGCGACCGGTACGCAACGCTGGTGATGGACCTACAGGCGCTGCGCCTGCTCGGGTCCGCGGCTCTTGCGCGTGAGTCGCGCGGTGAGCAGGATGTCGCTTCCCTGTCGGTCCTGAAACTGCTCGGATCCGAGGCGATTCAACGCTCCGTCGAGCACGCACTCGATGCCGAGGGCGCGGAAGCTCGTGCATCCTGCGTCGACCTCTGCGTACACGCCGTGGAACCTCGACAACTTCGCAGCGAGCTGGTTCGAACGCTATGCCCGCAGTTTTGCCGGCACCATCGCGGGCGGTACATCGGAGATCCAACGGAACATCGTCGCCCAGCGAGTGCTCGGGCTACCACGCGGCTGAGGAGCGCAACTTGTACATTCTCTACGAGGTAGCAGACCGGATCGCAACGATCACGTTGAATCGGCCGGATGCCGCGAACGCTCAGAACGCGGCTCTGCTAGACGAACTCGACGCGGCGTGGGTCCGTGCGGGCGACGACCCGGATGTGTCGGTGATCGTGTTGCGCGCGGAAGGCAAGCACTTCTCTGCGGGGCATGACATGACCGGCGGCGGGGGCCCCGTGCCCGACAAGATCACCCTGGACATGATCTACACCACCGAGTCGCGCCGCTACCTCGAGTACTCGATGCGCTGGCGCAACATCCCCAAGCCGTCGATTGCCGCGGTGCAGGGGCGCTGTATCGCCGGTGGCCTACTGCTGTGCTGGCCCTGCGACCTGATCATCGCGTCCGAGGATGCCAAGTTCTCCGACCCGGTCGTGATGATGGGTATCGGTGGCGTCGAATATCACGGCCACACCTGGAACTCGGGCCGAGGAAGGCCAAGGAGATCCTGTTCACCGGTCGGCCGGTCACGGCCGAGGAGGCCGAGCAGACCGGCATGGTCAACAAGGTGGTGCCGCGCGACCAGCTCGACACCGAGACACGTGCACTCGCCGAGCAGATCGCGAAGATGCCGCCGTTCGGTCTACGGCAGGCCAAGCGCGCGGTCAATCAGACTCTCGACGTCCAGGCTTCTACGCGGCCATCCAGTCGGTGTTCGATGTGCACCAGACCGGCCACGGCAATGCGTTGAGCGTCGGCGGATGGCCGGTGCTCATGAAACTCGACGAGATGAAGCAGAACATCAAGTAGCGCATACGAACGCGGGCGCCTCTACCAATCGTGGAGGCGCCCGTTCGGTTTTCGGGGTCAGGGCTTGACGTACTCCGAGTACACCTGCATGATGCGCATCCTCGGAACTGGGCCGTAGCTCAGGGAATCGGACATCTCGAACTGTTTGGCCGCGGCGGCCGCGTGCACGTTGTGCAGTGCCTTCTCCGGGTCGCCCTCGATCTCGTAGAGGGTGATGAACGAACCACCGGCCGCATCTGCGGGCGCCAGGCGCGTGGCCTTGAGGAAGCCGTCGAGCGCGACAACCTCACGGATGTGTGTGGTTTCGTACCATTCGTTGAACTCGTCGACCCGATCGGGATGGGTCGGATGTGCTTCGACCATCAGATAGTGCTTCATCGTGCTCCTTCGTCGTTTCCGGGGAAAACGTGAACTCAGACTCGGACGACCCAGCCGCCGTCGATGTTCAAGGTGTGGCCGGTCACCCAATCGCTGCCGGACGAAACCAGATACAGCAGACCCGGAATCAGCTCCTCGGGTTCACCGAAAGGAAACGGGATCGCGTGCTTGACCATCTCCTTCAGCTCGGGGGGTGAGGCGATGCCGCCGGCCTCGGTGTTCACCATGCCCGGTGCGATGGCATTGACGCGGATGCCGAACGGCGCCAGTTCCCGTGACAGCGACACCGTCATGCTGACGAGTCCGAGCTTGGTGATCCCGTAGGCCTGTGCGGCCATGAAAGCGCCGCTCGACGACTGGTTCACGATCTTCCCGTACCCGCGTTCCTTCATGTAGGGAACCACGGCGCGGGTGCACAGAAGCGGCCCGGTGAGGTTGACCGCGAGGGTGTTGTTCCACAGATCCAGAGGCATCGAGGTGAGACTGCCCTGGCCGACGACCTCCGCCATCAGGCCCGCGTTGTTGACGAGGATGTCCACGGAGCCGAACTCCGCGGCGGCTGCGGCGGCCATCTCCGACGTGCTCTTCTCGTCCCGCACATCGACGCGGACGGCGAGGGCGCGATATCCGTCGGCCTTCAACTCGTCTGCGGTCTTGCTTGCGGAGTCGAGATCGATGTCGGCCACGACCACTGCGGCACCCGCCTCGGCGAGACCGCGCGAGTAGGTGCGGCCGATTCCGCCACCAGCTCCGGTGACGATGGCCACCCTGTCTGCAAGTTGTGTTGAATCCGGCATGGGATCCCTTCTCGAAGTATTTGTGAATTGACCTCTGGTCAAACCTTTTTCGTGACTCCACCGTCGACGCGGATGATCGCTCCGGTGGTGAAGCTCGAGGCATCGCTCGCGAGGTGCAGGGCGAGCGGAGCCACTTCTTCGGGGCGGCCCATGCGCTCGAGAGGCACGAACGTAGCCTTCTCGCCCTCCTCGGGTGCCCATGCCTTCGACAGATCGGTCCGGAACGGGCCTGGCAGGATGGCGTTGACGCGGACCTTCGGTGCGTAGGCGTCTGCGAGACCCACGGTGAAAGCATTGAGGCCGGCTTTGGCGCACGCGTAAGGGAGTTCCCGCACACTCGCGGTCAACGAGCCTGCGGTACCGACATTGATGATCGATCCGCCGTCGTGGGCAGCCATGTGTGCACCCGCGCGGACAGCCAGACGGAACGGCCCCTTGAGGTTGACGCTGAACGTCTTGTCGTACAGGTCTTCGGTAATCGACTCGAGATTCTCGTAGAGCGGCGACATTCCGGCATTGTTGACGAGGATGTCGATGCGACCGAAGTGCTCGAGGGTGCGGTCGACCAGCGCGTCGCAGTCGTCCCACTGGCCGACGTGGCATGCGACGGCGAGCGCACGCCGTCCGGTCGATGCCTCGATCTCCTTCGCAGCCAGCTCGCAGGCATCGAGTTTCCGGGAAGCGATGACGACGTCGGCGCCGGCTTCGGCGAGTATCTGGGCGATGGCCCGACCGATTCCTCGCGAGCCGCCCGTGATGATGGCGGTCCTACCGGTGAGGTCGTGTAGTGAATCCAAGCGCGTCATATATCGATTGTTGCGCAGAATCTGAAATTTGGAAAGGGTATTCTTGTGTCAAAGAATGCGATTTCGGTATGAGAGAGTGATGGTCGGCGCGAGCCGGTGCGACCGGAGCTGCGTCCGGGCAGGGTGAGAAAATGCGACAGATCCGACATCGAGGAATGAGGACCGGAATGACATTGCAGAGACTCCAGGATCGGCTCGACATCGCCGACCTGCTGTACAAGTACGCGACTACGGTCGACACGAAGAACTGGGAAGAGCTGGCGACGGTCTTCACCGAGGACGCCCACCTCGACTACTCCTCGGTCGGTTACCCGGCAGGTACGCGCGACCAGGTGCTCGGCATGCTGACCCGCGCTCTCGGCCAGTGCCCCATGACCCAGCATTTCGTCACCAACATCGAGATCACGTTCGTCGATGACGACACCGCGAATGTGCGCGCGATGTTCTACAACCCCATGCAGCTTCCGGGTGTCGACGGCCTGACATACTGCGGTGGCAACTACCACCACGAGGTCGTACGCACTGCCGACGGATGGAAGAGCCGCAAGGCCGTGGAGGAGAACCTCTGGTTCTCGAACCATCCTGATCCGTCCAAGAACGGTGCGGCGGCACAGTCGGCAGCATCGTCGTAGCGCTCGAAAAATACGAGTAGAGGCCATCGTCGATGACGGTGGCCTCTACTCGTTCAAGTGATTCTCTACAGGTTGGCGATGCGCGGCGCAGATCCCGACGCGCGAATGGCAGCCCCTGCTTCCCGTGTCAATTCCTTGGAACTGCCCAGCAGTCCGTCGAGGAACAGTCCGCGGCGGATGTGACGATGCAGGTCGTGTTCGTCGGTGAACCCGATACCGCCGAGCACCTGCTGGCAATGCCGCGCGGCCGTCACCGCGGCCTTACCTGCTGCGGCCTTGGCCAGCAGTGAACTGAAATCGTCGTTCGCCACGAGGAGCGCCGCTTCGGCACCCTCGATCGCCACGAAGGTCTCGGAGAGCTTGTGGCGTACCGCCTGGAATCCGGAGATGGGCTTGCCGAACTGGGTGCGGCTGAGCGCGTGGGTCCGGGCGAGATCCAGCATGGTGCGGCTCGTGCCCACCAGCCACCACCCGAGCGCGCGCCGACCAGCAGCGACCGGCACCGGATTCCCGGAATCGACCACCTCGACGGTGAGTTCCTTGTCGAGCACCTCGGTGGTCCGCTGCGTGCGGTGCCACACGATCCACGAACCGCCCGCGTACGGGAGCGGAACAGTGCCCCCCAGCTCGGCTCCGGCCTCGGCCAGGATCACGTCGTTGATCACGGGTGCGTGCGCGCCGGTCTCACCCAGTAGCCGGAAAACCAGGGGGATCGCCACATCGGGCATCTCGCTGAGCATGTCGTGCCAGCCGAGCTCGCCGAGTGCCGAGTCGAGTGCGACGCCCGAGGTGGTCTCCATCGTCTTGCGGAGCGTGTCCTCGAGTAGTGCGAGTTCCGAATCGACCGCCGGTGCAGTGTCGTTCGTGGTCATCACTCTTTCCCCAGTTGCAGTAGACGGCGGGCGATGATGTTGCGCTGGATCTCTGCGGTACCGCCGTAGATCGACGCGGCCCGCGAATACAGGAATTCGGTCCGGAGCTCGGTGTCGAACAATTCGATCCTGCCGGGGATCAGATCCCGGGCGGTGTCGAACAGTTGCTGCTCCGCGGTCGCCAGCAGCACCTTGTCCACCGAGGTCTCCGGGCCCAGCGGCAGACCTGCCTGGAGGCGCTTCTGCGTGCTGTACGAGCGGCTCCTCACCGTGTGCAGCGCGAGGTAGGCGTCGCCGAGTTCCCGGTCGTCGGCTGGATCCGAGACGGCTGCAATCTGGTCGAGACGCGTGAACAGGTACGCGATCCGGTGCCAGAAGCACGACGAACGTTCGTGCGGCAGCAGATCCATCGCGAGCTTCCAGCCGTCTCCGGGATTCCCCAGCATCCGATCGGCGGGCACCACGACATCGTCGAAGTAGACCTCGCAGAATTCTTCGCGGTCGTGCATCGTCGTCAGTGGCCGGACAGTGATGCCCGGGGTGTCCATGTCGAGGAAGAACGCGGTGATGCCGTCGTGTCCGGGACCCGTGCGGGTGAGGAGCACACATCGGGTTGCGAACTGCGCCAGCGAGGTCCACACCTTCTGCCCGTTGATCACCCACTGGTCGCCGCGCTGTTCGGCGCGGGTGGACAGCGATGCCAGGTCGCTACCCGAGCCGGGCTCGGAGAAGCCCTGGCACCACTGTTCGCTGCCGTCGAGCAGTCGCGGCACCATCTCGGCGGCCAGTTCCGGCCTCGCATACTTGATCATGGTGGGCGCGAGGACCTCGATCATCGAGTAGATACCCGGCTCGGCGAGGTCGCGTGTTGCGACCTCCTCGCCGAGTACCGCCCGCAGCATCGCGGGCCCGCCGAGGCCTCCGACCTCGGCCGGCCATCCGTAACGCATCCATCCGGCGTCGTAGAGAGCGCGCCGGACCCGACCCAGCTGCTCGACGTGTTCGTCGAACGTGAGGTCGGGTCCGGGGGTGAGATCGTTCTCGTCCAGCCAGGCACGAACTGCTGTCCTGAACTCCTGGACACTCCCCGTTGCTTCGCTCGCCTGGACACTCCCCGTCGCGTCGCTCGCCCCGGTGAGGTTCATGCCGTCGGTGCCTCGAATGCGTGCGGGATTCCCGAGTCGTGCACACCGCTGCGACGGATGAACGTCATCTTGCGGGTCTTCAGACGCCACCCGTCGTCGGTGCGGACATAGGCGTCGGTGTAGTACCCGATCCGCATGTCGTGTGCCGAATGCTCGACGAAGCACAGTGGTTGGGTCCCGGTCGCAGAGTCGCCGTCGAGTGCGATCAGTGCGGTGCCGGTCATGAAGAGTCCTTGCGGTGCCGCTGCGACCAACTCCGGAAACTGATCGAGGGTGAACGCATCACCGAAGGCGCTGTAGGTGCCGTCGGGCGTGAAGACGGCGACGACGCCGTCGACGTCCCCCTTGGTCATGTTCACGGCGTACCGCGCGAGGAGTTGATTGATCTCTACGAGATCGTCACTTGTTGACATAGACCTTTCCGCCTTTCATCACGAACCGAACGTCCTGGGTGACGGTGATGTCCTCTGTGGGATCACCCGGGACAGCGATGATGTCGGCGAGCAGACCCTCGACGAGGCGGCCACGGTCGTCGACACCGATCAGCTCGGCCGCGTTGATCGTCGCGGCCTGGATGACCGCCAGCGGCGGGAGTCCCCGGTCGACCAGCGCGACGATCTCGTCGGCATTCTTGCCGTGCGGAATCGCCGGAGCATCGGTTCCGACTGCGATCTTGACGCCGGCCTTGTACGCCGCCAGCACGGAAGTGCGTGCCTTCGGGAACATCTCGCAGCCTTCGCCTGGAGTTCGGGCGGGGCGTGGGAGGTGTCCATTGCGTCGGCAAGACGTGTAGTGGGGACCAGCCACGTGCCGTTCTCCACCATCTGATCGATCGCGTCGTCGTCGATGAGGAATCCGTGCTCGATGCAGTCGATACCCGCTGCAACTGCGTGGCGCACCGCCTCGGCGCCGTGCGTGTGCGACGCGACCTTCAAGCCGCGCCGGTGTGCCTCGTCGACTATCGCGCGCAACTCCTCATCGGAATAGTGCTGGGCGCCTGCAGATCCGGTCATCGACATCACGCCGCCGGAGACACACACCTTGATGAGCTGGGCGCCGTGCTTGATCTGGTATCGGACGGCCTTGCGAACCTCGTCGACACCGTTGGCGATGCCTTCTTCGATGGTCAGATCGAGAACACCGGGTGCGAAGGCCGCGAACATCGTCGGATCCAGGTGACCGCCGGTCGGGGTGATCGCGTGACCGGCAGGAACGATGCGCGGTCCGTCCACCCATCCGGCGTCGATCGCCTTACCGAGTGCGACGTCGAGGAGATAACCGCCGGTCTTCACGAACAGTCCCAGATTTCGGACGGTCGTGAAGCCGGCACGCAGCGTGCGGCGGGAATTGCCCACCGCACGCAGCATGCGCAGCGGAGGATCGTCCTGCACCGTGGAGTAGACGGGCTTCTCGCCGCGCCCACCCATGAGCAGGTTGACCTCCATGTCCATCAGACCCGGCATGAGGATCTGATCACCGAGATCGATGACCTCGCCGCGTGGTTCGCCGCCGACACCCGCAATCCGGTCGCCGTCGATGTGGATGATTCCCGGTCGGATGATCTCGCCGGTCTCGACATCGAGGAGGCCGGCTGCCTTGAGCGTCAGCATGCGGTTAC
>BBEG01000163.1 GCA_001312645.1 Rhodococcus sp. JCM 9791
GGCAGCGGTGTCGCGGCGGCTGCGCTCGAGCGCGCGGGGACCGCGTTGGGTCAGGTCATTGCATCTGCGGCGGCACTGACGGACGTCTCGCTCGTCGTCGTCGGGGGTGGTTTTGCGGAGGCGGGAACTCCGCTGTGGCGTCCTATGCTGGCGTCCGCGGCGCGGCAGGCTCGCCTCGGCTTCATTCGCGATCTGCGGATCGTGCCGGCCTCGTTGGGCGCGCTGGGATCGCTCGTGGGTGCCGCTGCACTCACACATGGTCACGAGTAGGTAACCATTCGGCGGCGCACGGGTTCCGAGGACCTACCTGACTGGACCAGCCCTACCTCGACTAGCCCAACGGGCCCAGTGGGACGGATCGGTGGTATCCGATGAGGATTGCCGAAATTTTGCGGAACAAGGGTTCGGCGGTGCAGACGGTTCCCCCGGGAACCACGGTCTGCGAGCTGATCGGAGATTTTGCGCGCCATAATATCGGGGCGATGGTCGTCGTCGACGGCACCGACGTCGTCGGAATCGTCACCGAGCGCGATGTCGTCCGGCAGCTCCATGAGCTGGGCCCGTCGATACTCGTCGCCACAGCCTCCGAGGTGATGACGGTCGATGTGGCGATGTGCCTGCCGACCGACAGTGTGGACAGCCTGGCCGAGACCATGACGGAGCGACGCATCCGGCACCTGCCGGTCGTCGTCGACGGACAGCTGGTGGGAATCGTCAGCATCGGCGACGTGGTCAAGAGCCGGATCGACGAATTGCAGGCCGAACGCGACCAGCTCCGGTCGTACATCCATCACGGCTGACGCGAGGCGCGTCTCAGTCGGTCGAGGTGGCCGGGCGGTCGAGCACGCTCACGCTCATCCCGAAGCAGGAACCGTGCTGTCCGAGCCGGGTCGGTGTTGCCCTTGAGACTGCGGAGCGCTTCGAGTTCCGAGGGGTACACCTGGTCGATGTGTGCGACGCCGTCCGCGTCCGCCGTGTAGACGACCCATACGCCGTCCCCCGCGTCGCCCGTGGTCTCGGGTGGCGGTGCCGGTTCCGGCCGCGCGACGGGTTGGTCGAGGAAAGCGAAGATCCGGCCCTTGAGCTCGCGCAGTTCTTCTCCGGCCTCACGGACGACCCGATCGATGTCTTCGGGGTCGAATCCGAACGGATTGTTCTCTGCCATGTTTGCTCCTGACGGTCGGCACTCTCCAGTGTGGCGGGCACGGGCGGTCTTCGCCACGACCCGACGCTCCCTTTGAAAAAGATGGAACGTGTTCTAGTGTTGGCGTGCCGATGTGACGCGGCGCACGAAACCTGCAACATGCAAGGGAGGGGCCTTCGTGGCGATCGACCCGCACGACACAGCCCACCACGGCGAGGCCGCCCGCCCACGCGAGTCCCGCCGCGATCCCGAAGTCGTACGCACCGGCCTGCAACACTGGCTCGCCGAACGTGTCACCGACCCGGTCGTCAGCGACGTGCACATCCCCGAATCCAACGGCATGTCCAGCGAGACCCTGCTGTTCGATGCCCGCTGGGACGGCACCGACCACCGACTCGTCGCCCGCGTCGCCCCAGCCGACAGCGCGGTACCGGTGTTCCCGCACTACGACCTCGACGCTCAAGCCCGTGTCATGAGCGCCGTGGCCGCCGCCACCGCCATCCCCGTGCCACACGTGCACTGGACCGAATCCGATGCCGCCGTGCTCGGCGCACCGTTCCTCGTCATGTCGCGCATCGACGGCATCGTGCCGCCCGATGTGATGCCCTACAACTTCGGTTCGTGGGTCACCGAGGCCACCGACGACCAGCGCGCCACGCTGCAGGACGGCACGGTGGACGTCCTCGCGCAGATCCACACCGTCGACCCCGCGACCGCGGGCCTCGCCTCACACCGCTGCGCCGGCGACGCGATCCGTGCGCACGTCGCGGCACAACGTGCCTACTACGAGTGGACCACCCGGACCGGGCCGCGATCCCCACTGATCGAACGTGCCTTCACATGGCTCGACGCACACGTCCCCGACGACCCTGCCCCCGCGGTGCTGTGCTGGGGCGACGCACGCATCGGCAACATCATGTTCGACGACTTCGAACCCGCCGGAGTACTCGACTGGGAACTCGCTGCGACGGCGCCCGCGAAATGGATCTGGCATGGATGATCTTCCTGCACAGGTTCTTCGAGGACATCGCCGGTCTCGCGGGACTCCCTGGGTTGCCCGGTTTCCTGCGACGCGACGACGTCGCCGACACCTACGCGCAGCGCACCGGGCACGTCCCGCAGCACCTCGACTTCCACACCTGCTACGCCGCGGTGCAGCACGCGATCATCATGCTGCGCATCGCCACCCGTGCTGTGCACTTCGGGCAGTCCGTCGTCGACTCGGCCTCCGGACAGCCGGACGACCCCGACGCAATGATCATGCATCGCACGACCCTCGAATCGATGCTCGACGGGACCTACTGGGAGGCACTGACGTGACGGCGGACCCGCGGGGCTCACTGTCGCCGCTCGACGACTACCCGGTACACCAGACCGCCGAACCTATGCGCCGGGTGGCGACCTCCGACCGCAACTTCTACGACCGCTACTACTTCAACTGCTATCCGTCCGACGATGCCGACCTGTTCCTCGTCGTCGGACTCGGCCAGTATCCGAATCTCGGTGTGTGCGACGGATTCGCGGTACTACGCCGCGGGAACGACCACATCGTCGTCCGCGCTTCGAAGGCCCTCGGCACCGACCGCACCGACACCGCGGTGGGCCCGCTGCGCGTGGAGGTGCTCGAAGGTCTGCAGCGACTGCGCGTGGTACTCGAAGCGGGGCATCCCGAGACCGCAGACCTGTCCTTCGATCTCACCTTCGAGGGCGACGTTCCCGCGACGGAGGAAGACCCGCAGAAGCTACGGCAACTCGAACGTGTCGTGATGGACACGTCCCGGTTCGTGCAATCGGGCACGTGGTCGGGCGCCTCACCGTCGACGGGCACAGCCGCGAGGTCGATCCGGAGGTCTGGCGGGGCAACCGCGACAGATCGTGGGGTGTGCGGCCGGTCGGCGAGGCCGAACCACCCGGCCGCAAGGCCGCCTACGGCACACCCGGATTCTTCTGGATCTACTCGGTGATGCAATTCGGCAGCGACACGATCGTCGTCATCGTTCAGGAGGACGACACCGGCCGCCGCCTGCTCGAGGAAGCCATCCGCATCCGGCCCGACACCGAACCCGAATGGCTGGGAAGACCCGAGCACGCCCTGCGGTTCGCGCCGGGAACCCGCACGGTCACGAGTGCGACCCTCACGTTCCACCGCCCCGGCCGCGATCCGCTGGTCGTCGAATGCGAACTGCTGGTCGCGAACCTGTTGGCGATCGGCACGGGATACGGGCTCGAACCCGACTGGCGACACGGCATGTGGCAGGGCGACCTCGTGGTGCAGTCGCTGCGCCGCGACACCCGCGAGATCGACCCGGCGACGTTGATGTTCTGCCCCACCGACCATCTGGCCCGGTTCCACCTCACCGGCGGAGACGGACGAGCAGTCGTCGGCACCGGACTGTTCGAGGTCGCGGTGATCGGACCGCACCGACAGTACGGATTCACCGGTTTCGTCGACGCCGACGAAACCCGATCACCGTGATGAATACGAGCACAACGCAATCGAGAAGGGTGAGAAAATGACGGATTACGACAAGCTGTTCATCGGCGGCACGTGGACGGCACCGTCGACCGACGAGAGGCTCGAAGTGTTCTCCCCGGCCACGGAGGAACGGGTCGGTTCGGTGCCCGTCGCCGGACCGAAGGACATCGATGCCGCGGTGGCCGCGGCACGCACCGCATTCGACGACGGTCCGTGGCCGCGCATGACCCCGGCCGAGCGCGCAGAGGTGATCGGCAAGGCCGCGAAGATCATCGAAGAACGCGGCGCAGAGATCGCCGAGATCGTCTCGTCCGAGATGGGACAGCCCGCCGCGTCGGTGCAGATGATGCAGATGACTCCGTCGCTCGCGACACTGAACTTCTATGCAGGGCTGGCCGATTCGTTCCCGTGGGTCGACGAACGCAACGGCTCGTTCGGGCGGACGCGAGTGACCCGCGAGCCCGTCGGCGTGGTCGGCGCGGTCATCGCGTGGAATGTGCCGCTGTTCCTGTGCGCCAACAAGCTCGGCCCCGCACTGCTCGCCGGTTGCACCGTGGTCCTCAAGCCCGCACCTGAATCTCCGCTGGCCGTCAACGTGATCGCCGAGATCTTCGCCGAGGCCGGTCTCCCCGAAGGTGTGCTGTCGGTGGTGCCCGGTGGCGCCGAGACCGGCGAGCACCTCGTCTCGCATCCGGACCTCGACAAGATCACCTTCACGGGGTCCACCGCAGTCGGCAAGCACATCGGCGAGATCGCCGCGCGCAACCTCAAGCGCTGCTCACTCGAGCTCGGCGGCAAATCCGCCGCGATCATCCTCGAGGACGCCGACCTCGACTCCACTATTGCGATGCTCGTCATGTCCGGTCTGATGAACACCGGGCAGGCCTGCGTCGGCCAGACCCGCATCCTCGCACCGCGTTCACGGTACGACGAGGTGGTCGAGAAGATCGTGGCCACCGCCGCGTTCTTCCCCGTCGGCCCGCCGTCGGACGAGGCCGCCCAGCTCGGCCCCCTGATCTCCGCGAAGCAGCGCGACCGCGTCGAGGACTACATCAAGAAGGGCCTGGAAGAGGGTGCACGCCTCGTGCTGGGCGGTGGCCGTCCCGCCGGTCTCGACAAGGGCTACTTCGTCGAACCCACGGTCTTCGCCGACGTCGACAATTCGATGACAATCGCGCGCGAGGAGATCTTCGGACCGGTCCTGTCGGTGCTGCCGTACGACAGCGTCGACGACGCCATCAAGATCGCGAACGATTCCGACTACGGCCTCGCCGGCTCGGTGTACACCACCGATGTGGAGAAGGGCCTCGACGTCGCAGCGCGAGTCCGCACGGCACCTACGGAATCAACTGGTACGCCTTCGATCCCGGATCGCCCTTCGGCGGATTCAAGAACTCCGGTATCGGCCGCGAGAACGGCCCCGAAGGGCTCGAGGCGTTCTGCGAGACCAAGTCGGTGCTGTACCCTCCCGGCTACCAGGCTGAGTTTTCGGCCGACACAGTGTTGCCGGCCGAGTAGGCGCCCGAAATGGCGGTGGGTGTACCGATATTTCGGTACACCCACCGCCATTTCGGCGCCTTTGTCCGAGCTCAGATGTACATCGCCGGATCGATGTAGGTGGTCGGATCCACCAGCGGCTCATGCTTCTTCCGCGACCGCACCGTCGCGGGGATACCCGTGGCGATCGAGTCCGCCGGTACGTCGTGCGTGACGACCGCATTGGCGCCGATCGCGCTGTCGTCGCCGATCACGACCGGCCCGAGAATCTTTGCTCCTGCACCTACGGTGACGCGATCACCGAGCGTCGGATGCCGCTTCTCCTTCGCGAGCGACCGGCCACCGAGCGTCACACCGTGATACAGCATGACGTCGTTCCCGATCTCCGCGGTTTCACCGACGACCACGCCCATGCCGTGGTCGATGAAGAAACGCCGACCGATCGTCGCACCGGGATGGATCTCGATTCCGGTGAGGAACCGGGTGAACTGCGAAAGGATCCGCGCAGGCCCTTTCAATGCGGGCACCGCCCACATCCGGTGCGCGACACGGTGCGACCAGATCGCGTGGAGACCGGAGTACACGACCGCGTTCTCCACATTGCTGCGCGCAGCGGGATCGTTGCCACGCGCAGCCTGCAGGTCCTCACGGAGAGTACGGAGAATACTCACGACGACGATCAGTCCCGAATGTGCTCGAACAGCGGCGTCGAGATGTAGCGCTCGCCGAAGTCGGGCACGACCACGACGATCAGCTTGCCTGCGTTCTCGGGGCGCTTGGCGACCTCGAGAGCGGCCCACACGTTCGCACCGGCCGAAACGCCGCCGAGGATCCCCTCGTCGGTGCCGAGCGCGCGACCGATCTTCACGCGTCGTCGAACTGGACGTCGATGATCTCGTCGTAGATCTCGCGGTCGAGGACCTCGGGAACGAAGTTGGCGCCGAGGCCCTGAATCTTGTGCGGGCCGGGGTTGCCACCGGTGAGGATCGGCGAATCGGCAGGCTCGACACCGATGATCTGGACACCGGGCTTGCGGGCCTTGAGATTGCGGCCGACACCGGTGAGCGTGCCACCCGTGCCGATACCTGCGACGAAGATGTCGATCTCGCCGGCGGTGTCGTTCCAGACCTCTTCGCCGGTGGTGTCCTGATGGATCTGCGGGTTGGCCGGGTTCGCGAACTGGCTCGCCGACACCGCGTTCTCGGTCGACTCGACGATCTCCTTCGCCTTCGCGACTGCACCGGCCATACCCTCGGAGCCCGGGGTGAGGACGATCTCGGCACCGTAGGCGCGGAGCATGACGCGACGCTCGGTCGACATCGTCTCGGGCATCGTCAGGATCACCTTGTAGCCGCGGGCTGCGCCGACCATGGCGAGCGCAATGCCGGTATTGCCGGACGTGCCCTCGACAATCGTGCCGCCGGGCTTCAGCTCACCGGACTTCTCGGCGGCGTCGATGATCGCCACGCCGATGCGATCCTTGACACTGTTGGCCGGGTTGTAGAACTCGAGCTTGGCAGCGACAGTTGCGCCGAGGCCCTCGGTCAGCCGGTTGAGCTTGACGATCGGGGTACGACCGACGAGCTCGGTGACATTGTTGTAGATCCCGCTCATAGCTGATCCTCTCCCGGCCACCAAGGACCGGCTGTGGTGTGCGATATACCTATTGCATCATGTTGCCCACGACGCACCATGTCGGGTTCCTTCAATACAGGTACGACCCTCAGGTCCAACACTGGGGAGCATGACGAATTCCGTGAATCCCATTCCCGAGGGTTACACCACCCTCACTCCGTTTCTCGTCGTCGACGGGGCCGCGAAGGCCATCGACTTCTACTGCGACGCGTTCGGGGCTGCACTCGTCGACCGCACCGACGGTCCCGACGGCTCCGTCGCGCACGCGGAACTCGATCTGGGCAATGGTCGCATGCAGTTGAGCGACCCCATCCCGACGATGGGCCTGCACGCCCCGGACGGAACGAACGACGTGAACCACTCGTACGTGCTGTACTGCGCCGACTCCGACGCGGTCTTCGCGCGGGCCGTAGAACTCGGCGCACACGTCTTCGAAGAGCCTTCGACGTTCGTCACCGGCGACCGGTTCGCGACGATCCTCGACCCGTTCGGACACCGGTGGGCGATCATGACCCGAGTCGAGGACGTCTCCCCCGACGAAGCGAAGCGGCGCATCGACGAATGGCTGGCCTCGCAGAGCAGCTGAGCTGCATTTCGCACCCGAGACGCCGAATGCCCCGCCCGGACTGAACCCGGCGGGGCATTCGTGGTGTCGTTCGATCGATCAGCCGAGGCGCTGCTTCAGAGCCTCGAACTCGTCGCGGATGCCCGAGGGCACCTTCTCACCGAGGAATTCGAACCACTCGGCGATGCCGTCGATCTCGGCCTTCCACTCGTCGACGTCGACCTTCAGGGCCTCGTCGACGTCGGCGGCGTCGACATCGAGTCCGTCGAGGGTCAGGTCGGCTGCGGTCGGCACGTAACCGATGGCCGTGGACTGGGCGTCCGCCTTGTGCTCGATGCGATCGACGATCCACTTCAGCACGCGAGAGTTCTCGCCGAAACCGGGCCACAGGAAGCGTCCGTCGTCGCCGCGGCGGAACCAGTTGACGTAGAAGATCTTCGGGAGCTTGGACTCGTCGGCGTTCTTGCCGAGGTTGATCCAGTGGTTCAGGTAGTCGCCGGCGTTGTAGCCGAGGAACGGCAGCATCGCCATCGGGTCGCGGCGAACGTTGCCGACCTTGCCTTCGGCAGCAGCAGTCTGCTCGGACGACAGGGTCGCGCCGAGGAAAGTGCCGTGCTGCCAGTCGAACGACTCGCTGACCAGCGGAACCGTCGTCTTGCGCCGCCCGCCGAACAGGATCGCGGAGATCGGCACACCCTGCGGGTCGTCCCACTCGGGGGCGAGGATCGGGCACTGCGACATCGGGGTGCAGTAGCGCGAGTTCGGGTGAGCGGCCTTCGTGTCGGACTCCGGGGTCCAGTCGTTGCCGAGCCAGTCGGTCAGGTGCGCGGGCTTCTCGCCACCGATGCCTCCCACCAGATGTCACCGTCGTCGGTCTTCGCGACGTTGGTGTAGATGGTGTTGCCTGCCTCGATCGTCGCCATGGCGTTCGGGTTGGAATCGGCGCTGGTACCCGGCGCGACACCGAAGAAGCCGAACTCGGGGTTCACGGCGTAGAGACGGCCGTCCTCGCCGAAACGCATCCACGCGATGTCGTCGCCGAGGGTCTCGGCACGCCAGCCCGGGATGGTCGGCTGGATCATCGCGAGGTTCGTCTTGCCACACGCCGACGGGAACGCTGCGGCGACGTAGTACGCCTTGTTCTCGGGCGAGATCAGCTTGAGGATCAGCATGTGCTCGGCAAGCCAGCCTCGTCGTGAGCCATCGCCGATGCGATGCGCAGCGAGTAGCACTTCTTGCCGAGCAGAGCGTTGCCGCCGTAGCCGGAGCCGTAGCTCCAGATCTCACGGGTCTCGGGGAAATGGGTGATGTATTTCGTGTCGTTGCACGGCCACGCCACATCCTGCTGACCCGCCTCGAGCGGCGCACCCACCGAGTGCAGCGCCTTGACGAACGGACGGTCGGTGCCCATCTTCTCGAGCGCAGCGGCACCCATGCGGGTCATGATGCGCATGGAGACGACGACGTACTCCGAGTCGGTGAGTTCGACACCCAGCTTCGGATCATCGGCGCCCAGCGGCCCATGCAGAACGGCACCACGAAGAGGGTGCGGCCGCGCATGCTGCCGCGGTACAGCTCGGTCATGGTGGCACGCATCTCGTCGGGCGCCATCCAGTTGTTGGTGGGGCCCGCGTCGATCTCGTTCTCGCTGCAGATGTACGTGCGGGACTCGACGCGCGCAACGTCCGACGGATCGGAGTTCGCAAGGAACGAGTTGGGCTTCTTCTCGTCGTCGAGACGAGTGAAGGTGCCGGCCTCGACGAGCTGAGCAGTCAGCCGATCCCATTCCGCATCGGATCCGTCTGCCCACACGACACGATCGGGCTGGGTGAGCTCGGCAACCTCCTGGACCCACGCAAGCAGCTCCGCATGCTGGGTCGGGAGCTTGTCGTCGGTACCGTTCAAACCGGGAATGGTGGCTGAGGTCATCAAACTCTCCTGGGGTGTGCCCGGAACCGGATCCCTCCCCCGACCTGCATCTGTAGTGCAGTGACAGCGGCGAACCCGGGCTTCCCCTCTCGGCAGGGGTACCACCCGCTTCGTCCGTGGCCGAACGGAGGACGCGGCGCCGGATGTCCTATTCATAGAGGTTAACGCTGGACGTCCGGCCGGGAACACTCGGGGCCGGTCGGAAATGTCACAGAAACGATTCAGAGGCGTGGAGAATACATCCCTCCTCCGTGCTCGTACAGGCGATACGCCTCACTTGTGCTCGGTTGTGTGACTCTCGTCCACTCCGATCGTACCTTCGTCGATCCTGTCCCATCCGGGTGTTCCGTCGGGTTTGCGGTGGAACTCCCAGACACCGAATTCTCCGTCGTCGGCGACAGCGGTGAGCCGGTCGGTGAGACCGTCGAGATCGGTGTCGGTGGCCACGACGAGCGCACCGAGCCCGTTGTCGAAAGCGACGGTGTCGCGGATCCCGTCGCCGTCGAGGTCCGTCGTCGCGTCCACCGAGTTCGCCCATACCGCCGTGCTCGCGGGATCGAACACGTCGAAGCCGCCGAGATGCTGGTCGCCGAGCCCGTCGGCCCCGAGGAATGTGTCCGCCATGCCTGCTCCTGAGATCGGTTCTGCGGTACTTGTTCTGCAGTGCTTGTTCTGTGGTGTTCGTTCTCTCGAGCCGTTCCCTCACCCGATTGGACGCACCGGATCCCCGATCGGTTCCGCCTGTCTCAACATCGCCAGATCCCGTTCACACGCCGCGATGCGGGCGCGCTGTTCCCCGATGCGTCGACGGATCCGTTCGTCGATCACTGCCACCCGCTCGTGCAGGTCGGCAGCGCGTGCGCGCTCTCGCGCGGCAGTGTCGTGACCGAACGCCGATTCCGCGTCGAACACCATCGTGCGGACCCACGCCTCGAGGTCCGCGCGAAGCGAGGTCAACTCGTCCACGACCCACCGCCGCATCAGATCACGGTGCGCCAGCTGTCTGCGCAGACGAACGAGCCACCACGCGGCCATCGCCCCACACATGACCGTCACCAGCACCGACACCGACACCGGGATCGCTCCGAGCATGGTGGCCACGATGCGGCCGAGGCCCGCACCGGCAGATGCCCCCAACACGAGCGCGAGGCGATCGTCGAGGCGACGGCCGGGCACCTGTGAATGGGAGCCGGTCCTACCATCGGCGCTGCGCCACAACTCCGAACCTGTGCTCGACGCCCGCAGCGACCTCGTCCCGGAGGCGCTGTGAGTGCGCGGTCAGCAAAGTCTCCACGTCTCGCGGGTGGGCGGAGCCCTCGTCGAGCATGCCGCGCAACTGCACCGACGTCTCCCGCGCTCGCACAGCGAGTTCCTGTGTCAATTCCACCCGGGCTCGAGGGAAGTCCGGGCGGGGTGCGGAGCCGACCGGTCGCGTCGCGAGACGTGCACGCTCGGCACGGAGATCCGCG
The DNA here is from genome assembly GCA_001312645.1 of Rhodococcus sp. JCM 9791. Lineage (GTDB taxonomy): Bacteria > Actinomycetota > Actinomycetes > Mycobacteriales > Mycobacteriaceae > Rhodococcus. Next base: position 10,716 of record BBEG01000163.1, read on the forward strand.
GTGTCGTCGGCGGCCGAGAGCGCAGCGATCTCCTCGACGATCATGCTGCGGGTCTGCGCGACCACCGCGCTGCGCGTCGTCCGACCGTGCGCGGATGCTGCCACCGCCGCAAGGAGCGCCTCGTGCACACTGACGATCCCCGACTCGAGTGCGAGCACCCGACCGGCATCACGACCGAGATCACGTGCCCGGGCTGCAGCGACGGCCGACACCGGGATCACCACGACGCGCGCGAGGCACGGTGCGTGCCGATGCAGCAGTTCGATGTCGCGGTCGCTGATCGACCGCCATTCCGGATAGCGATCGATGCCGGTGAACGCGAACACCACGTCGGCCGCGCCGCGCGCCGCCGCGTCGAGTTCGTCCAGTTCGGTGCGACCCAGAACCGACGACGCGTCGAGCACCATCAGCACCACCGGAGCGTCCCCGTCCTCGGTATATTCGACGCCTCCGAGTTCTGCGAGTTCGGCCGTGAGCGCGGTGCGGCCCGATCCCGCCACTCCCGCGACCCGCACCACTGCCGTATCTGGGTCGACTGCCGTACCTGGATCCACGGCCGTACCTGGGTCCACGGCCTTACCTGGGTCCGCGGCAGACGATCGGTGCAGCCGTGCCCACCCACGCGGATTCCAGCGACGCAGGACGTCGTCGGCGCTGCTCACCGGACCGGAAACCCTGGGACGCAACGTCCTCGAGTGCTGCTTCGATCACGCCCCGTGCCTGCGGCGACGCGGCGATCCGCGTAACTGCGCGCACGAAATCCTCGAATCGCCTGGAGTGGGCGCCGTCGACACGGTCGGTGATCGTCGTGTCCAGGTACGGATCGTCCTGCACGAACACCGGCACCGTCAGGCAGGGGACCGGGGTATCCCCCGCGACCACCACGACGACGCGACGAGGATCGAGCGTCTCGAGAGTCCGCTGGTCGGCGGGATGCACCGATGCCGGATCGAGCCGGGTGGGCAGCACGTAGACGACGACATCGGCGTCGAGGACGGGATCGGGAACACCCGGGGCATCGACGACAGCGGACTCCGACGCACAGGGCAGCTCGGGCAGCGCGCGCTGCACATCGTCGCGTCCCGACACCTGCGCGCCCCGCGACCTGGATCCGCAACGGCGCGGTATACCGGGCGAGCGCAGAGTGCAGCGTGCGGCCGGCGGCCGGATCCAGCCGATCCACCTCACCGGCGAGCCGGTGCCACGCCCCACATCCGCATACTGCGAGCCCGAAG
>BBEG01000164.1 GCA_001312645.1 Rhodococcus sp. JCM 9791
AGCTTGGAACAGCCATGCCTCGACGTTGGGGTTGCGGGGGTGGGCGGTCAGTGTCGGGGCGTGGTCCATGAGGCTCTTCGGGAAGTGTTTCTCGAAGATATCGCGGGGTTCCACCACGTGGTCGTCGATGCTGACCATCACCATGTCGTCGATATTCATTGAGATCCTCTCGTGCGCTTGCGAAACGAGGCGCTCCGGTAGCGCGGACCGGGCGGAATTCGGGTGGGCTGAGAACGTCGATGGATGTGTTCGGCAGGTGCTGGAGTCGCGCCACGGGTGCAGGCGAGGGACCCACCCGATCTGCGAGTGAACCGACATGTTGCGCTGTCCGATACGTGTGGCGAGAATCTACTTTCTCTATTGAGAGAATACTAATCTCGCGAAGGCGCCCCTGCAAGATCGGATGGACTCGTCGTCATCACCGGCGACCGGGAATGCGCTCCCGCGGAGTACCCCGTCGGCGGCGGGTTGTGATGCTTGCCACACTGGACGGCGCAACCTATTCTCATGAAACAGAATCCCATTCCGATTCTGAAGAGTGACGTGTTTGCTCTTCTATTTTGTGACGAGAGGGTGCAATGCTCCGACCGAAGCGTGTGCTTGCAGTAATCGCGGTGGCATGTGCCTCTGCGCTGATCTCGAGTTCGTGTGGTGGCTCAGGTGCCGACAATTCTGGTGCCGGAGGCGCTGAGGAAGTAGGCGATCCTGTGGCAGGCGGCTCTCTGGATGTGATCCAGATGGGCGAGCCGCGCAGCCTGGATCCGGCTGCACTGTCGAATACCTTTGCGCATCAGCCGACACTGGGCAACGCACTCTACGGCTCGCTGATCATCAACGATCTCGAGACGCAGGACATCGAATACAAGATGGCCACCGACTTCGTCACTGCCGACGGGGGTGCCACCTTCACGCTCACTCTGCGCCCCGATCTCGTGTTCACCGACGGGACCCCGCTCGATGCTGCCGCCGTGAAATACAACTGGGAACGGCTTCGTGATCCTGCGCTCGGCTCCACCGCGATCCGGGTAGCGGGCCAGATTGCCGGAGTCGAGGTGGTGGACCCCGTCACTGTGTCGATCGCATTGGTGAGCCCCAATCCCCACTTCCCGCACAGCATGCTCACTACTGCGCTGAACTGGATCGCCTCGCCGGCGGCCTTGGAGCAAGGCCGGCAGGCTTTCGACGACAACCCGGTGGGTGCCGGCCCGTTCGCCTGGTGGACTGGGTGCGGCAGGGTGCGATCGAGCTGGAGAAGAACCCCGACTATTGGGATGCTCCCAAGCCGTATCTCGATACGCTCCGGATCACCACCGTGGCGGACACCAACCAGCGATTCAATGCGGTCTCGACGGGTAACGCCGATCTGTCCTCGGAAGCCAGTTGGGCCACCTTGGACAAAGCCGAGCAGGCGGGTGTGGCCACCGAACTGGTACCGACCGGTGGCGGTCAGATCATGGTCATGAACTCGGCCCGCGCACCGTTCGATGATGTACGGGCAAGGCGAGCTGTCTCCCTGGCTCTGGATCGTGACGCGTTGAACTCTGTGGTCTACAACGGGGTCGGGGAGATCACCGAATACCTGTTCGCGGAAAGCTCGCCCTTCTTCGAGGAGGTTCCGCTGTGGACGCACGACACGGACGCCGCCCAAGTGCTCTTCGACGAGTTGGCCGCAGACGGGACACCGCTGTCGTTCACGTTCCTGTCCTATCCGACACAGGAGGCCAAGGCGGCGGCGGAGACTTTGCAGGCGCAGCTGAGCGCCTTCGACAATGTGGAGGTCAACGTCGAGGTTGCGGACTATCCCACGCTCACGGCTCGCGCGGGCGGGCGGGATTTCGACATGATCCTCTCGTCTGCGATAGTTCAGGATCCCGACTACGCGCTGTGGACAGCGTTTCACGGCGATTCTCCCGGAAACTTCACCGGACTCGATGACTCGGCGCTCAACGATGCATTGGATGCCGGCCGGCTTGCAGAAACGGTCGAGGAACGCACTGCGGCGTACAGCACCGTCCAGGAGCGGCTGGCCGAGCTCGTCCCGGGCGTCTGGTACGTCAAGGCATCCCCGTCGGTCATGTACGGCGAGAATGTGCACGGAATCGGCATGTACACCCTCGGGTCGCCGCTGCCCGAAAACCTCTGGATCACGGAGTGAGCATGGAATTGTCCTCGGCCCGGCACGCCTTCGTCACGGGCGGTGCAAGTGGAATAGGGCTCGGCATCGTAGATGCGCTTGCTCACCACGGTATTTCGGTGACCATCGCCGATATCGACGAACGAGCGCGGCAGGCGGTGGTCGCGGCGCGCGGTGACCACGTCCGTGGCGTTGCACTCGATGTCCGGGATCGTGACGCCTGGGCTCAGGCAGCGACGGAGTCGGAATCCGTGTTCGGGCCGGTGGACATCCTCGTCAACAACGCGGGCATCGGGTTCAACGGTCGGGATGTTGTCGATGTGGATCCGGCGACCTTCGACATGCTCGTCGCGATCGATCTCGCGGGCGTGTTCAACGGCGTGTCCACATTCGGTGCGGACATGCGTGCGCGCGGGCGTGGCCACATCGTCAACACCGCGTCGGTGATGGGTCTGCTTGCGGGTACACCGGGGCGCGGTGCATACAGCGCGGTGAAGACGGCGGTGATCGCGTTGTCCGAGGCGATGAGAACGGAAATGGCGCCGTACGGTGTCGGTGTGTCCGTGCTGTGTCCTGGCTTGGTGAAGTCGAACCTCGACGAGAACACCGCGCGCATCGGCGGGCAGGTCGAGGACGCGAGTGCCATCAAGGCGCCGGGGATATCGGAATGGAGCCGCGAACGGCCGGTGATCTGGTGGCGCAGGGGATCGAGCAGAACCTGCCGTACATCATCACGCACCCGCACTATCTCGATCACCTGGACACGCGGGTGGAGGCGATACGAACCAGCGTCGTGACGGCGGTTCGGTAAGACCGACCGACCACAAAAAGACAAGTGTTCTTGACATTCAATGTCAAGGATGCTTGTCTTTTTGGTGTGACGGGCACGCCGAGGGACAACAAGGTCCGTGAATTTCGCAAGAAGTCGCGGATCACGCAGGCCGAGCTCGGTGCGCAGGTGGGAGTCAGTCGACAGAGCATCGTGTCGACGGAGAAGGGCGACTACGCGCCCAGCGTCTACCTCGCCTTACGTCTCGCGCGGAGTCTCGGCACCACCGTCGAGGAACTGTTTCCACAGACCGAGGAGGGGCCGTGATGGCCGTGTTCATGAAAGCTGCCCGCACCATCGGCGACCTGGACGACGAGTTCTACCACGACGAACGTCAGCGCGATGTGTGGAACGAGGCCTCCGCGGTGGGATTCCAACTCGCCCAATGGGCCGCCCTCGCCGGCGCAGCCTTCTGCCCTGGGTCGCCGGACGTGTCGGTGCTCAGATCTCGATCGGCATTCTGGCCGTGTGGTTCGTCATCTCGATGATGACAATTGCGTATGCACGCGCCGCACACGTCGATCTGTTCTCGACCACGAAGACCTGGCGACCCCGGACCATCCTGGCAGGCGTTGTCTACCTCGCCGGCATCGCCGGAATCTACGCGCAACTGTCCACCCCCCTCGATCAGGATGCCGCCACGTGGGCGGGATTGATCGTCGGCGGGCTCGTCGGTGGAGGCATCGCGGTCGCTGCAGTCTGGTGGCACCGGCGTCGCGAACTCCGCCGCCAGGAGCAAGAGGACGTCCGCGACCTGGCAGACCTCTAGGGTGACCGGACCCGACCCAACGCTGCGACCGGAAACCGAGCGACCAGGTCGTCGAGGCGCACCTGTCCCGATACCTGACGGCCGGTCAACAGGTCGCTCCAACTTCCCGGCGGCAGATCGAGAGCTGTATCGCCCCATCCGGTCCTGTGAAGCGAGACCGTGTGGCGCAAGGCGACCGCCACCACGTCGACATCATCGGCCGCGGACCCCGGCCGTACGCAAGCACATGTCGCGCGGCCGATCCGGTGGCCCGTATCGGCACGTAGGCGCCACCGACGAAACTCGCGGGCCGTTCGCGACGCAGTCGCAGCGCTGCACGAACGACGGTGAACTTCACCGGTGCTTCCGGAGTATCGAGCAGGCGGCGGCGCACGGTGAAATCGACGGGCCTCCGATTGTCGGGGTCCACCAACGAGTCGTCCCACAGTTCGGTGCCCTGGTAGACGTCCGGGATCCCCGGGCCGAGAAGCTGGAGGAGTTTCTGGCCCAGCGCATCCGATGACAGATGCGGTTCGAGGTCGGTGACGAACTCGGTCATCCCGGTACTGCACGGGCCGTCGCACACGGCGTCGAGCCAGGCGAGGACGGAACCCTCGAACTCGACGTCCACATCCGTCCACGAGGTCCGAGTGCCGTTTTCCCGCACTGCCTTCCGGATGTAGCCCTGCAGACGCGTCCGCACGCGTCGGTGACGACGCCGTCGACCGGCCAGGCACCGAACAGTGTCTGCCAGAGGAACGCCCCGATCGCAGGGTCGGGGCTCGGCGCCGCCATCTCCCATTCCGTCACGCAGTCGGCCCACGGCTGCGGCACCTGCGACAGCACTCCGATTCGCGCGCGGACATCTTCGCTGCGCTTGGTGTCGTGCGTGGACAATGTGGTCATCGTTCGCGGCCACGAACGAGCACGCTGTGCCCACAGCAGGTGGAACTCGCTCGGGTCGAGACCGAAGCGACCGGGATTCCCGCCCACCTCCTGCAGGGAGATCAGGCGTGCCGCGCGATAGAACAGGCAGTCCTCCACTGCTTTCGCGGTAGAGGCGCCGCACACCTGCCCGAACCGCGCGGCGGTTTCGGGATCTGTGGCCAGCGCCTGCACCACCACCTCGAGGGCGGGCATCAGCGCAGGTTCGCTGCGTCCCACCTCACCGACGATGCGTGGCAACATCGTGCTCAGTGGCGCGTAGTCGGCTCGGTACACCGGAACCTGTGTGATCACCGGGACCACCGCATCGCGCAGTGCAAGGTCGGTGACCGTGGTGTCGCCGGTTGCGTGCCGGATCGTTCGTACGAGGCGCCGGATCTCCGGCGCGAGGCCTGTTTCGAGCACTTGTCGTCCGAGCAGCTGTTCCTGCGCGTGCAGCCAGTGTGCGTCACCGTCCGCGCCGGTGAATGTGCGTGAGAGCGCGCTCAGTTCGTTCTCTCCGCCAGGATCGAGGAACACCCCGGTGAGTTCGTTGAGGCATCGTAGCCGGTGGTGCCGTCCACAGGAAGTGTGGCGTCGAGAGGTTCGCCGTCTGCGAGAACCTTCTCGACCACGAGCCATCGGTCGGCGCCGATCAGATCGCGCAGCCGAACGAGGTAGTCCGCAGGATCGGCCAGACCGTCGGGGTGATCGACTCGAATACCGTCGACCAGTCCGTCCGCGATCCACGACGCGACCTGGGCATGCGCTGCATCGAATACGCGGGGATCTTCGACCGGATGGCCGCAAGGTCGCTGACGGTGAAGAACCGCCGGTACCCGATCCGGCCGGAATCCCACGGCACAAGCCGGTACGACTGCCGATCGTGGATCTCGGCCGCGGTGCCGACATCGGTGCCCGGTGCGATGGGAAACCGCTTGTCGTAATAGGCGATCATCGGCTCTGCACCGGATCGGTCGACCGTGAGATCGTGCCCGTCGGCACCCGAGGCCAGCACGGGCAGCGCGCATTTCCCTCCTGCGCCGTTGTCGGCGCTGGTATCGAAGTCGAAATAGTCTGCGTATTCGGATTTGTCGCCGTGGCGGAGAGCGTCCCACCACCATGCGTTCTGACGTGGGTCGGCGACCCCGACATGGTTGGGGACGATGTCGATGACCAACCCCATACCGCGTTCGCGTGCGGCGTCGGCCAGCGCTTCGAGTCCGGGACGACCGCCGAGCCCCTCCGACACCGTGCTCGGGTCCGCCACGTCGTATCCGTGAGTGGATCCGTCCACCGCGGTGAGCACCGGTGACAGGTACAGATGTGAGACGCCGAGGTCGTCGAAGTAGTCGATCAGAGCCACCGCGTCGGCGAAGGTGAACGCGTCGGGGCGCATCTGCAGCCGATAGGTTGCTGTCACAGGAACCGGGTGAAGCGCACGAGAATGCACTGGGACGGCGTTCATTCGGTCTTCCTCAGGACGAGTACCGAACGGGCCTGGACGGTGACCGATTCCCCCGCCGCTACCGTCGTCGGGGTGCGCCGGCCGTCCGCGATATCGGTGTCGAGGGTCAGCGTCCATTCCTGCGCGTGCGGACCGTCGGGGGTGGCGAAGTCGATCGGTTCGTCATGGGCGTTGAAGCACAGGAAGAACGAGTCGTCGACCACCCGCTGACCCCGCTGATCCGGTTCCGGGATGCCCTCGCCGTTGAGGAGCACCGACAACGATCTACCGAATCCGCTGTCCCAATCCTCGGGTGTCATCTCGTCGCCACCGGGGTGAGCCACGCGATATCGCGGGATTGCTCTCCGCTGCGGATCGGGCGACCTTCGAAGAACCTGCGCCGACGGAAGACCGGATGCTCGGTGCGCAGCGCGATGACGGTGCGGGTGAACTCCAGCAGATCCGCATTCGTCTCGGCGAGTGACCAGTCCATCCAGGACAATTCGTTGTCCTGGCAATACACGTTGTTGTTGCCGTTCTGGGTGCGGCCGATCTCGTCGCCGTGCGCGATCATCGGGGTTCCCTGCGACAGCAGCAAGGTCGCGAGGATGTTGCGCTGCTGGCGTGCCCGGAGTGCGAGGACGTCGGGGTCGTCCGTCCGGCCTTCCACGCCACAGTTCCACGAGCGATTGTGCGACTCACCGTCGCGGTTGTCCTCACCGTTCGCTTCGTTGTGTTTCTCGTTGTAGGACACGAGATCCGCGAGTGTGAATCCGTCGTGCGCGGTGACGAAATTGATCGACGCACTCGGTCGTCGCCCGGTGTCCTCGTAGAGATCGGAGGAACCCGTGAGACGGGACGCGAATTCGCCGAGTGTGGCCGGCTCACCGCGCCAGTAGTCGCGGACCGTGTCGCGATACTTGCCGTTCCACTCGGTCCACAACCCGGGGAAGTTGCCGACCTGATAGCCACCTTCGCCCACGTCCCACGGTTCGGCGATGAGCTTGACCTGCGACACCACAGGATCCTGTTGGACCAGGTCGAAGAATGCGGACAGCCGATCGACGTCGTGCAGCTCGCGGGCGAGAGTCGATGCGAGATCGAACCGGAACCCGTCTACATGCATTTCGGTGACCCAGTACCGAAGGGAGTCCATGATCAGCTGGAGAGTGTGCGGATTCCGAGCGTTGAGACTGTTGCCGGTGCCGGTGTAATCCATGTAGTGGACCTTGTCGTCTTCGACGAGCCGGTAGTAGGCGGCATTGTCGATGCCGCGGAACGAGATGGTCGGGCCGAGATGATTGCCCTCGGCGGTGTGGTTGTAGACGACGTCGAGGATGACCTCGATCCCTGCTTCGTGGAACGTGCGCACCATCGCCTTGAACTCGGCGACCACCCCGCTCGGTTTCGACGCCGAGGAGTACGCGGTGTGCGGAGCAAAGAACCCGAAGGTGTTGTACCCCCAATAATTGCTGAGCCCGCGATCTTGCAGCGTCTGGTCGTTCATGAACTGGTGCACCGGCATCAGTTCGATGGCGGTGACGCCGAGCAGGAGCAGGTGCTCGATGACTGCCGGATGCGCGAGGCCGGCGTAGGTGCCGCGGAGGTAGTCGGGCACATCGGGGTGGGTGGCGGTCATGCCTTTGACGTGGGCTTCGTAGATGACCGTCTGATGGTAGGGGCGCCGCGGGTGACGGTCGGATGCCCAGTCGAAGAACGGATTGATCACGACGGTGGTCATCGTGTGCCCGAGCGAATCGAGATGGGGAAGTTCGTCGGCCGATTCCTGTTCGTTCCCGTTGCCCTCGTTCCCCCGGTCCTCGCTCGTCCGTCGGTGCAGCATCGTCGGATCCGGCGGACTCGGGTGCCGGTTCGGAGTCGGGAGCGGGATCGCGGCTGTCGGTGTCCGGATCGGGCAGCGCGTACGAGTACAGCGACGGGTGGCCGTCGAAACCGCCGTCGAATGCCTTGCCGTAAGGTCGAGAAGTAGCTTGCTCGGGTCGCACCGATGCCCTTCGGCCGGATCGAACGGGCCCGACACGCGGTATCCATAGCGCTGGCCGGGTGAGATCGTCGGAAGATACGCGTGCCAGACGTATCCGTCGACCTCGTCGAGCTCGATCCGTGTTTCGTGGCCGTCCCGGTCGATGAGGCACAGTTCGACCTTCTCGGCGATCTCCGAGAACAGTGAGAAGTTCGTCCCGGCACCGTCGTAGGTGGCTCCCAGCGGATAGGGATGGCCGGGCCACACCGGAATGGGGCCGGTCGCATCCGGGGCTGTGCGTGAGTCGCTGGGCTCCATGGGTGCTCAGCGTAACCGCCGCGGATGCGTCCCTCTCGTCGGAGAGGCGGCCGTCACCACCACCCGGTCGCGGGACCGAGTTGGCGGCCCAGTTCGGGCGTCAGCGTCCGTACATATGTCGTGGTGAGGTGGTCGTCGTCGCGGTAGACGAGCACATTGCCCTCGATGACGCGGCACACGTCCTGTCGGCACAACGAATCGGTCAGGTCCAGCAGCGTCACCGACGGAAGGTGCGCGGAGGCAGCCAGGGCCGGGTCGACCGGATCGAGTGCGGCCGCGCGATCGACGCCGCACGACTCCGCGGTGCCGCCCGAAGCCAGACAATCGGAGGCGGTGTACTGGACCTCGTTGTCGATGAGCACGGATTGTCGCGGATCGCGACCACCGGGATGCCGTAATCGGTGAGCGTCTGCCACAGATCGACGTACCAGAACGGCGTGAAGTCGCCCGGCCCCTCACCCTCGTCCTTGGTCCTGGTGGAGGTGGTGAACAGCACGTCGGGCGGATACGCCGCGAGTTCGGCCAGGACCTTCACCGACCAGGAGTCGCACTCCAAGGTCTCCGAGTCCTCGGTCAGGTCGCAGCGGGATCGGACAACGGGCACCCGACCTTGAGGTAGGTGTCGATGCGGAAGCCGTGTTCCCGACCCAACGCGTCGAGCGCCGCGAGCCAGTGTTCGGAGTGCGAACCGCCGGCGAGAACCATGCGGCGCGTCGACATCGCGTCGCCGTAGACACAGGTCAAGGCTTCGTGATTGGTGTGCTGCGCGATGCAGCCGTCGATGGTCGCGGGCGGAAGGTCGTCGGCGGCCACGATCAGTGGCGGGTACACGGGCTGGTGCTCGACCTCGGGCAGTCCGATCGCCGCAGCGCCAGGGTAGAGATCGGGGTCCGGTTGGGCCGAATGGGAGAAGCGACTCACCGTGCGATCGACGTGGGCGATCCACCCGGTCGACCCTGCGGTCAGCGCCACCGCAGTCAGCGCGAGACCTGCGACGAGAGTGGTGCGCCATCGTCCCGGGATCGACCGCCGAATCGGGGTCTCGATGAACCGGGTGGTGGCTTCGGCGAGGACCAGGGAGATACCGATCACGACGAGCCCACCGACGAGTCCGACCGAGGGGCGATCTCGCACCAGCAGGTAACCGATGAGCACGGGCCAGTGCCACAGGTACAGCGCATACGCGATGCTTCCGAGCCGGATCAGCGGCGCCGACGACAGGAATTTCGCCGAGGGGGTGTCGGGTCCTGTGACGCCGGGGGTGGCGCCTGCAACGACCAACGCCATCGCCGCCCCCACCGGGACCAATGCCCATGGCCCCGGAAACAGGGCATTGCCGTTGAGAGCGAACCCGCACGCGAAGAGAATCGCCAGGCTCGCGATACCCAACCCGGACCGAACGAGTCTCGGTGCCCGCAGCCACGGCGAGATGCACACCAGGACCGCGCCGAGCGTCAGTTCCCACACTCGCGCCGCACTGTCGTAGTACAGCCACGACTGCGGTGTCGTGGAGAACGCTGCATACGCCAGCGACGCGACGGTGATCAACGAGAGAAGTACGGTCAGTGGCACGCGGACCGGGATCTGTGCCCGACGCAGCAACCACGCCGAGGCGAACACCACGATCAGGGCCGCGAGATAGAACTGCCCCTGCACCGCGATCGACCACAGGTGTTGCAGGGGGCTGACCATGGGATCGGCGGCGAGGTAGTCGCTCGCGGTGCGCGCGAGCTCCCAGTTCTGCACGAACAGCAGCGATGCGCGTGTCTGCTCCGCGACCCGGTCCCACTGAGGGAACGGGAGCAGGACGAGTGCGGCGATCGTCGTGCCCGCGAGGACGAGAACCAGTGGCGCGAGTAGCCGGCGCCCGACCCGCTTCAGCACCGGCCACGGTCGAGGGGCGCACCTGATTCCGCGACCCGGAGCAAGGAGCCGACGAAGAAGAAGCCGGACAGCGCGAGAAACACGTCGACGCCGCCGGACACGCGTCCGAACCAGACATGGAAGACCACCACCAAGGCGATGGCGAGTCCGCGGACTCCGTCGAGATCGGCCCGATAGCCAGGGCGAGCAGAGGCTGGGGCCGCGTGGTGTTCACGGCTGAATGCGACGTATGGACGGACATGAAGCTGGCAGTACCCCTGGTGCGTGCGGGCTCGGCGGCCGACATCCGTCGAGCTGTTCGTGTGAGGAAGCTTCACATGAACCTAGGCAGACTACGGGGTGGCACTCTGTGATCACCAACCGCTTACAGTCGGGTGCGTGTCATCCACCACCTCTTCTGCTGCACGTATCTCGTCTCTCGACGCAGCGCACCTGTGGCATCCGTACGGTGCGTTCCCTCCGTCGACCGAACCGCTCGTGGTCGACCGTGCTCATGGTACGCGGCTCGTGCTGGCCGACGGGCGTGAGCTGGTCGACGGCATGAGCTCCTGGTGGGCGACGGTGCACGGCTACCGGCACCCGGTGCTCGACCGCGCCGTCACCGAGCAGTTGTCCAAGATGAGCCACGTCATGTTCGGTGGGCTGACGCACGCGCCCGCGGCGCGTCTGGCCGAACTGCTGGTGGAGATCACGCCGGACGGGCTCGACAAGGTGTTCCTCGCCGACTCCGGCTCTGTGTCGGTCGAGGTCGCAATCAAGATCGCGTTGCAGTATCAGCGGGCGGTCGGGAAACCGGAGCGGCACCGCCTGCTCACGTGGCGCGGCGGCTACCACGGCGACACGTTCGCGCCGATGAGCGTGTGCGACCCCGAAGGCGGGATGCATTCGATGTGGACGGACGTGCTCGCGCAGCAGGTGTTCGCCCCCGCGCCACCGGCCGAATTCGACGCGGACTACGTCGAGACCTTCGAATCGATACTGAACGAGCACACCGACGAACTCGCCGCAGTGATCGTCGAACCGGTCGTGCAGGGTGCCGGCGGCATGCGCTTCCATGATCCCGCCTACCTGCGCGAATTGCGCCGCATGTGCGACGAACACGGACTGCTGCTCATCTTCGACGAGATCGCCACCGGGTTCGGTCGCACCGGTGAGCTGTTCGCCGCGGACCACGCGGGTGTGTCACCGGACGTCCTGTGCGTCGGTAAGGCGCTCACCGGTGGGTATCTGACCCTCGCCGCGGTCCTGTGCACGTCGGACATTGCCGAGGCGATCAGTGCGGGCGAAGGCGGCGGAGTAATGCACGGCCCGACCTTCATGGGTAATCCACTCGCGTGCGCCGTGGCGGTCGCATCCACCGAACTGTTGCTCTCACGTGACTGGCGCGCCGAGGTCGCCGCACTCACCTCCGGCCTCGAAGCCGGGCTCGCACCGGCTCGGGACATCTCCGGGGTCGTAGACGTCCGGGTCCTCGGGGGGATCGGCGTCCTGGAGCTCGCCCAGCCCGTCGACATGCGTGCTGCGACCGATGCGGCGGTCGGTGCCGGGGTGTGGCTGCGGCCGTTCCGTAACCTCATCTACACGATGCCGCCG
>BBEG01000165.1 GCA_001312645.1 Rhodococcus sp. JCM 9791
CGGCGAGAAGTGGCGCATGCGGGAGAGCCCGCCGCGTGGGGTACTGCGTGGCCGCAGTGGAGCCGACGTTCGTGTTCTCCAAGCCGGTCATCGATCCTCGTTCTTCCGAAAGGCACGGGTCGCTGCCCATGCTGCCACGCGTGTCCGGTTCGCTGGAATCGGCGCGCCTCCCGCGTGCGCTCGGTCACCGGCACTAACGTCCGCTTGCGTGACCACCTCGCCTGCCGAGCCGGCCCGCTTTCGCGCTGCTGTCGATGCGATGAATGCGGCCACAGTGCGCCCGGAGATCGAGGTCGAGCCGATCCGGCCACCGCAGCGTCTCGCTCCGTTCAGCTACGCGCTCGGCGCCGAAGTGCTCCACCCCGACGAGCCCGAAGTTCCGGAAGAGTCGGAGGGCGACGCGTTCGGGCGGCTGATTCTGTTGTACGACCCCGACGGTGACGAAGCCTGGCACGGGACCACCCGCCTCGTCTCGTACATCCAGGCCGATGTCGACGCCTCCCTGGCCTCCGACCCGCTGCTGCCCGAAGTTGCATGGAGCTGGCTCGTCGATGCGCTCGAGGCACATCACGAACCTCTGACCGCTCTCGGGGGCACGGTCACGTCGACGAGTTCGGTGCGTTTCGGCGACATCGCGGGACCGGCGCGCGCACATCAACTGGAACTGCGGGCGTCGTGGACCCCGACCTCCGAGGTGCTCGCTCCTCACGTCGAGGCGTTCTGCGAGGTCCTCGCATACGCGGCGGGACTGCCACCGGCCGGGGTCGCACGCTTGCAGCGATAGAGTCACGGCCATGTCGGCAGCAAACGATCACGACCCGATCCCTTCGGATGAAGCGCCCGCTGTACCGTTGCTGGCTCCTCGAGACGGCGTCCCCGACGTCGTCACCACAGCGGCAGGCGTCGAAGAGGCCGCAACACTGCTGGCCCGCGGTCACGGTCCGCTCGCGGTCGACGCCGAGCGCGCCTCGGGTTATCGCTACTCCGCCCGCGCGTATCTCATCCAGCTCCGCCGCGACGGTGCGGGCACCGTCCTGCTCGATCCCATCCCGACCGCCGCAGATCTCGGATCTCTCGCATCGGTGATCAACGAACTCGAGTGGGTGCTTCATTCGGCCGATCAGGATCTACCCGGCCTCGACGAACTCGGCCTGCGTCCGGCGGCGCTCTACGACACCGAACTTGCCGGCCGACTGGCGGGATTCCCACGGGTCGGACTGGCCGCAATCGTCACGCAGACACTCGGGCTGGAACTGAGGAAAGGACACGGCGCCGCCGACTGGTCGAAACGCCCGCTGCCCGACTCATGCTCAACTACGCCGCGCTCGACGTCGAAATCCTCGTCGAGCTCCGCGCCGAGATGGCCGCCGAATTGGACCGGCAGGGCAAGTCGGAGTGGGCTGCACAGGAATTCGAGCACATCCGACTCGCAGGACCGCCGAAGCCGAAGCCCGAGCGATGGCGTCGCACCTCAGGCGTCCACGCGATCAAGAATGCCCGCAAGCTGGCGATCGTTCGGGAATTGTGGTCGGCACGAGACGAAGTCGCATCCCGGCGCGACATCGCACCCGGACGGATCCTGCCGGATTCCGCGATTGTCGCAGCGGCACAAGCCGGTCCACGGACGATCGGCGACCTGCGGGAGCTGCCCGTCTTCGGCGGCCCGCGCCAACGTCGCTCGGCTCGGGTGTGGTTCTCGGCGATCGAACGCGCCCGCGCACTGCCGGACTCAGAGCTTCCCCCACTGACTCAAACATTCGACGGACCACCTCCCGCAGGGCGCTGGTCGCGTCATCACCCTGAGGCCGCCGCTCGCCTGACGGCCGCTCGTACCGAACTCTCCGCATTGAGCGAGGAGGTCTCGGTTCCGGTCGAGAATCTCGTGAGCCCCGAACTCGTGCGACGCCTGTGCTGGGACTGGGACCTCGCTGCGCCCGCCGATGCGGTCGCGTACATCGATAACCGGTTCACCGCCGGCGGTGCGCGCCCGTGGCAGCGAGAGCTGACGATCCCACGGCTCGCGAAGGCGCTCACGGACGAGGGATAGAGGCTCCGCGCCGCGCAAGTTACTGACCGGTAATGAGGATGTAGAGTGATTCCGAGGCCGGTGACCCCCTGGTACCCGGCCGCATCGCCTCGCCGCGGAACGTGTCGGCGAGGACACCGCTCCACCGGGAGGAAAACGCGTGGCTTCCACCACCTCGAACCAACGCAACGTCGTCTTCGTCGACGGCATACGTACCCCGTTCGGCAAGGCGGGCCCGAGCATCTACGCCGACACCCGCGCCGACGATCTCGTCGTCAAGGCCATCCGGGAACTGATGCGCCGCAACCCCCAGCTCGATC
Organism: Rhodococcus sp. JCM 9791; assembly: GCA_001312645.1. Taxonomy (GTDB): domain Bacteria; phylum Actinomycetota; class Actinomycetes; order Mycobacteriales; family Mycobacteriaceae; genus Rhodococcus. The sequence continues at coordinate 2,347 of BBEG01000165.1, forward strand.
CCGCCCGTGTCGACGAGGTCGCTGTCGCGGCGACCACCCAGACCGGCGACCAGGGACTGACGATCGGTCGCACCTCCGCGATCCTCGCCGGGCTCCCCGAATCCGTGCCGGGCTTCGCCATCGATCGCATGTGCGCCGGCGCAATGACCGCTGTGACCACTACCGCATCGGGCATCGGTTTCGGTCAGTACGACGTCGTCATCGCCGGCGGCGTCGAGCACATGGGCCGCCATCCGATGGGTGAGGGCGCCGACCCGAACCCCCGCTTCCTCGCCGACAAACTCGTCGACCCGTCCGCCCTGGTGATGGGCAACACCGCCGAGAACCTGCACGACCGGTTCCCGAGCATCACCAAGGCCCGCACCGACGCCTACGCGGTCAACAGCCAGAACAAGTACGACGCAGCCAAGAAGGCCGGCTGGATCGCCGACACTCTCGTGCCCGTCGCGACCCGCTCGGGCTCGGGCTGGGGTCTGGCCACCGAAGACGAACCGCCTCGCCCCGGGACGACGATCGACGATCTTGCGAAGCTCAAAACCCCGTTCCGTCCCGCGGGCCGGATCACCGCAGGTAACGCCGCCGGTCTCAACGACGGTGCCACCGCCGCGATCCTCGCCGGAGAGGACACCGCGCGCGAATTGGGCCTGCCGATCGGCATGCGCATGGTCGGCTTCGCCTTCCAGGGTGTCGACCCCGCCGTCATGGGTATCGGCCCCGTTCCGGCGACCGAGAAGGTTCTGGCCCGCACCGGCCTGAGCATCGACGACATCGGACTGTTCGAGATCAACGAGGCGTTCGCTGTGCAGGTGCTCGCATTCCTCGAGCACTACGGCATCGCCGACGACGACCCCCGCGTCAACCAGTGGGGCGGCGCGATCGCGTGCGGACACCCACTCGCATCGTCGGGTGTCCGCCTGATGACCCAACTCTCCCACCAGTTCGCGCAGCATCCCGAGGTGCGCTACGGACTGACCACCATGTGCATCGGTCTCGGCATGGGCGGCACCGTGATCTGGGAGAACCCGAACTTCGAGGGAGACAAGTAGTCATGACCGATCTTTCGTCCCTGTTCGCCGACGAGGTCGTGACGAACGCCTACACCAGGTTCGTGTCCGTCCCCGGCCTCGACGGGCAGATCGCCCTGGTCACCCTCGACAATGGGTTCGACCACACCAAGCCGAACTCGTTCGACCCGCCGGCCTGACCGCGTTCGGCGCTGCCCTCGACGAGGCGTTCGCCGCGAACCCCGCAGCCGTCGCCGTCACCGGCAAGCCGTTCATCTTCGCTGCCGGCGCCGATCTCAAGGGTGTCCCCGCGGTCACCGAGCACGCGCAGGGCGTCGAACTCGGCAAACTCGGCCACGACGTGTTCCGTAAGTTGCGCGAGTCGTCGATCCCGACGTTCGCGTTCGTGAACGGTCTCGCGCTCGGCGGCGGACTCGAAGTGGGTCTGCACGCGCACTACCGCACCGTCGCGGACAATGTTCCCGCTCTGGGCCTGCCCGAGACCATGCTGGGCCTCGTCCCCGGATGGGGTGGCACCCAGTTGCTGCCGAACATCGTCGGTCCGGAGCACGCGGTCACGCTCATCCTCGAGAACCCGCTCAACAACGGGCGCACCATCCGCGCAACGCAGGCAGAGACGCTCGGCTTTGCCGACGCGGTCTTCGGCTCGGCGGACTTCCTCGAGCAGTCGCTCGCCTGGGCCGCGAAGGTCATCAACGGCCAGATCACGCCTGCGCGCCTGGAGATCGACCGCGACGCCGGCTGGGATGCTGCGATCGCCCGGGCGAAGGCCCTGGTCGACGGCAAGACCCGCGGCTTCGCTCCCGCTGCTCTCCGCGCGATCGAGCTGCTCGAGCTCGCCCGTTCCACGGATATCTCGGACTCCGCGTCGCTCGACAAGGGTTTCGCTGCCGAAGACGAAGCACTCGCGGACCTGCTCCTGACCGATGAACTGCGCGCGGGCCTGTACTCGTTCGATCTCGTCAACAAGCGCGCCAAGCGTCCGGCCGGTGCTCCGGACAAGTCGCTCGCCCGGAAGATCACCGGTGTGGGCATCGTCGGTGCCGGCCTGATGGCAAGCCAGCTCGCGCTGCTGTTCGTGCGTCAGCTGAAAGTGCCGGTGATCCTCACCGACATCGATCAGGAACGCATCGACAAGGGTGTGGGCTACGTGCACACCGAGATCGACAAGCTGCAGGGCAAGGGCCGCCTCTCCCCGGACGCGGCGAATCGTCTCAAGGCACTCGTATCCGGTTCTCTCGACAAGGCGGCGTTCGCGAAGACGGACTTCGTCATCGAAGCCGTCTTCGAGAACATGGACGTCAAGAAGAACGTGTTCGCCGAACTCGAACAGCACGTCGCACCCGAGACGATTCTCGCGACCAACACGTCGTCGCTGTCGATCACGGAGATGGCCGCGGATCTGCGGCACCCGGAGCGGGTCGTGGGCTTCCACTTCTTCAATCCGGTCGCGGTCCTGCCGCTCCTCGAGGTGATCAAGGGCGAGCACACCGACGACGCGACTCTCGCAACGGCGTTCGCCACCGCGAAGTCGCTGAAGAAGTCTGCGGTGTTGTGCGGCGACAAGCCCGGCTTCGTGTTCAACCGTCTCGTCACCCGCACCCTCGGTGAGGTCATGACCGCGGTGGACGAGGGCACCCCGCTCGACGTGGCGGACAACGCCGTCGGTGCGCTGGGCATGCCGATGTCGCCGTTCACACTCCTCGCGCTCGTCGGCCCGGCCATCGCGCTGCACACCGGCGAGACCCTCCAGGCCGCGTACCCTGATCGCTTCGTCTCCTCCCCCGGCCTCGAGGCACTCGTCGCGGCGAAGAAGCCGGTGTGTGGTCCTACGAGGGCGGCAAGCAGGTCGTCGACCCCGAGGTCGCAGCACTGTGGCCACAGGGTGACAACCCGTCGACGGCCGACGAGGTCCTCGACCGGACCCGCCGGGCGTTCGCGGAGGAAATCCGCATCATGCTCGACGAGGGCGTGGTCGCGGCTCCGGAGGACATCGACCTGTGCCTGATCCTCGGCGGCGGTTTCGCATTCTGGAACGGCGGGATCACGCCGTACCTGGACCGCACCGGAGCCTCCGACGCGGTCAACGGACAGCGCTTCCTGGCGCCGGGAGTCGCAAGCGTGTCCTGACGTCTCCGGATACCCGACCAAACGAGGGCGTGTCACCGATCGGTGGCACGCCCTCGTTTCGTGATCTTGCCGCGGGACGGTGACCGGAGAGCTAGCGTGAATTGGTCCGACACTGCGCGGGACGAGAATCCGCCGGTGACCGGTATCCACGGAAGAGCAGGTGCGAGTGGAAATGTCCCAACCCACGCAGCCCTCGAGCGGGCACGCCGCCAAGGTCATCGCGGTCACCGTTGCCGCCGCGGTCGGCGGCTTCCTCTTCGGCTTCGACAGTTCGGTCATCAACGGGGCCGTCGACTCCATCCAGGGCCATTTCGAACTGGGGTCGTTCTTCACAGGTTTCGCCGTGGCGATCGCACTGCTCGGATGTGCCGTCGGCGCCTGGTTCGCCGGTCAGCTCGCCGATCGCTGGGGCCGCAAGAAGGTCATGATGCTCGGCTCGGCGCTGTTCATCGTCTCGTCGATCGGTTCGGGCCTCGCGTTCAGCGTCCCGGATCTGATGTTGTGGCGTGTTCTCGGTGGTCTCGGAATCGGCATCGCGTCCGTCATCGCACCGACGTACATCTCGGAGATCGCACCCGCGCGTTATCGAGGCAGCCTCGCGTCGCTGCAACAACTCGCGATCACCCTGGGTATCTTCTCCGCCCTGCTGTCCGACGCGGTCCTGCAGAACGCCGCAGGCGGCGCCTCGAACGAATTGTGGTGGACGCTCGAGGCGTGGCGCTGGATGTTCCTCGTGGGCGTGATCCCCGCGATCGTGTACGGCGTGCTGGCGATGATGATCCCCGAATCCCCCCGATTCCTGGTCGGCAAGGATCTCGACGAGGAGGCCGCCCAAGTTCTCGCCAATGTCACCGGCGACCTGCATCCGGACGAACGTGTCGCAGAGATCCGGCTCACGCTGCGCCGCGAATCGGCGCGATCGTTCGACGATATCCGCGGCCCGACCTTCGGTCTGCAGCCGCTGGTGTGGGTCGGCATCACGATGGCGATCTTCCAGCAGTTCGTCGGTATCAACGCGATCTTCTATTACTCGACGACCCTGTGGAAGTCGGTGGGGTTCAGCGAGAACCAGTCGTTCACGACATCCGTGATCACCGCGGTCATCAACGTCGTGATGACGTTCGTCGCGATCCTGTTCGTCGACAAGATCGGGCGGCGCCCCCTTCTGATGGTGGGGTCGATCGGCATGTTCGTCAGTCTTCTGCTCGCTGCCATCGCGTTCTCGCAAGCCACCGGTAGCGGCGAGGATCTGCAGCTGCCTGCTCCGTGGGGCACGGTGGCACTCGTCGGCGCCAACGCGTTCGTGGTCTTCTTCGCCGCCACGTGGGGCCCGATCATGTGGGTGATGCTCGGCGAGATGTTCCCGAACCGGATGCGCGCGCTGGCGCTCGGTCTGAGTACCGCCGCCAACTGGATCGCGAACTTCACCGTCACCCTGGCCTTCCCGCCTCTCACGGAGTCGGTGGGGTTGTGGTTCCTCTACGGCCTGTTCGCGTTCTTCGCACTGCTGTCGTTCTTCTTCGTCAAGTCGAAGATCCCCGAGACCAAAGGCATGGAACTCGAGGACATGCACACCTGACACCCCAGTGCCCTGAGACCCCAGTGCACGATCCTCCGGCTCAATGCTGCGCGATCGTCTCCGAGGCGTCGCTGCCGTCGAGGCCCACCACCCAACCCGTGACCTGACGCGCGACATCCTGCGCGGTCAGACCGAGCTGCTGATGGATCTCGCCGCGCGAGGCGTGGTCGAGGAACTGTTGGGGCACCGCGAGATCGCGGGCAGGCACGTCGATGTCGTTGCTGCGCAACGCCGAAGACACAGCCGATCCCACTCCGCCGTGCACTCCGCCGTCTTCGACGGTGACGACGAGTCGGAATCCCACCGCGAGGTCGGTCACCACATCTGGGACCGGGAGCACCCACCGAGGGTCGACGACGGCGGCAGTAATGCCCTGCTTGGCGAGGCGGTCCGCCGCGTCGAGTGCCAGGGATGCGAATGCTCCGACTGCGACGAACAGGACGTCGCCCCTCCCGGCCTCCGGCATCCGCAGCACATCGACCGTACCGTCGAGGCGTTCGATCGCCGGGATGTCGTCTCCGACAGCGCCCTTGGGGAATCGGAGGACGGTCGGGCCGTCGTCGACGTCGAGGGCTTCACCGAGTTCTTCGCGGAGCGTGGCGCCGTCGCGCGGCGCTGCCACGCGGATGCCGGGGACGATGCCGAGAAGCGACATGTCCCACATGCCGTTGTGGCTCGCGCCGTCCACACCCGTGATCCCGGCTCGATCGAGAACCAACGTCACTGGTTGCTTCAGCAGTGCCACGTCCATGAGGAGCTGATCGAACGCCCGGTTGAGAAACGTCGAATACACCGCGACAACGGGGTGCATACCACCGAGAGCCAAACCTGCCGCGGAGGTCACCGCGTGCTGCTCGGCAATCCCCACATCGAAGGTCCGGTCGGGGAAACGCTCGCCGAACTTCGCGAGTCCGGTCGGACCGGCCATCGCGGCGGTGATCGCGACGATGTCGTCGCGGACCTCGGCTCGGGCGATCAGTTCGTCCGAGAACACAGACGTCCAGTCCGGTTTCGACGACGACGTTGCGCGTCCCGTGCGCGGATCCATCACGCCGGTGGCGTGCATCTGGTCGGCCTGATGGTTCTCGGCCGGCGCGTACCCCGCGCCCTTCCGGGTGACCGCGTGCACGATCACAGGTCCGCCGTACGCCTTCGCGCGGCGTAGGGCAGCTTCGAGTGCCTGCTCGTCGTGGCCGTCGACCGGACCGAGGTACTTGATCCCGAGATCGGTGAACAGCACCTGCGGGCTCACCGCATCCTTGAGCCCGGTCTTCATCCCGTGGAGTACGGAGTACGCGGCGGCGCCGAACCAGGGGATCTTCTTGACCATGCGGCGACCGTTGTCGAGCGCACGCTCGTAGCCGGGCCGCAGACGCAACGCAGCCAGGTGCTCGGCGAGGCCACCGATGGTCGGTGCGTACGAGCGTCCGTTGTCGTTGACCACCATCACCAGCGAGCGTGTACTGCCGGCGGCGATGTTGTTGAGAGCTTCCCAACACATCCCGCCGGTGAGGGCTCCGTCTCCGACCACTGCCACGACCGTGCGGTCCTGACCGCTGAGTTCGTACGCTTTCGCGAGACCGTCGGCGTAGGACAGCGCGGCGGAGGCATGCGACGACTCGATCCAGTCGTGCTCGCTCTCGGCCCGGCACGGGTATCCGGACAGGCCACCGCGCTGCCGCAGCGTGTCGAAGTCGTCCTTGCGACCGGTGAGAATCTTGTGGACGTAGGCTGATGGCCTGTGTCGAACAGGATCGGGTCGTGCGGCGAGTCGAACACGCGATGGAGCGCAAGCGTCAGCTCGACCACGCCGAGGTTGGGGCCGAGGTGTCCCCCGGTTGCCGCCACCTTCTCGACGAGGAAGCCTCGGATCTCACCTGCGAGTTGCGTGACCTCGCTCGGCGAGAGACGACGCACATCGTCGGGTGACTGGATGCGGGACAGGACACCCAACGGATCTAGCTCCCTCCGGATCGTGATTCCCGCGACGGTGCGCGAGCAGTTACTGCATTCTACGGAGCGGCTGCACGGTTCGGACCGTCACATCACTCACACCCGCGAGACGCACAGGTCGGGCGACACATGTGCGCCTCGCTCGATGCCTCCCTACACCTCGGCGTTCGGGGCACGACGGTCGGTCGTGAGCTCCTCGTCGACGATGTCGATCGTGGTGCGCAACTCACGGTTCGGGATGAGCACCACTGCCACCAGAGTAACCAGTGCGAATCCGGCAGCTACGAGGAAGAGCGTACCCGTGGCGTCTCCGTAGGCCGTATGCACGACCTCCGCGACCGGCGCGGGGAGGGCGTCGAGATCCAGATTGGCACTGCCACCACCCGATGCCGAGGTGTCGATTCCGAGCTTCGCGAATCCGTCGGAGGAGAGGGTGGAGACACGCGCTGCGAGGATCGAACCCAGGATCGACACACCGATGGCGCCACCGAACGTACGGAAGAACGCGACCGAGCTGCTCGCCGCGCCGATGTTCTTCACGCTCACGGTGTTCTGCACTGCGAGGACGAGATTCTGCATCAGCATGCCTGTGCCGAGGCCCACGATCGCGATGTAGATGCCGATGACGACGAGCGAGGTGGTGTGATCGATAGTGCCGAGGAGCGCGAATCCGATGAACTGGAGCACAGCGCCGCCGACGATGAACGGCTTCCACTGACCGAACCGCGTGATCAGCTGTCCCGACAGGTCGACGACACCAGCGTGCCCACGACCATCGGATGGTGAGCAGACCCGCCGCGGTCGGGCTGAAGCTGCGAGCCGTCTGGAAGTACTGGGTGAGGAATGTGGTGGCACCGAACAGGCCGACTCCGACGGCGATCGACGCGACGATCGCCAGCGCGGTCGTACGTTCGGTGATGATCTTCAGCGGGATGATCGGATCCGCAACCTTCGACTCCACGAACACGGTCGCGGCGAGCAGTGCCAGACCTGCGACGACGTAGGCGGCGGACTCGAGGGAGAACCACTCGTAGTAGCCTTCCTTGCCTGCGAACGACACCCAGATGAGCAGAACGCTCACACCGGCGGTGATCAAGGTCGCACCGAACCAGTCGATCTTCACATTCTTCTTGCGTTCCGTCGCCACCTTCAGGGTGCGCTGCAGGAGCACCAACGCGATGACAGCGAGAGGGACGCACACGTAGAAGCACCAGCGCCACCCGAGCGGCTGTCGACGATCACGCCACCGAGCACCGGACCGCCCGACATGGCGACAGCCATCACGGCCCCCATGTAGCCGGAGTAACGACCACGTTCACGCGGCGGGATGATGCTGCCGATGATGGCCACGACCAGCGCGGTCAGACCACCCATCCCGATGCCCTGGATGACGCGAGCACCGAGGAGCACCGTGACGTCCTGCGAGAGGCCGGCGAGCACCGATCCTCCGACGAAGATCAGGATCGACAGCTGGACGAGAAGCTTCTTGTTGAACAGGTCGGACAGCTTGCCCCAGATCGGGGTGGACGCAGCGTTGGCGAGCAGCGCCGTGGTGATCACCCAGGCGTACTGGGTCTGAGTTCCCTTCAGATCCGCGATGATCGTCGGAAGGGCGGTCGACACGATCGTGCTGCTGAGCAGCGCGGTGAACAATGCGGCGAGAAGGCCGGCGAGGACCGTGAGGATCTCGCGATGGGTCAACAGCGAGTCGGAATCCGGATCGGGGCCGGGCGGCGTCGAAGCACCGTCCGTGACGGCGGTTGTACTCATGAACAGTTCCTTTGGACGTTGGTGGTGGCGGCCGCGTCGTTGGCGGCTATGGGGCTCAGGGCAGCGTCGAGCCGGGCGATGACTTCGAGAGCGTCGGCAACCTGCGCCTCGCTCCAGTCGTCCAGTTGGGTGGCCAGCCGTTCGGTGCGCCGGGCACGAATGGCTGCGAGCATGTCGAGCCCTTCCGGCGAACAGGACACCAGGTGTGCCCGTTTGTCGTCGGGGTCGGAATGCCTGTCTATGAACCCTCGGTCTACGAGTTCACCGATGTGCCGGCTGAGCGAAGACTGACCGACATGCATTTCGGCGGCCAGCGCACTCGGACGACATTGCCCTGTGCGGGCCAGCAGAAAGAGCACACTGGCGAGCGCGTTGGGGAGCAGATCCGGCTCGCTCTGTGTCAGCGCGGCACGCAGGTTCGGCCGAAGAGGAAAATCGAGTCGGCGAGCGCGTGCACCGTGTCGGGTTGAACAGCAGTCACGCGGACCTCCGAAATTCGAGAATCAATTGCTTGCGGCATGCAACTATACAGTTAGTTGCATGCCGCAAGCAATTACTTCGCGAATCGGACAGTCCGGAATCCGGACGGAGAAGACGTCAGCGCGTGAACAGCGCGAGGCACTCCACGTGGTGCGTCGACGGGAATGCAGCAAATGCGCGCAGGTCCGCCAGCTCGTATCCTTGCGCGCGATAAAGACCCACATCACGACCGAACGACGCCGGATCGCAACCGAGATGGATCACCCGCCGAGGCGCCGCATCTGCGATCGCAGCAACGACGTCCTTGCCTGCACCGGCGCGCGGCGGATCGAGGATCACCACGTCGGGGGCCGCGAGTGCACCGATGACACGCTCGACCCGCCCGTGCCGGAACGACACCTGAGACAGGTCTGCGAGCGCCTCCGCGCCGTCGTCCACCGCCTGACGCGACGACTCCACCGACTCGACCCATCCGGATACACCGACCTGGTCGCCACCGCCGCCGCGAACACGCCGACCCCGCCGTAGAGATCCCACACCGTGCTGCCGGCC
>BBEG01000166.1 GCA_001312645.1 Rhodococcus sp. JCM 9791
CCGCGCTGCGCCGTTGGCCGCGAGCACCGTGACAACCGTTCCCAGGACGAGCCCGGCGACAATCGTCGTGATCGTCACGGAGATCGACGTGAGCGGAAGCGGAGCATCCGCTGCGCGGGCGCCCGCAACGACACCCGCAGCGAGGCCGCAACCGGCGAGCACTCCGAGAACGGCGGAGACGAAGCCGACGATCAGAGCCTCGCCTCGTACGCTGCGCCGCACCTGAGAGGCGGTGACGCGACGCACCGCATGAGCGCCAGCTCGCGGGTCCGTGCCGCAAGCAGCACCGCAAACGTGTTCGCGATGACGAGTCCCGCGACGACCACCGCGATCGCAGCGAAGCACAGCAGGACGTTGCGCAGCAACGAGATGTCCCCGACGTACGCGTCGCCGCTTCGGTGGCACGCGCCTCCACCCGCACGACCACCTCGCCCCCGGCACCGCTAGTGCCACCGCGTCGCGCACCGCGTCACCGTCACCCGCGACACGTATCTCCCAGTCCACGGACGCTCCGGTCCACGTTCGTACCTGTGCGACATCACCGAAGATCCGGCCCGAATCCATCGCGAATGGTGAACCGGCCACGTCCACGACGCCGACGATCGTCGCGGTCACCGGTGGCGTCGCTCCGGACAGATCGGCGACCGTCACGGTGTCCCCGATCGCACGTTCCGACGACGAGCCCACCGCTACCTCTGCGACGCCGACGGGCCATCGTCCATCCGCAAGTCTCTGCCAGCGCATCGACTCGTCGGATGCGATCGTGGCCGCGGTACCGTACCGGATGTGCCGTTCGCGTCGACGAGCCGGACGCGACCGGTCACGTCGAGGGCGGTCGCGCGCACACCCGGCGCTGCCCCGGCTTCGGACAGCGTCCGATCGGGATCCGTATCGGGCCCCCCGGGTGTCACCACTGCGGCAACGCGTCGTATTGCGCCGCGGTCGATTTCGTGATCGACGCGCTGACGGTGTCACTGAGCACGAGAGTCAGCACGACGAAGGCCACCGCGACGATCACCGCGAGCGCCGTCGCGACGTACCGTCCTCGGTGGGCGCGTGCCTGCGCCAGAACAAGATGCCTCATCGCGCCGGGACCGCCGTCCCGGCAACGCTCAGCGCACGCATCGTGTCGATGACGGAATCCGCGGTGGGGTGCGCGATCTCCCCGGCCAGATGACCGTCCGCGAGCAGAACGACACGGTCCGAGTACGACGCCGCAACGGGGTCGTGCGTCACCATCACCACGGTCTGGCCGGTTTCCCGCACGCTCGACCGCAGCATCGACAACACCTCCGCACCCGCCTGCGAGTCGAGATTGCCGGTCGGCTCGTCGGCGAAGATGACGTCGGGTTGCGGCAGCAACGCTCGCGCGACAGCGACACGCTGCTGTTGCCCACCGGACATCTCGTGTGGCAGATGGTCGAGACGATCGGTCAGGCCGAGACGACCGGTCACCTCGTCGAACCATTCCGGGGACGGCCGCGTACCTGCGAGTCGCATCGGCAGCAGCACGTTGTCGCGGGCGGTGAGCACCGGCAGCAGGTTGAACGCTTGGAACACGAAACCGATACGGTCGCGACGTAATCCGGTAAGCACCGCATCCGGGGCTGCGCTGACCTCGACGTTCTCTCGGCGACCCTCACCGTGAAGAACCACACGGCCGGAGTCGATGCCGTCGAGTCCGGCGAGGGCATGCATGAGTGTTGATTTACCCGAGCCGGACGGGCCCATGATCGCCGTGAAGCGCCCCCTCTCGAATTCGACGGAAACCCCGTCGAGGGCACGCACCTCGGCGTCTCCGCGTCCGTAGACACGCACGACATCCTCGGCGGAACAGGCAGGAACGAATGAACTGGTCGAAGTCATACATCGACCGTAGAAATATTGAGGCACCGGCACATCGGAGTGCGGCGCGATCCTGCTGCCGCGACTGTCATACCCGGGTAGGACGAGACCGCGATGCGAGTAGGAGCCCGGTCCTACTGTCCTGCGCCGAGCAGCTCGTCCGGCCGTACCAGACCGGCGCGGAACGCGAACAGGACCGCCTGCACGCGGTCGCGCGAACCCGTCTTGGCGAGAACACGTCCCACATGGTCTTCACGGTCGCGGCCGACAGCACGAATCGATCGGCGAGCTCGCTGTTCGTCAGGCCGTGCGCCATCGCCACGAGGACTTCGAGTTCACGGGGCGTGAGATCGTCCGGTACCTCCACGGACACGGACGACGACGAGCTTCCCACGCCCAGAAGAGGCGAAACATGCTGCAGCAGGTGACGTGTCGCGCGCGGGGCCATGACTGCGTCACCCCGATGCACCGTCCGCACCGCTTCCAGGAGGTCTTCGGGAAGGGCGTCCTTGAGGAGGAAACCACTGGCGCCGGCAGCGATTGCCTGCACGACGTACTCGTCGTTGTCGAAGGTGGTGAGCACGACGACTTTCGGAGCGCCCGGAGAACGGAGGAGCGTGCGGGTCGCCGAGATCCCATCGAGCCGCGGCATCTGGACATCCATCAGGACCACGTCGGCGCGCACCCGACCGAGTTCGGCGACCGCTGCCTCACCGTCGGAGGCCTCGGCCACCACCTCGATGTCGGGTTGCGACTCGAGCACCATACGGAAGCCCGCGCGGACGAGTTGCTGATCGTCGACGAGAGCGACGCGAATGGGGTCGGCGGGTTCGGTCACGTCCACCAGCCTATGCCGGGAGTTCGGCGCGGACACGATAGCCACCGCCGTCCCGGGGCCCAGTGATCGAGCGACCGCCGTGCAGCCGGGCACGCTCTTCGATTCCGGTCAGCCCCTGTCCCCCCGGCCGTGCTTCCACGAGCGCGGCGGCACCACGACCGTCGTCGACTATCTCGACGACGAGCGTGTCGGCGCGCCAGTCGAGAGTCACATGGGTATGGGCGCGGGGCCCGGCATGTTTGAGGACGTTCGTGAGGGATTCCTGCACGATCCGGTAGACGGACAGTCCCAGGCCGTCGGCGACATGACGACTCTCCCTGTCACAGCGAGCGTCACCTCCAGGCCGCTCGTACACATCTGCTCGACGAGCGTGGGGATGTCGCCGATACCCGGTGTCGTGGTGAATTCACGCGGCGCATCCTCCCTCAGCACCGACAGAAGCGATCGCATGTCGGTCAACGCCTGTCGACCCGCTTCCGAGATCGTCGTGAGTGCGGTGGCCGCAGCATTCGGGTCGGCCGACGCTGCGTACCGACACCGTCTGCCTGCGCAATGATCGCAGTGAGCGAATGCGCCACGATGTCGTGCATCTCCCGCGCGATGCGGTCCGTTCCTGGGTCGCCGCGAGTTCCGCTTCCTTGAGCCGTTCGACCTCGAGCAGCCGATTACGTTCGGTGAGGGCCTCCATCTCCCGCACCCGCAGGCCCCGGAGACGACCGAACGCCCACACCCCGCCGACGAACAGGGCCACCATCATCGCGGAAGACACCGTGTCGAACAGTGTCCGCCCTTCGTACCGTCCGAAGAAGCTGATCCCGGCGAGCGCTCCCCCGGTCACGGCCACCACCAGAGCTATGTTCGCCCACGGACGCGGTGCATAGGCGGCGAGCGCATACACCGCAACAGGCACCGCGACCGGCGCCACCGGCGACATGTCCGACGAGACTGCGAGATGACCGAATGCCGCGGCGGCCACGACCGCACCCGCGAGCACCGGAAAGGTACGGCGCCACGCGAGCGGCACACTCAGCGCGAGGACGAGTGCCGCATCACTCCACGCCAGAGCCGAGGTCACGACGATGAGCAATCCGAACGCCGCAACGAGGCCGGCGACGACCGAGTCGACAACGAGCACGCGGGCACGACTCCACCGTTGCCAACGTTCGATCATCGAGGTGGTCTGCACGGATCACACCGTCAGCCGAGCAGCTTCTGCCGCAACGCCGCGTCCTTCTCCAGAACCATGCTCTCGAGTCCGGCCTGGAACCGCTCCATCTGCTCACGCAGCGCCGGCTCGGATGCTCCGAGGATGCGAGCGGCGAGCAGGCCCGCATTGCGGGCTCCACCGATCGACACCGTCGCGACGGGGACACCCGCCGGCATCTGCACGATCGACAGCAGTGAGTCCATTCCGTCGAGGTACTTCAACGGAACGGGCACACCGATCACGGGCAGCGGGGTCGCCGACGCCACCATCCCCGGCAGGTGTGCAGCACCGCCCGCCCCCGCGATGATGACCTTGATCCCGCGACCCGCGGCGTCCTTCGCGTAGTCGAGCATCCGCTGCGGCGTCCGGTGCGCGGAGACGACCCCGACCTCGAATCGGATCCCGAACTCGGCGAGCGCCTCGGCGGCGGCCTCCATGGTGGGCCAATCCGAGTCGCTGCCCATGATCAGGCCGACCTGTGCCCCTTGCGTGGCGTCTGTCACTGTCCTTCTCCCGTGTGTTCGTTCCAGCCGTCGGTCCATTCTGCGTGCGAGAGCCAGTGCGCGGCGCGCTCTGCGCGTTCCCGGACCGCAGCAACGTACTCGGCGTCGTCGAGCGAGCCGGTCTGGTCGCCGAGCAGATTGACGTGCCCGATCTTGCGGTCCTTGCGTTCACCCTTGCCGTAGAGATGGACGCGCGCATCAGGCATCCGGGCGAACAAGTGATGCAGCCGCTCGTCCATGCTCATCGCCGGAGCTTCCGCCGCGCCCAGAACGTTCGCCATCACGACCACAGGCGCGAGGGGTGTCGTGTCGCCGAGCGGGTAGTCGAGCACGGCGCGCAGGTGCTGCTCGAACTGGCCCGTTCGTGCACCGTCCATGCCCCAGTGGCCTGAGTTGTGGGGGCGCATCGCGAGTTCGTTGACGATCAGCTCGCCGGCCTGCGTCTCGAACAGTTCGACGGCTATCACGCCCACCACGCCGAGCTCGCCTGCGATCCGCAACGCAAGTTGTTCGGCCGCGACCGCGACGTCCGCAGGCAGGTTCGGTGCGGGTGCGATCACGACGGAGCACTGGCCGTCTCGTTGCACGGTCTCCACGACGGGCCAGCTTGCACCCTGCCCGAACGGCGAGCGGGCGACCATCGCCGACAACTCCCGACGCCACGCGACCTTCTCCTCCGCGAGCAGCGGCACACCGCGGTCGAGTTGTTCTGCGACGATCCGCTCGAGTTCGGTCTCGTCGTCGACGATCCACACCCCGCGGCCGTCGTACCCGCCGCGGGCGGCCTTGAGCACGAACGGCCATCCGAGGTGTTCCCGTGCCGCGACGAGGTCGTCGGTCGAGGTGATCTCCGCGAACTTCGGCATGGGCGCACCGAACGCTCCGAGCCGCTTGCGCATCGCGATCTTGTCCTGCGCGAAGATCAGCGCCTGCGGCGGAGGCAGCACAGCGACGCCCTCGCGCTGCAGGACTTCGAGGTGCTCGGTGGGGACGCCTCGTGGTCGAAGGTCAGGGCATGGGCACCCGTGGCGGCGCGACGCAGTGCGTCGAGATCGTCATGGCTGCCGATCACGACGTCGGGGCTCACCCGAGCGGCCGGTTCGTCCTCACTGCCCGCGAGTACACGCAGCGTCTGGCCGAGCGCGATCGCAGCCTGATGCGTCATCCGCGCGAGCTGGCCACCGCCGATCATCGTCACCACGGGCATCCCGCCCGTCAGTGCGCGGGGGGAATCGGATCTGGGGGGCGAGTCAGGTCTGCCGGTCACAGCTGACAATGGTGTCACAGCGAGGAGCGCCGCCGTGACACGGCGGTGAGCCACCACATGTCACCGCGGTGAGCCGCCGGCACGTGGCAATGCGGTGAACATTTCGGGACGAACATTCCGAATCGTCACTTTTCTGTGGTAAGTCTGAAAATTTTCGCTGTGGTTCGTAGAAATCGCTCCGGGTTTCGTAGACTCGGCCGAGTGTCCGTCGTCGATGATGCTCTGAGCCATTTTCCCGCACCATTACGGGAGTTGATGCTGCGTCACCGCGAACTGATCAAGTTCGCGATCGTCGGAGGTACGACATTCCTGATCGACTCCGGGATCTTCTACACCTTGAAGCTGACGGTCCTCTCCGAGAAACCTGTCACTGCGAAGATCATCGGCGGCGTCGTTGCGGTGATCTGCTCGTACATCCTCAACCGCGAATGGTCGTTCCGGAACCGTGGCGGGCGGGAGCGCACGCACGAAGCGTTCCTGTTCTTCTTCGTGAGTGGTATCGGTGTGGTCCTCAGCTTCATTCCGCTGTGGATTTCGAGTTACGTGTTCAACCTGCGTGTGCCCGAGGTCAGTCTCGCCGTCGAGAACATCGCCGACTTCGTGAGCGCATACGTCATCGGAAATGTGCTGCAGATGTTCTTCCGCTTCTACTGTTTCAAGAGGTTCGTGTTCCCTGAGGAAACTGTGCCGGAAACGAACACCATCGATGATCTCGACACACCCGACCTCGACCGGACCTGATCGCACTCCCTCACCTCGGTTCCCGGACTCCGTCCAGGTACACCGAAGTCCAGTCGCGCGCCGCGCCGAGGAACATCGCGAACAGCGCGGGTCTGCGCCGCTGCAGTTCCAGGCGTCCACCGTCCGCTTCCGCGAGGGCGCGGGCGAGGGCCAGACCGACACCCGTGGATCCTCGACCGGAGAAACCTCGTTCGAAGATGTGCGGCACGAGGTCGTCGCTGACGCCTTCCCCTTCATCACTGACTTCGACGCACACCGTCGAATCCCCGCGCATCGCAACCTGCCGAACGGCGACCGTGCAGGTCCCCCCTCCGTGAGCAAGCGCGTTGTCGACGAGAACTGCTACTGCTTCCCGGAGACGCGAGGCCGTCACGGACGAGCGCAGAGCAGGGTCACCTCGGAGCAGTAGTTCGCGGCCCGCATCCTGATAGGGCCCTCGCCAATCCGCGATCACACCTGCCAGTTCCCCCACCACCGACACCTCGGTGCGCAGTTCGGCGCCGCTGTTCCTCGACTGACGAACCAGCCCGTCGATGGCCGCGGTGAGGCGATCGACCTGGGCCATCGCGGCCTCGGCCTCCTCGACCACCATCGGGTCCTCGTGTGTGGACAGTTCGTCGAGCCGTAATCTGATCGCCGTCATGCGGGAGCGGAGTTGATGAGAGACGTCGCGACCAGCGAATGCTCGCGTTGCAGTCGGCCCGAAATCTCCACCGCGGCGGAGTCGAGCACATCGGAGACCCGGTCGAGCTCGACGATGGAATGACGCTGCGGCACCGGTTTGAAGTCGCCCTCGGCGAGCCTTGCTGCACGCGCAGCGACGTCGCGTAGTGGGAAGGCGAGCCGTCTGGCGGTGGCCACCGCGACCAGTGCACCCACCGCAACCGACAGCAGCACGAGGAATCCGACCGCGGCGAGCACCTGCCGCTGCAGGATGCGCATTCCCTCGGAAGGGGCCTCGACCCGCAGCGACCCCGAGGTACCCATCGACAGGGATTCGACGAGAGGGTTCGTCGGGGTGACGTCACCGATGTCCAGGCGCGCCGCCTCGTTCTCCGGAGTGGGATACACGACGACCACCCGCCCACCGTCGGGTACGAGCAGTCGCAGCGAACTGGTATCGAGTCCGCCGACCACGAGGCCGTCGGTACCTTCCTGCGCGATGATCTCGTCGGACATCCGCTCGAGCCGATCCCGAAGGTCTCGGCGCGTGGTGTCCTCCACGAACAGGTAGGCGGTGAACGCAAGGGGAAGCCCGAGCAGAAGTGCGACGAGCAGAACCGCAGCCAGGACGGCATTGAGGATGCGCCTGCGCACCGTCGCGACCCTTCTAGTCGGTGTTCAGCCGGAAACCGACGCCCCGCACGGTCGCGATGCGTCGTTCCCCCGCGGGCCCCTCGTCGCCGATCTTCCGGCGCAGCCACGACATGTGCATGTCGAGGGTCTTCGAACCACGGAGGTCGGCGTCGCCCCAGACCTCGTCGAGGATCGCGTCGCGTGACACGACTTGACCGGCGTGTTCGAGCAGGACGCGCAGGAGTTCGTATTCCTTGTTGGCGAGGGTGACCTCGGAGCCGTCGACGAGAACCCGCCGGGCCGCGTGCTCGAGACGAATGCCGGAGACCTCGACGACTTCGTCCGTCTCACCGCCACCGCGGCGGCGCAGCAGCGCGCGTACCCGCGCCATCAGTTCGGCGAGCCGGAACGCTTGCCGACATAGTCGTCGGCGCCGGCATCGAGACCCACTACGAAGTCGACCTCGTCGGTGCGCGCGGTGAGCATCAGCACTGCCAGGTCGGACCGGTTCGCTCTGATCTGACGGCATACTTCGAGGCCGTCCATGCCCGGCAACCCGAGGTCGAGGATCAACAACTCGTAGTCTCCGGAGAGCGCTTGTTCGAGCGCACTCGGACCGGTGGCCTCGACGGTCACCTCGTAGCCCTCGCGCCCGAGGGCACGGGACAGAGGCGCAGCGATGGCTTCATCGTCTTCCGCTAGCAGAACGGCAGTCACTCGCTCAGCCTACGGACAGACCGGTGGGAAACCGGATCACCACGCCAGTCACCACGCCTTGCGATGTCTCTCACCGTCGCCGGAGGGTTGCGCGGCGGAACGGTCGGCGGAGGAACCGTCCTGCACGTCGAACGCCGTCCGGTACAGCAGTGTGTGGACCTTCTGGACATCGGGGATGTCGTCGAACTCGAGTGGGTCGTCGGCGGCCGAGACCACGACGAGCGTGCCTGTGCGCAGGAGCCGGTCGACGAGTCCGTGCCGGAACTGCACGTTGCTGATCCGCCCCATCGGAATGTCGATACCGGAATGGGTGATCACGCCCTGGCGCACGAGTACCCGCCGATCGGTGACGATGAAATGTGTGGTCAGCCACCGGATCAACGGGACGAGGCACCGCCACCCCACCAGGATCGCCCACAACACCAGGACCGCGACGACCAGGACCACGGAGGCACCACTGTCGAGGCGGGTCTGCGCGAGCCCGACGAGGAACCCGGCCACAGCCGTGGCCAGTAGGAAGACGATGACCGGAACGATCAGCATCTTCGCGTGTGGATGACGGTGGAGCAGCAGGTTCTCATCCGGTGCGAGCGCGTCCTCCGGGTATCCCATGGGCACCACGATGGCATACCCGTCTACATCGGCCGCAGGTGCGTGATGTCGCCTGCAGCGACTGCAACGGGCTCGCCTTCCCCGTCCGGCGCGATGACGATGCGGCCCTGTTCGTCGATGTTGATGGCGACCCCGTGCAGTTCCGTGTCGCCGGGCAGGATCGCGCGCACCCGCCGACCGATGGTGCTGCACCGATCCCGGTAAGCGTCGGCAGCGGCCGTGGGATCCCAGCCGTGCTGTTCCCACTGTCGGATGCGTTCACCGAACGAGGCGAGCAGAGCCTCCGCGAGCCTCGTGCGATCGAGTTCGTCGGCACCGGCGAGCAGAAGTGAGGTTGCCGTCGGCACCGGCAGTTCGTCCTCGGTGAGTGTGACGTTGAGCCCGACACCGACGACAACCGTGGGAACCGGGGCTGTCGACGCGACCTCGACGAGGATCCCGGCGAGCTTACGGCCCCCGACCAGAACGTCGTTGGGCCATTTGAGCTCGGCCGGGACGCCGGTGACCTCGCGGACGGCGTCGACCGTCGCGATGCCGGTGAGCAGCGGAAGCCAACCGAGATCCGGAAGGGCGACACCGGGCAGTTTCAGCAGCACCGACACGATGACCTGGGCCCGGGGAATTCCGTTCCAGGCGCGCGAGTGCCGTCCGCGTCCTCCGCTCTGGAACTCTGCGAGCAGGACCCGGCGGTCGCCGAATGTGGCCTCGGCGAGCAGATCGGCGTTCGTCGACCCTGTCTCGTCGATGACGTCGAGGCGTTCGTAGAACCCGGCATCGCCTTCTGCACCATCCACCAGCGCATGCCGTAGGCGCGACACGTCGAGCGGAATACGCAGTTCGGAATCATTCGGCAATTCGGGGTTGCGGGGCATGAGCCCAGCCTAAAGTGGCCGAAAACAACTACTGGTCGGTAGCTCCAGTTCAATAATTCAACGTGAGCGGACCTCCGTGCGGCGGTGCAGATTGACGATCGCTAAGCTGACTGCCCATGACCACTGTCCAGGAGCCGTCCGCGCCCGAGGCGGCGAGTACGCCCGATATCCACACCACCGCCGGCAAGCTGGCAGACCTGCGCGAACGCCAGGCCAAGGCACAGGCTCCGGTCGGTGAAGCAGCCATCGAGAAGGTCCACGCCAAGGGCAAGATGACCGCCCGTGAGCGCATCACCGCGCTCCTCGACGAGGGCTCGTTCGTCGAAATCGATGCGCTCGCCCGCCACCGCAGCACCAACTTCGGCCTCGCCGACAACCGTCCCATCGGCGACGGCGTCGTCACCGGCTACGGCACCGTCGACGGCCGCGACGTCTGCGTGTTCTCCCAGGACGCGACAGTCTTCGGCGGCAGCCTCGGCGAGGTCTACGGCGAGAAGATCGTCAAGGTCATGGACCTGGCGCTACGCACCGGCCGACCGCTGGTCGGCATCAACGAAGGCGCCGGCGCCCGCATCCAGGAAGGCGTCGTCTCCCTCGGCCTCTACGGCGAGATCTTCCACCGCAACGTGCAGGCCTCCGGTGTGATCCCGCAGATCTCGCTGATCATGGGCCCCGCTGCCGGTGGTCACGTCTACTCCCCCGCCCTGACCGACTTCGTGGTGATGGTCGACCAGACCAGCCAGATGTTCGTCACCGGCCCCGACGTCATCAAGACCGTCACCGGCGAAGACGTCACCATGGAAGACCTCGGTGGCGCCCACACCCACATGGTCAAGTCGGGTGTCGCCCACTACGTCGGAAGCGACGAGCAGGACGCCCTCGACTACGTCAAGGATCTGCTCTCCTACCTGCCGTCGAACAACCAGGCCGCGGCACCGCGCATGGCACCGACCGACCCGATCGCCGGATCCATCGAGGACTCGCTCACCGAGGAGGATCTCGAGCTCGACACGATCATCCCGGATTCGGCGAACCAGCCTTACGACATGCACGAGGTCATCCGTCGTCTGCTCGACGACGACGAATTCCTCGAGGTTCAGGCCGAGCGCGCCCAGAACGTCATCGTGGGCTTCGGTCGCGTCGACGGCCGCAGCGTTGGCATCGTCGCCAACCAGCCGATGCAGTTCGCCGGCTGCCTCGACATCGACGCCTCCGAGAAGGCTGCACGCTTCGTCCGCACCTGCGACGCGTTCAATGTTCCGATCATCACGCTGGTCGACGTCCCGGGCTTCCTGCCCGGCACCGAGCAGGAATACAACGGCATCATCCGCCGCGGCGCGAAGCTCCTGTACGCATACGGCGAGGCGACTGTCGGCAAGATCACCGTCATCACCCGCAAGCCTACGGCGGCGCGTACGACGTGATGGGTTCGAAGCACATGGGCGCGACGTCAACCTCGCGTGGCCGACCGCGCAGATCGCAGTCATGGGCGCATCGGGTGCCGTCGGGTTCGTGTACCGCGGCAAGCTCAAGGATGCCGCTGCGAACGGTGCAGACGTCGAGGCACTGCGCCTCGAGCTGCAGAACGAGTACGAGGACACTCTCGTGAACCCGTACGTCGCAGCAGAGCGCGGTTATGTCGATGCGGTCATCCCGCCGTCGCACACCCGCGGCCAGATCGTGTCCGCCCTGCGCCTGCTCGAGCGCAAGATGGTCTCGCTCCCGCCGAAGAAGCATGGGAACATTCCGCTGTGACCGCGCTGACCGAGGAAAAGATCATCACTGACGCAGAGCTGACCGCCGTGACCGACGGTGCCCTCGAGGACTCCGACACCTCGGCGACCACAGACGCCGAGTCGGCAGCGACCCCCGACGCGCCCGCCATCCGGATCGTGAAGGGCAACCCGACCGACGCC
>BBEG01000167.1 GCA_001312645.1 Rhodococcus sp. JCM 9791
GGCGCGGGCGGGGGCCCCCGGCTGGGGGAGAGCAAGGGGGCCACGGCCACTCTATGTGAAACCTCGACTTCGTGGGCAACCGGGCCGCAATCGTGCGTCCGCGGTCCAGGTGAGCCGACATTTGAACCGCCGCGCGCCACCGTCACTCGTGTACTTCCGTGTGGCGACTACGGCCTCGTCGTCGACGACCGGGCGATTGCCTCGGTCGAACGCAAGTACCTCCACACTCACTGGTTGAGGAAGGCGTCGTGCTCCGCGTGGGCACGTCGGATGAGATCCAACAGCCCGGCCTCTTCCCGCGCCTCCTGCCGGTACTTCGGCGCGAGCGCCTTCACCCGGTCCTCCTTGTCGATCAACTTGGCATAGATGCGTTCGCGCTCTTCCTTGCTCGACGTGTAATCGAGGTCGGTGTAGTTGGTGGCGAGACGTCTCGCGCCGGCGATCGCGGACTGTGCCTTGCCCCGCTCACTGGTCAGCGAGGCGATGACGGTGACGACGAGCACGGCGAGGATGACGGCCAGTGAGGTTTCCGTCCCGATCTCCACCACGTGCACAGGTTCGCCGTGGTTGACGAACGGCAGATTGTTCTCGTGGAGTGCGTGCAGGATGAGTTTCACGCCGATGAAGGCGAGGATGGCTGCGAGTCCGAACGACAGGTAGATGAGGCGGTCGAGCAGCCCGTCGAGGAGGAAGTACAGCTGACGAAGACCCATCAGTGAGAAGGCGGTGGCCGTGAACACGATGAACACGTTCTGGGTCAGGCCGAAGATCGCGGGGATGGAGTCGAGTGCAAACAGGAGGTCGGTGCCGCCGATGGCGACCATCACGAGCAGCATCGGCGTCAGGGCCCGCTTGCCGTTTTCGACGGTGAACAGTTTGTCGCCGTCGTAGTGCTCGCTGGTGTGGAGAAACCTCCTGGCGAGGCGGATGATGAAGTTCTCTGCCGTATGCGACTCTTCGGTTTCGGGCCGCAGCATGTTGCCGGCAGTGACGAGAAGGATCAGCCCGAATATGTAGAAGACCCAGGCGAATGAATTGATCAGTGTCGCACCGAGAAAGATGAATGCCGTTCTGGCGAAGAGTGAGAACACGATGCCGAACAGAAGCACTTTCTGCTGGTCGTCTCGTGGTACCCGGAAGCTGGACATGATGATCAGGAAGACGAAGAGGTTGTCCACCGACAACGCCTTCTCCGTCACGTAACCCGCGAAATACTCCGAACCCATCGCAGTGCCACCGAAGACGAATACTACGACGCCGAAGACGAGGGCGAAGCCGACGTAGATCGAAGACCAGATCGCCGATTCTTTCAACGTTGGCGTGTGGGCCTTGCGGACGTGCGCGAAGTAGTCGAAGGCGAGCAGGGCGACGATCACAGCAATCGTCAATCCCCAGGCGAGGGGAGTTACATGCATTGTTCGCCTTCGGTCGAAGGGGCGGGTCGTTCGTCAGCCTAGTGGTCGGTGGGGACGCCATCCGGCGATTCGCGAGCAGGCATCACGAATTCGAGTGACTGCGATCGGCGGAGCACCGACCGGCCATCGGCTGCTCGGGCCGTTCGGCTTTCCGACCGTCCGTGATCCCGGCGGCGGCCCGTTCACTACCGCCCCTTCCTGCATCGGAAGCGAGCTCGTTCTTCGAGCGCGGCCAAGGGATCAGAGGTGGGGGATCAGTCGCTGGAAATAGGACGGTAATTGACCGCAATGGGTGCGAGGGTGGTCTTATGAAACACCAGAACCTGCCGGCGCAATTGGTCGTCCCCGATGTCGCCGCGTGGCGAGCGTGGCTGGATGAGAATGAGGCTCGTCCGACGGCGTGCGGTTGGTCCTGGCCAAGAAGGGCACCACAGAACCGACGATGCTGTCCTATGCCGAGGCATTGCAGGAAGCCCTGTGCAGCGGCTGGATCGACGGACGCCGCAACACGTTGGATGACACTACTTTTCAGCAACTCTTCACTCCACGTCGAGCCCGCTCGATCTGGTCGCGACGAAACGTCGAGTTCGTCGCCGATCTGATCGCGTCGGGGAGAATGCGAGCCCGTGGACTTTCCGAGGTGGAGCGAGCGAAAGCCGACGGACGCTGGGAGCGGGCATACCCCGGTCCGGCGGCGGCCGAGGTGCCCGCCGACCTCGTATCGGCATTGGAGCGATCCCCGATTGCGTCGATGAGGTTTGCCGAGTTGGATCGCGGTCGGCGCTACATGATCATCCACCAGATCATCACCGCGCCCAGCGCTTCGAGTCGCGCCAGTCGGATCGTCAAGTTCATCGCCCGAGTGGAGCAGGGCGAATGAGTTGTCCGGCGTTTCTCTGCGCAGACGGCGTGCGCCTATTCGGGGATAGGGGATAAGGCGGACGCGAAGTGAAACCGAGAGTGAGATTCCTACCCTCGGGTGACCGAATCGGTGTTCGGGGGTCTCTCCGGCGACCGAGCGAAAGACGCAGTGGGTTTCGTGAGCGCAGACAACAAACGTCCCCACCATGACAGGGTTCAATGGTGGGGACGTCGTTGTTCGACCCGGATGTCGGGGGAAACCGGGTCGAACTCGAAGGCTATCGCCGAGCCGAGGGTTTTTCCTGTCGAGGAAGGGTGAAACGACGGGTGAGAACAGCGCTCATGGGTCGCCCAGAGCTCGAGCCGATCTCTATCGCTGACCGACGAGTGCCGCGGCCGATCAGCCGGAAAGTTCGATCCGTGTCAGACCTAGGCAAGCACCTCGTCGAACAGGTCGGCGTATCGGTCCTGCGCCGCGCGACGACGGGTGGGCACGTGCTCGGTCGGGACCCGGTCCGCCGGTGCTTCGTAGTCACGCAGGACGAGCTTGGCGACGGTGTCGCGGTGCACCTCGTCCGGGCCGTCGTAGAGGCGTGCCGCGCGTGCCGCCCGGTACATGAAGTCCAGGGGCAGATCCGAGCTGAATCCCAGCGAACCGTGGACCTGGATGGACCGGTCGATGATGTCGTGCAGGATCTTTGCGCCGAAATACTTGATCATCGCGATCTCCTTGCGGGCAGCCTTGGTCCCTGTGTGTCGATCACCACGCTGCCTGCAGTGTCATCAGGCGTAGAGCCTGCATCTCGGCGGCGGAGTCGGCGATCCAGTTGCGAACGGTCTGCTTCTCACCGAGGACGTTGCCGTGCGCGAAACGGTAGGTAGCGCGTTCGCACATCATGTCGAAGGCGCGGTTGGATTGGCCGATCCACCGCATGCAGTGGTGGATTCGGCCAGGGCCGAGCCGCTTCTGGGAGATCAGGAATCCGTCACCGGGGTTGCCGAGCAGCGCATCGGCGCCCACCCGCACATCCCGCAGCACGACCTCGCAGTGCGAGCCGTAGGTGTTCTCCCGAGGTGACGGGTTCTCCATAGATGCGATATCGCGCACTACGTCGAGACCAGGTGCATCGATCGGAATGATGAACTGCGAAGCGCGGCGGTGCCGCTCGGCGTCGGGGTCGGTGACGGCGACGACGATGACGAAATCGGCGGTCGACGCGTTGCTGATGAACCACTTGTGCCCGTTGAGGACCCAGCTGTCGCCGTCTCGTACGGCGGTGGTCTGCAGGTTCACCGGGTCGGCGCCGGCGTTGTCGGGTTCGGTGAGCGCGAAGGCCGAGTATTTCTCGCCCGCCAGGAGTGGATCGAGCCAGCGGCGCTTCTGCTCGTCGGTGCCCACTGCGGCGAGTATCTCCGCGTTGCCGGAGTCCGGTGCCTGGCAACCGAATACGAGCGGCCCGAGTGGCGAGGAACCGAGGATCTCGTGCATAAGGCCGAGCTTGACCTGGCCGTATCCCTGGCCGCCCAGTTCGGGATCGAGGTGTGCGGCCCAGAGGTGGTGGGCTTTGACCTCGCGCTGCAGGGGAGCGATCGCCTTCAGTAGCTGCGGCCACGTCAGCTCGAGTGTTTCGAGCGGTCGGATCTCCTCACGCACGAATACGGTCATCCAGTCCAGCTTCTGCTGGAACTCGGGTTCGGTGGAAAAGTCCCAAGACATGTTTCGTACCTCCGGTGGGCGATTGGCGGGTCGGGCGATCAGGAGATCGGTCAAAGAAAGCGAAGGGTGCGGTCGAACAGTTGGAGTGCGTACCGGTGGAGGCGGTCACCCACCTCGGCGGAGGCCTGCCCGGAGCAGGCGCGGGCATAGGTGCCTTCGAGGATGATGCCGAGCTTGAAACCGGCCAGGGCGGTGTACCAGTCGATGGCACGCAGATCACGATCGGTGTTCGCAGCGTAGCGGTTTAGTAGTTCCGCACGGGTGGGCAGGCCACCGGCTGCAGCGAGGCTGCTTTCCAGCAGGTCGGCGCCGCCATCGGTGTCCGGCCACATCGCGAAGATCCATCCCAAGTCCAGCAACGGGTCACCAATGGTGGCCATCTCCCAGTCGACGATCGCCGTCACTGTCGGTTCGGTGCGGTCGAACATGATGTTGGAGACGTGGTAGTCGCCGTGCAGGATGCCCGGTGTCCAGGTGCGGGGACGATTGTCGTCGAGCCACGACGCGATCCGATCGACGCCGGGAAGCAGCACTGTGGGATAGCCGGGCAGGAGCGTATACGACTCGAGTTCGCTGTTCCACCGGTCGACTTGGCGTTCGAGGAATCCTTCCGGCCGGCCGAAGTCGGTCAGTCCGATCGCGGTGTGGTCGATCCGGCCGACTTCGGTCAGTGCGTCGATCATTCCCAGGCCCATGCGATACCGAAGGTTGCGGTCTGCCGTGTGGGCAGGGGAGAGGCTTTCGCCGGCGTTGTAGCCGTCCACAGCGTGCATCAGGTAGAACACCGCACCCAGTACGGCGGTGTCCTCGCACCCGGCGACGAACGTAGGGTGAGGGACGGGGGTATCGGACAGTGCCCGAAGCAGCGTCATCTCTCGTGACATCATCCGATTCGAGTGCGGGCGCAGATGTGTCGGCCCTCGACGTAGGACGTACCGGGTCTCGGAGCGTTCGAACCCGAGCATGATGTTCTGGGTTCCGCCGCCTATGGGTGCCACGGCGGTGAGATTGCCGGTGCCGAGGCCCTGAGCGTCCATCCAGTCCCGCACGGCGGTGAGATCGACTCCGAGGAGGTCGTTGTCTGTGGTGTGGGTCTGCATGATTAGAACGTATCGACCGTGTCTTTCGGTGGCACTGCATGTTTCGAACGAGGTTGTAGACTCCTACAATGCTCGTCGGACGCGTATCGATACCGGTCAGCGGGCTGCGAAGTCGAGGATCTGGAAGGCCAGGCGTGCCGAGAGCAATACGTCGAGGCTGGTCGGGTCCAAGCCGGTCAGTTCCTTGATCTTGCCCATTCTGTACCGCACCGTGTTCTCGTGCACGTCGAGTGTGACGGCCGCACCTTGCACACGGCCTTCGGCCGCGACGAAGGCTCTCCAGGTTTCGAGGAGCACCCCGTCGTCGATGGTTCTGACTGCATGTACGTATTCGTGGGCGAAGCGGACGGCTTCCTTGACGCGACCAGAGCTGACGACGACCCGGAACAAGCCGAGTTCGGTGACATCGAGGACACCCTCGGACCATTCGAACGAATGCGCGATGTCGGCAACCTCCCGCATCTCACGCGCGGCCTGCGGAAAGTCTGTG
The DNA here is from genome assembly GCA_001312645.1 of Rhodococcus sp. JCM 9791. GTDB lineage: Bacteria > Actinomycetota > Actinomycetes > Mycobacteriales > Mycobacteriaceae > Rhodococcus. The sequence goes on from BBEG01000167.1 coordinate 5,584, forward strand.
ACCTCACGGCAGAGCCCCGAGACGACGGTGACCGAAGTTGCCAGTTCGGGTTGCAGGGATGCCCGTACGAGGGACACCTGATCGCGCAGACGGGATAGTTCCTCGGCCGATCCGCCGTCGGGTAATGGCACGAGCACGATGATGCTTCCCGGCAGCTTGACGGCCGCCGGTTCATCGATGCCGAGGATCTCCCGAAACCTGCGCGTGACGAGCCGCTGTGCTGCTGACGCCGTCATTCGGAGATTTGCCGAGAGCGCGAACCGGACCATCACGTGGGGGTGGGTCAGATCTATTCCGAACTGTGGGCCCCGGCGCAGCAGGTGTTCCTTGTCGCGGGTATTGCGCAGGAGGTCGGACAGATAGTCGTCCCGGGCCTGCCCTTGTGTTTCGATCTGCCGACGTTCGGACAGGATCTGCAGAGAAAGTACAGTCGCTCCATGTTCGGCGAGATTGGTATCGACAGTTTCGAGCGACCTGCCCACCTCGACGATGCCTAGGTAGCCACTGGGTTTTCCTTCGATCACGAGGCGGCACATCAGGTGTCGGCGGCCGAGCCCCACGGACAGAGTCAGCGGGACCACTGCGGATGGACGTTCCGGACTCAGCGCAGCGAGTTCTGCCTTGACCGACGGCATGGCGCGGATCTGATCCGAGATCACCGGGGGACGATCGAGCCCGAGTGCAGGAGGAGCGGCCCAGGCGAGTACCCGGAAATCCTCGTCGTAGAGCACGACGGGTTTGGCGGACAGCTCACTGAGCAGTGTCACGATGCTACGGATATCGGCGCCTTCGAGAACGGCATTGGTGAGTTTGCGATGCACGTCGGCCAGGTACGCAAGCGTGTTGCGGCTGCGGGCAATTTCCGACGCCTGACTGCGCAGGCGGACGTTGAGCATCGCCTGGCTGATGAAGAGGGCACTCAGCTGCGCAAACATCTCAGCGATCTCGATGTCTTCTTGGGTGTAGACGTGCTCGCGGTCCTTGTTGTCGACGAAGAGCAGTCCGATGACCTCACCGTCGAACACCAGCGGGACGCCCAACATGGCGCGGACTCGCCAATGTTCCATGGTGCGCCGGTGTGGCCGCGGATCGTTTGCGACGTCATTGATGAGCACGGGCCGCCCGGTTTCGATGACCTCGCGACTGAACCGGTCGCCGGCGACGCCCGACTCCTGTCGTTTGACGGCCTCGGTGATGTCTCCTTCGTCGGAGCAGTGACCAGCTGCACCGCGGAAGCGACCACCAGGCTTCTTGAGGTAGAGCGACGAGCGGGACACCCCGGTCACCCTGCAGAGCTTTACGCATACCGAGCGCAGCAGCTGTTCGAGATCGGCATCGCCGATGGCCTCGCCGGTGATCTCGGCAAAGGCAGTGATGACGTCGCGTTCGCGTGGCCGGCCGGTCGGGGACGACATCGTCTCGGCGGCAACGTCAGGATGCGGTCTGCTCATCTCGGTATCCGTGCTCGGCAGCACTGCCATGCCATGTCCTCACTTCCGCGGGTCGATCACTGCACCCCCCGTATTGTCGAGAATCACAATCTACCGCCATGCTAGGTGGCGATCACATCACGGATCTCGGTGTCGAGTTCGTGGCCCATTCTTGCCTGCTTCGTGCGTAGATACCGCACGTTGTGCGTGGTGATAACGGTGGGGAGCGACACTCTGCTCACAATCTCGATTGAATAGCCTTCCAGCCCACCGAGTTTGCTCGGATTGTTGGTGATCAGCCGCATCCGACGGACGCCGAGGTCGGCAAGGATGCGAGCACCTACTCCGTAGCTCCGCGAGTCGTCGGGCAGACCCAACGCGCGGTTGGCATCGACAGTGTCGAGCCCCTGCTCCTGCAGTGAATAGGCGCGGATTTTGTGGGCGAGTCCAATTCCGCGCCCTTCATGGCCCCGCAGGTACACCAGCACTCCGCATCCTTCGCGGGCGATCTCGGCGAGCGCTCGTTCGAGTTGGGCGCCGCAGTCGCAGCGCAGGGATCCGAGGATGTCACCGGTGAGGCATTCACTGTGTACCCGAACCAGCACACCGTCCTGCGTGCGCCCAGCGGCTGCCACGTCACCCATCACCAGTGCGAGATGCTCGGTCCCGTCGAGGATCGAACGGAAAGCCACCGCCCGAAACTGACCGAATTCGGTGGGCATGGTCGATTCGGCGACGAGTTCCACGAAGGGTTCGGTCGCGGTGCGATACCGCACCAGGTCGGCGATGCGCAGCATCGGCAGACTGTGCTCACGGGCGAATTCGACCAGATCGGCACCGCGGCGCATCGACCCGTCCTCGGCGAGGATCTCGCCGATCACCCCCACGTCACCGACCCGGCGAGCCGAAGCAGGTCGACAGTCGCCTCGGTATGGCCTGCACGAGCCAGGACACCACCCTCTCGGGCACGCAGCGGAAAGATATGGCCTGGCCGTCGCAGGTCGGCGGGCACCGTCGTCTCGGATGCGAGGGCGCGAACCGTCGCAGCCCGGTCTTCGGCGCTGACACCGGTACCGGTGGACATGTGATCGACGGTGACGGTGAAGGCGGTGCCGTGCGCGTCTGTGTTGTGTTCGACCATGAGCGGTAGGCCGAGTGCGTCGGCGCGACGACCTGTCATCGGTGCACAGATGATGCCGGTGGTGTGCCGAACAATGAACGCCATCTGCTCGGTGGTCACGGTCGAGGCGGCAGCAACGAGGTCGCCTTCGTTCTCACGGTCGGCGTCGTCCACGACAACGACGATGCCGCCGGCTGCGAGGGCTTCGACCGCAAGTTCGACTTCCTGGGCGGGGGTCCGTGGCATGGCGCTACTCCTGTTCTGCGCGGTGGGTGCCGAATGTGCGTCGGTGATAGGTCAGCGGCGGGTGGTCTGTCCGATCGGCGTGCTCGACGTTCCCGAGAACTACGACGTGGTCACCGCCGTCGACCAGCTCGGCGACACTGCAGGCGACCCATCCGGGTACGCCGTCGATGCGGGGAACACCTTCGGACAACGTCCATCCTGTGCCGTCGAACTTGTCGGTGCCCTTTCGGGCGAAGGTCAGGGCCAGGTCGCTGTGGCTGCGGCCGAGGACGTTGATTCCGAACCTGCCGTACTCACGCACTACGGCGAGCAGGTCGGAGCCGCGATCGAGGGCGACCAGGACCATCGGAGGGCTCACCGACAGCGACGCGAAGGCGCTCACGGTGGTGCCGTGCGGGCGGGCACCGTCAAGCGCGGTCACCACGGTCACCGGGGTGCACACACTGGCCATCACATCACGAAACTCAGCGGTGAAGTCTTGGGTGGCAGTGGAAGTCATTCTGTCCTCCGACGGGATGGGGAGGCGGTGCCCGGTATGTGTCCGGGCACCGCCCAGCTGGTGTCAGGCGCCGGCCGGAACCGGTGCCTTCATCTTCTGAAGCTCGGGGACGACCTTCTCGCCGTAGAGCTTCAGTGCCTTCTCGGCCTGGTCGATCGGCATGCCACCGAACGCGAATGCGGCGTTGGCGAAGAAATCGCCGACCTTGTCATGTCGGGCGGCGTACTTCTCGACGATCTGTTCGGGCGTGCCGTAGACGTTGGCCTCGACGTAGGCGTCGGCTGCGGCTTCCATGCCCGCTTCCCGGATCATGTCTGCGCCCACCTGGTACGTCTCGTAGCCCTTCGTGTTCCGCCAGTGCTCGCCGGCGAAGTCGTAGTGCTTGATGACCGACAGGAAATAGCGTGCAGTGTGCTCGTAGGCGAGCCGGCGCGCTTCCTCCTCGTCCTCGTGGCAGACCACGAAGTCCTGGATGACCGGCGGCAGCGGCTCGGTGCCCCAGCGCTCACGGTATAGATCGCGCCACCGGTTGATCGTCTCGACATGCTTGTCGAACTCGAACTGCATGAAGGTCATCATGCGAACTCCGAGGTCGGCGATGACCGGTACGGAGTCGGGCGACATCGCGGCACCGAACAGGCGGTCGCGTCCCCACTCGTACGCCGGATTCGGCGCAGGGCGGATGTCGACGCGCGACTGCGGGTAGAACTCCCCGTCTGGGTTGTCGACGACACCTGTACGCAGGCCTTCGATGGTGATCTCGGCGCCTTCGATGAAGCGTCCGCGGGCTTCATCCATCGGAATGCCGAATGCATCGTATTCCATCTTGGCCAGGCCGCGACCCATGCCGTAGAGGCGCGGCCGCCCGACATCATGTCGAGCATCGTCATCTTCTCGACAACGCGGACGGGGTTGTTCCACGGTAGAATCACCGCGCCGGTGCCGAGCTTGACGGTCGAGGTGCGTGCTGCGAGGTACGACATGATCTGCATGTTGTCCGGGCACATCGAGTAGTCGTCGAAGTGGTGTTCGGCGGACCAGACTGCATTGAAACCGTACTTCTCTGCCGCGACGCCCATCTCGAGCTCACGGGTGAATACTTCCTGATCGCTGACGTTCTCGTGGTAGTTCTGGAACACGAGCAGCATTCCGACGTCCATGGATGTATCTCCTTGCGTAAGTGGGTGAATGGGAAGAGAGAATCAGAGGAACACGGCCCGTGTGTGTTCGGTGTCGAGGAACTCCTTGACGGACTGGATGAGTCCATCTCGGACCTCGAAGACGAAATGGTAGAGGTTGTTGTAGACGCGGCCGTTGTTCATCTCCGAATACGATTCGGTTTCCACGGCGACACGGTCGCCTTCGGCGGTCCATGCAAGCGGCGTCAGTGCGATTGCGCCGGACTTGGTGTTGGCGGACAGACCGGAGAGCATCTCGCGGAACTCCTGTTTGTCCTTGGTTCCGGAGATCCCCTCGATGGTGCCGGCAACCCACCAGGTGGCGGTGGGTGCGAGGTAACCGAGGATGGATTCGACATTGCCGGTGGAGAAGACCTCCATGAATTCGGCGATGAGCTTCTTGTTGGCGGCTTCGAGACTTCCGGCGCTCGCGACGTTGTCCATGTGAGCTCCTTCGGGAGGGGTACGGCGAAACATGCAGCGTAGGAATAACTTCCGATCTGCTGATGTCGAGCGTAGTCGCGCTGCTGTGGTGCGGATCACGCCATCTTTCGGATCGTTGTAGGCCGCTACAATAATGTGGAGGTCAGGAGCGGGAACTGAAGGAACTCATCAGCCCGCCGTCGGTGGCAACAATGCTGCCGGTCATATAGGTCGAATCAGCGACACCGGCAATGACCTGCGCAATCTCTTCGGCAAGGCCCGTGCGACCCATCGGAATCGCCGCGATCAGCCGGTCGCGTGCGCGTCCGGCCAACGCGGAGGTCATGTCGGTATCCACGACCCCGGGGATCACCAAATTCACGCGGATCCCCCGCGGGGCCAACTCGACGGCCAACACCTGGGTGAGTCCGTTGAGTCCGGCCTTCGCCGCGCCGTACGCGACATCTCCGGGAAACCCCCGAAATCCCACGACGGCACCGACATTGACGATCGACGCGCCTTCCTTCAGTCGTGGGACCACCGTGCGAGCGAGTTCGAATGCGCCGGTGAGATTGGTAGCGAGCACCTCGTCCCAGTGTGTGCGCGAGACGTCACCGATCCGGCCGCCGCGATGCACGCCGGCAGCGTTGACAACCACGTCGAGCGAGCCGAACGTCTCGAACACCGTGTCCACCCCGAGTCCCAGGGAGGACGCATCACTGATATCGGTGGGGATCTCCACAACCCGCTCGGGGTGTGTCCACTGCTCGGTGGCGGGCTTGCGTGCGAAGACTGCGACCCGGTCGCCGCGTGCGGTCGCGTTCTCGACCACAGCGCGCCCGATTCCGCGAGAACCGCCGGTGACCAGCCAGGTCTTGGATTCGCTCATCGGTTCAGGAATCCTGTCAGCTCGGCGAGGTAGCGATCGCGCTCCTCGAGGAAGGGTGCGTGGCCGCTGGACGGGAACTCGACGACCTCGGCACGGTGGTTGAGGACCAGTACGGCTTCGGCGGCCGAGAACGGGACGAAAGCGTCGGCACGACCGTGCAGCAGCAAGATGGGGATCTCGAGTGTCGTGATCTCCTTGCGTAGATCCACCGTGGCCAGATCGCGCAGCGAATCGTCACCGCGCGGCCCCATCGCCATGAACATGTCCCAGATCGAATCGAGTACGGCCTCGCCGGGGTCCTCGGCGCACACTGCAGCAGCCACCCCACGGAAGGTCTCCGCGCGGTTGGCTGCAGCCGAGGCCAGCACGCCCTCTACGTCGGCCACTGATCCACCGTGCGGCCAGTCGTCGGTTGCGGTGTAGCGCGGGGATGCGCCGCCG
>BBEG01000168.1 GCA_001312645.1 Rhodococcus sp. JCM 9791
CTACACAGGCGGCATCGCGCAGGCCGTCGTCGACGCGACGGCGACCGACTCGGGTGGGCGCACGCCCGGCACGATGACCCTCGACGATCTCGCCGGATACGAGGCGAAGGTGCGCACACCCTTGTGTACCCCGTACCGCGACTACGAGATCTGTGGGATGCCGAATCCGTCGTCCGGTGGTACGGCGGTGGCCGCAACTCTCGGCATCCTCGAGAACTTCGACCTCGCCGGGTTGCCGCCCAGCGACGTCGATGCCGACGGTGGTGTACCGAACGCCGATGCCGTCCACCTGGTCTCGGAGGCCGAGCGACTCGCCTACGCGGATCGCGACAAGTACGTCGCCGATTCCGATTTCGTTCCCCTACCCGGCGGTTCGCTCGACACCCTCGTGAACCCGGAGTACCTCGCAGAACGTGCCGCCCTGATCGATCCGGGTAAGAGCATGGGTGAGGCGCAGCCCGGCGACTTCGGCCCCGTACCACTCGGCGTTCCCGCGCAGAGCACCGAACACGGAACCAGCCACATCTCGGTTGCCGACAGCTACGGCAACGTCGCATCCATGACCACCACCATCGAATCGGCATTCGGGTCGTTCCACATGACCGACGGATTCCTCTTGAACAACCAGCTGACCGACTTCTCCGCCGAGCCGGTCGACGAGGAGGGCCTGCCCGTCGCCAACCGCGTAGACCCCGGCAAACGGCCGCGCAGCTCGATGGCCCCGACTCTCGTGTTCGACCGCACGCCCGACGGCGAACGCGGCGATCTGCAGATGGTCGTCGGATCGCCCGGTGCGCGGTGATCATCCAGTTCGTGGTCAAGACCCTCGTCAACTCGCTCGATTGGGGACTCGACCCGCAGCAGGCCATCTCCGCGGTGTCTTTCGGGGCCGCGAACACCCCGGTCACCGGGGTGGGTGGGGAACACCCCGCGATCGATGCGTCCGACGACGGCGCACACGACCCCCTGGTGCAACAGCTCCGCGACATGGGGCACGAAGTGTCCGTCGCCCCGCAATCCAGCGGGCTCAGTGCGCTCCAGCGCGACGGCGACGGCTGGATCGGCGGCGCCGATCCGCGCCGTGAGGGCGCCGTCATGGGAGACACGGGGCAGTGACCACAGCTTGCCCGGACGAGATCTGCCGCGACCGGGCCCACCCGATCGGGTAGGTCGAGCCCCCCGCCCGCCGGTCCGGTGCGCACCTGTCCTCAGCGGCATAAGCTCGAGGAATTACACGTAAGCTGGATCACAGAAATTTCGTCAGGATCGTCAGGAGTGAGCCGTGGCCGTCGTCGTGCCGGAGCCCGGGTATGCAGGGATGGGCCACCACATCGGCGAGGGGAGCCGCCCCGGGGTCGTGAAGTTCCACGCCCCCGAGATCGTGTTCGGGGAGGGGTCGCTGGTCGAGGCGGCACACGCCACGGCGCGCCTCGGTGGGGTCCGGCCGATGCTTGTCACAGACCCAGGGCTGACGGCAGCCGGCTGGGTCGACGAGTTGCGACGTCACCTCCTCGACCGGGGCCTGAGCCCCACCGTCTGGTCGGACCTGACTCCGAACCCCAAGGACTACGAGGTCACGGCAGGTCACGAGGTGTACCGGGAGGCCGGCTGCGACGTGCTCGTGGCGCTCGGCGGAGGCTCCGTGATCGACGCCGCGAAGGGTATCGCGATCCTCGCCGCGAACGGCGGCAGCATCCTCGACTACGAGGGCGTCGACCGCGCGAGCCTGCCGATCCCGCCGATGGTGATGGTGCCGTCGACGTCCGGTACCGGTGCCGACGTGTCCCAGTTCTGTGTGGTCACCGACACCGCACGCGGCAGCAAGATCACCATCATCGGGCGGTCCCTGGTGCCGGATCTCACGGTGATCGACCCGCGACTGCTCACCACCATGCCCGACGACCTCAACGCGGCAACCGGCCTCGACGCGCTGACGCACGGCGTGGAGGCATTCGTCTCCCTCGCACACAATCCCCTCACCGACCATCACGCGCTGCGGGCGATCGACATGGTCACCGGCACGCTCGTCCGCACGATCGACGACCCACTCCACATGGAGGCGCGCGCGGCGATGGCACAGGCGAGCCTGGAGGCCGGGCTGGCCTTCACCAACGCGATTCTGGGTGCCACTCATGCGATGAGCCATCAGGTAGGCGGTCTCCTCGATCAGCCTCACGGCGTCATCAACGGTGTATTGCTCCCGCATGTCATCCGATTCAACGGCGCGGCCGATCCCGACCCATACGTCACGATCGCCGCGACACTCGGACTCGACGAAGCACGTGGACCCGCAGCCGACGCGGTCGAAGCAGTGGCCGCGCGGATCGACGACCTCTCCCGCCGGGTGGGTGTGCCGCGAGGGTTGAAGCAACTCGGAGTCACCGAGAGCGACCTCCCGCGGCTCGCCGAGGGGGCACTCCGCGACGCCTGCATGTCCACCAATCCGCGCACCGCAACCCACGCGCAGATGATCGAACTGTTCCGGACGGCGCTGTGAGCGCGCCGGACCTCTCGGCACTCACCGGCCTCAGGTCGGGAAAGCGACGTTCTATCCTCAATATCGCGGTGCGGCAGAACGTCTCGAACGGGTCGTGTACGCGCTCGAATTGGTATCCCGAGCCCTGGTCCGCACCGTCGAGGGCCCCGAGACACTGATCTGCGCCGTTGCGGAGGCTGCTCGCGCACATCTGAGTGCCCGCTGGGTGGCGTTCGCGCTCACCGACGGCACCCTGCCGGATGCGGGGCCGCGCCGACTCGTGCTCGGGCCCGACGCCACCCCGTTCCTGGTCGACAACGTCGAAGGGCCGCCGCTGCCGGACGAGGTGGTCTCCGTCCTCGCCGATATCCGCCGCGGATCGATAGAGCAGGACGCTGAGGTCGCGCCGCATCGTGCGTTCGTACCGATCGTCCTCGACGGGGGTGTGGCCGGAGCGATCGCGGCGTGGACACCCGAGCACCGCGTCCTCGACAGCACGGATCGGGCGGTGCTGTCGATCCTGGCGAGCCAGACCGCAGTCGCGCTCCAGAACTCGGCGCTGTACCAACGAGGGCAGTTGCTGCTCCACCGCGCCGAGCAGGCGTACCAGGAAGCGAATCGTTCGGCGGCGGACCTGCAAGCGCGCAACGAAGAACTCGAGGCGACGCTGCGCGAGTTGGCGCTGACCCAACGCAGGCTCGGCGCGGCGCATCGACATCAGGCGCTCGACGAGGAACGCCACCGTATCGCACGCGAACTCCATGACAGCGTCACCCAGGCCGTGTTGTCCGCCGGCATGCAGATAGAGGTGTGTCGCAGCGACATTCCCGCCGAGGAACGCAGTGAGCGGCTCGATCTCGCCAAGGAGTTGACCCGCCGCGCCGTCGAACAACTCCGGTCTGCCATCTACGCCCTCAACCGCACCTCCGACGCCGATCGCTCGTCGCTTCCCGAGATGCTCGAGCAACTGCGAGTCGCCCACACGCCCGCGGAACTCGACATCGCGGTACGGGTGGGCGGCACTCCCGTCGAGCTGTCCGGCGACGCCGAACACTCGCTTCTCCGCATCGCGGGTGAGGCCCTGTTCAACGTCGCCGTACACGCCAACGCGACCCGGGCGATCCTGCGCCTGACCTACAGCCCCGACTCGGTGCTGCTGTCCGTCGCCGACGACGGCGACGGCGATCCCGCACGCATGCGGCTGATGTTGAAACTGGCAGACGGCAACGACCTCGACGGCCGTCATCGCGGGCTGGCCAACATGAAGACCCGCGCACACGAACTCGGCGGCACCCTCGAGGTGCGCCGAGCCAGGATCGGCGGGGTTCGCGTCGCCGTCCGGATCCCGGTTCGCAGCCCGGCTGCACCGGCCACGACGGGAGAACTGCAATGACCTTGCCGCAACAGCAAACACAGCGTGCCCATTCCGGCACGATCCGGATCGCCCTGGTCGATGATCATGCGATCCTCCGTCAGGGATTGCGGTCGATCCTCGATCGGGAACCCGACCTCGAAGTCGTGGGGGAGGCGTCCACCGACGTGGAGGCGGTGGCGCTCGTCGAACGGATGCGTCCGGACATCGTCCTGCTCGATCTGAAGTTGTCGGCAGGATCCGATTTCGAAGGCCTCGCCCTGTGCGGGCAGCTGTCCGCATCCCACCCCGGGATCGGTCTGCTCGTCCTCACCACCTTCCTCGACGAGCAGATCGTCGTCCGTGCGGTGCATGCAGGTGCGCGCGGCTACGTCGTCAAGGACGTCGACACCACCGAACTCGTTCGTGCCATTCGCGCGGTGTCGCGTGGGGAGAGCGCATTCGATTCGCGCAGTGCGGCGGCGGTGGTGCGGTCCCTCAACGGGCAGGGCGTCTCGGCCGAACAACTCACGGGGCGTGAACTCGAGGTGCTGCAACTGCTCGCGGGTGGTCTGTCGAACGCGAAGATCGGTGAGCAGCTGTATATTTCGGCGACCACCGTGAAGTTCCACGTCAGCAACATCATGCGCAAGCTCGGAGTCAGCCGGCGTGCGGAGGCAGTGTATGCGGCGAGCAAGCAGGGCCTGATCTGACCTCGTCAGAGTGAGGGCAGCTGCTCCTCGAAGTTCTTGCCCCACTCGTCGAGCCAGGCGACCGCGATGTCGAGTGTCCGCCCGAGGTCGGTCAAATCGTATTCCACCCGCGGCGGCACCTCGGCGAAGACGGTGCGCGAGACGATACCGTCGGTTTCGAGGTCGCGGAGTTGCCGGGTGAGGACCCGCGGACTGACGGGTCCGACGAGCCGTCCGAGTTCCCCGAAACGACGTGGTCCGTCGAGCAGATGCTTGACGATCGTCAGCTTCCACGCCCCGCCGAGGACCGCGACCGCCACCTCGACCGGACATACCTGCAGCGCAGTTTCCACCGCTTTCCTGTGCACGGGACCTCCAATGCTTACGTTTCTGTCACTATCGGACATGAATGTGCATACTTCACAACAGGCTGGAGCATCAGACTATGGGAGTATGACGTCGAAAGAAAGCGTGCTGTGGGTGCACGCGCATCCCGATCGAACCTCGTTGAATCACGCCCTGTTCCGGTCCGGTACGGATCGATTGCGGTGCGTCGGCCATGATGTGATGATTTCGGATCTGTATGCGCAGAACTGGAATCCGGTACTCTCCGGCGCAGATTTCGTCGATCCGGTGGGCGACACCTTGTCGGCGCAGCAGAAGCATGCCACCGCAACGGGAGGGCTCGCTGCCGACATTCGTCGTGAACAGGACGCCGTGCGGGTGGCCCGGTACATCGTCGTGCAGTTCCCGCTGTGGTGGTACGGCATGCCCGCGATACTCAAAGGCTGGTTCGACCGCGTGTTCACCAACGGGTTCGCGTTCGGAGTGCACGACGAGCACGGACGCGTCGTCAAGTACGGGGACGGTGGCCTCGCGGGCAAGACACTGCTCGTCGTCGTGACCGCGGGTGACCGGGAGTCGGCGCTGGGTCCGAGAGGAATCAGCGGTTCCATCGATCACGTCCTGTGGCCGTTGCTCCACGGCACCGGCTTCTACACCGGAATGCGGGTGCTGCGACCGCATCTGATCGCGAGTGCGAACTTCATCGACGCGCAGGGTTTCGACGTGGAGGAGAAGCGGTTGCACGCCCGGCTCGACGAGCTCGACACCGCACCGGCAATCGACTTCCGGGCGCTACGTTCCGGTGACTACGACGCCGATCACGTGCTGTTGCCGCACATCCCTGCCGGCGAAGGTGGGCCGGGCATCCATGTGCGTCAGCCGGCGTCGATCACCAGCCAGCCACCGTGGTGCTCGAACACCTCGTAGGGCAGTCCTGTGCTGTGGCCCAGTGCCTCGAGCGCGGCGAGATCGAACGTCCGGATGTGCCCGTGGCACGCTGTTGCCTCGTCCTCGAACGGCACGGCAACCACGACGCGTTCACGTGCGACCCGCAGGGCCTCGCGCAGCACGGCGTCGCCTATCTCGTCGTCGACGTGTTCGAGCAGGTGGACGGCGGTGACGGTGTCGGAGTTGTTGTCGGGGACGGGCACGTGCGCGGCGTCGCACACGATCGTCTCGAGTTCGATGCCGAGCTCGGGCGCGACGGCGTCGAGCAGGCGCATGGTTCCGGCAGAATGTCGGTGGCCGTCACGCGCGTACCGGCGCGGGCAAGGCGGAGCGGGAGGAAACCGAAGCACGACCCGAGGTCGAGCACGTGGCCCCGGACGAGTTCTTCGGCCTTGTCGTGGATCGGGGCGAAATCGGCTGTGCCGTCGAGTAGTTCGCCCAGCGAATTGCGGTAGTAGGTGACCCACGCATCGAGGCGCCGGGGATGGTGGAGCGGACGAGCCCGACCATGGTCAGTTCGAACTCGTCCTGTCCGAACGCGGCGTCCTGTACCGACGCGGTGACTTCGGCGACGAGTCGTTCGCTGAGCTGGTCCGCGGTGAGTGAGTGCGTCACGTGCAACCGGTCGTCGCCGCGGTGCAGAGTGAGATCGCCGGACGGAACGTGCTCGACCGTGACGTGGTCGTGCGTCCAGCGTCCGGGAGGGCAGGGGGCGAGGGAATCGAGCACGGTCATGACAGGCCAACCTCGGTGGGGTGTGGAGCGACAGTGAGACCACTGTAGTCGAGTCCTGCTGTGAGGGGACGCATTCCGGTGGCGAGTAGCTCTCGGAGATTCGCCGCGGGGTCGTCGAGCCACGCCTCGTAGGAGGCGAGAGCCACGCCGAGGAGCAGGTATCCGTACGTGCGTGGCAGGTGGTCGTCCGGAGACGCGCCGGTGCGACGCGCGGTGAACTCGGCGACGACGCGGCGCCACCCTTCGTACATCACCGACGAGTACCCCTGGAGTGCCGGCGTGCGCAGGATCAGGCTCATCCGTGCGCGATGGCGATCGGCTTCCGAATCCGGGAAGGTGTTGAAGTCGAGTATTGCGGTGGTGAGTGCTTCGGTCAGCGGGACGTCGTCGGGGATCGCTGCGAGGAGATCCCGCATGTGGTCGAGGTGTGCATCGAAATCGCCCCAGGCCAGAGCGTTCTTCGAGGGGAAGTAGCGGAAGAAGGTCCGCCGCGCGATGCCCGCCTCCTCGGCGATGTCGTCGACGCTGGTCTCGTCGAAGCCGGCCTTCTGGAACAGCTCGATGCCGATTGCGGACAGGCTCTCCTTCGTGGTGGACGGGCGTCGCCCTACCCGAGCGGACGGTTTTCGTCGGCTTCGCATCGTTGTTTCCCTCCTTGCGTGACATTCTGCACTCAATGCCATTAGAGTGGTGAATCGGGTCACAGCGCAAGTGTCTTGTGACACCGGCTCCACCCCTGGAGCGTGAACGAACCCGAGGAGGAAGCATGTCCGATCGTGACAACGCGGTGATCGAGTCCGACCTGATCGAGGAATCCCTCGTCGAAGAGGTGTCCATCGACGGTATGTGCGGCGTGTACTGACATGACCGCGCCTGGAGCCACCGACGTGTCCCCCGAGAAAATGAGCACCGATGCGTTCGATCCGGGTGCCACCTGGCGGCTCCATCCGCAGGTAGCGCTTCGCCCCGAACCTTTCGGGGCGTTGCTCTACCACTTCGGCACCCGCAAGTTGTCGTTCCTGAAGAACACCGTCATCGTCGATGTCGTCAAGACTCTCGCCGACCATGACTCGGTGCGAGACGCGTTGCGCGCCCGCGGGATCGACGAGAGCGCCGAGGGGCCTTACGTGCGTGCCTTCGGCACGCTGGCCGCTTCTCACATGATCGTTCCCGCCTGACGTTCCGACCCAGCAAGGATTCGCCATGACGTCTCTGCTCGAACCGCCCGTTACCGCTGCTCCACCGAAGGTGGGTCGTCTCGTCGACCAGTTCGAGAAGGGCCTCGATGCCCCGATCTGCCTGACCTGGGAACTGACCTACGCCTGCAACCTGTCGTGCGTGCACTGCCTGTCGTCGTCGGGTAAGCGCGATCCGCGCGAACTGAGCACCGAACAATGCAAGTCGATCATCGACGAACTGCAGCGCATGCAGGTGTTCTACGTCAACATCGGGGGTGGCGAACCCACCGTGCGCTCCGATTTCTGGGAGCTCGTCGACTACGCCACTGCACACCAGGTGGGCGTGAAGTTCTCCACCAACGGCGTCAAGATCGACAAGAAGGTGGCCGCGCGACTGGCCGCGTCCGACTACGTCGACGTGCAGATCTCCCTCGACGGCGCGACCGCCGAGGTCAACGACGCGGTGCGCGGTCCGGGGTCGTTCGCGATGGCCGTGCGAGCCCTCGAGAACCTCTCCGAGGCAGGTTTCCGCGACGCGAAGATCTCCGTGGTCGTCACCCGCCAGAACGTCGATCAGCTCGACGAGTTCAAAGCCCTCGCCGATCAATACGGTGCGACACTGCGGATCACGCGTCTGCGTCCGTCGGGTCGTGCGGTCGACGTGTGGGACGACCTCCACCCCACCCATGAACAGCAGCGGCAGCTCTACGACTGGCTTGTCGCGCACGGTGAGGGAGTGCTCACCGGCGACTCGTTCTTCCACCTGTCGGCCTTCGGCGGCTCCGACGGTGGGGGTGGCCTGCCCGGGCTGAACCTGTGCGGTGCGGGTCGTGTGGTGTGCCTGATCGACCGGTCGGCGACGTGTATGCCTGCCCGTTCGCGATCCACGACAACTTCCTCGCCGGAAACATCCTCACCGACGGTGGTTTCTCGCAGGTCTGGAAGACCTCCGAGCTGTTCCGTTCACTGCGTGAGCCGCAGTCGGCCGGCGCGTGCGCGTCGTGCAACTTCTACGATTCGTGCCGCGGCGGCTGCATGGCCGCGAAGTTCTTCACGGGTCTGCCCATGGACGGACCGGACCCCGAATGTGTTCAGGGATACGGACAGTCGGCCCTCGAAGGGGACCGCACCGTGCCGCAGTCGAGCGTCGACCACTCACGTACCGGTAAGCGCGCCGAGCGTCGCACCCCGGCAGCGCCGGTGCCCCTGACCCTGCTCACCAAACCCCCAGCCAAGTTCTGCGACGAGAATCCGCTCGCAGGCCTGTAGATCCCGAGGAGACCACTTCAGATGGCCAAGCCTTCCTGGCTGAAGAACCCGTGGGCCCAGGACCGTGGTTCGAAACGGTCGCGATCGCGCAGGAGCGCGCCCGCAAACGACTGCCCAAGTCCGTCTACGGCGCATTGGTCGCCGGGTCGGAAGCCGGTCTCACGGTGGACGACAACACGGCCGCGTTCCGCGAACTCGGCTTCGCTCCGCACGTTGCCGGGTTGTCCGACAAACGTGAGATGGGCACCCACCTCCTGGGGCAGGACGTGTCGCTGCCCGTGATGATCTCCCCGACCGGTGTGCAGGCCGTGCACCCCGACGGTGAGGTCGCGGTGGCGCGGGCCGCTGCTGCCCGCGGTGTCGCGATGGGGCTGAGCTCCTTCGCGAGCAAATCCATCGAGGACGTCGCCGCGGTCAACGACAAGACGTTCTTCCAGATGTACTGGGTGGGCAGCCGCGAGGTGCTCGTCCAGCGTATGGAGCGTGCCCGTGCAGCCGGGGCAAAGGGCCTGATCATGACCCTCGACTGGTCGTTCTCCAACGGACGTGACTGGGGCAGCCCTGCGATCCCCGAGAAGATGGACCTCGGCGCGATGGTCAAGTTCGGCCCCGAGGGCGTCCTCCGTCCCAAGTGGCTGCTCGAGTGGGCCAAGACGGGCGCTGTTCCCGACCTGACCACCCCGAACCTCACGCTCCCAGGCGGGGACGCACCGACGTTCTTCGGGGCGTACGGCCAGTGGATGACCACGCCACTGCCCACGTGGGAGGACGTCGCCTGGCTGCGTGAGCAGTGGGGTGACGCCCCGTTCGTGCTCAAGGGCGTGATGCGGGTCGACGACGCCAAGCGCGCCGTCGATGCCGGAGTCACCGCCATCTCGGTGTCCAACCACGGCGGCAACAACCTCGACGGCACCCCGGCGCCGATCCGTGCACTGCCTGCCGTCGCCGAGGCAGTGGGTAAGGACGTCGAGGTGCTGCTCGACGGCGGCATCCGCCGCGGCAGCGATGTCGTCAAGGCACTCGCATTGGGTGCCAAGGGTGTCCTCATCGGACGCGCCTACCTGTGGGGCCTCGCCGCGAACGGACAGGCGGGTGTGGAGAACGTCCTCGACATCCTCAGCGGGGGAATCGGTTCTGCACTGATGGGTCTCGGGAAGAACTCCATCCACGAGCTCACTCCGGACGACGTGTTCGTCCCCGAGGGATTCCGCCGGGACCTCGGAGTCTGACGACCGACCTCGGACCGACGCAGATGAGCCGCGCGCTCACCGATCAGATCACCCTCGCCGGGCGCACTGCTCCGGCGAGGGTGATCTTCGGTCCGCACGAGACCAATCTCGCTGAAGGACGGTTGTTCTCGGGCAGACACGTCGCGTACTACGAGCGGCGGGCGCGCGGTGGTGCCGGCATCGTCGTCACCGAGGTCGCGTCGGTCCACCGCCTCGATCACCCCTACGAACGCGCGCCACTCGCAGAGACCAACGGCGACGGATGGGCGCGGATCGTCGCAGCGTGCCGACCTCACGGAACTCTCGTTCTCGCAGGCCTCGGGCATTGCGGCCTGCAAGGGTCGAGCGCCTGGTCGCAGTCGGCCCTCCAGGCGCCGTCCCGCGTACCCGATCCGTCGACCCGTGAACTTCCCGCCGAGATGACCGGTGCGGACATCGATGCCGTCATCGAGGGATTCCGGCGTGCCGCGGCGATCGCCGTCGCGGCGGATGCCGACGGTGTCGAACTCGATGCCGGCCCCACCGCGCTACTGCGCCAGTTCCTGTCCGGGCTCACCAACCACCGCGTGGATGAATACGGTGCCGATCGACTGCTCCTGCTGCGCGAGGTGCTGACCGCTGTTCGCGAGGAGCTCGGGACGAAACGAATAGTGGCACTGCGCCTCTCGTGCGACGAGAACGCTCCCTGGGCGGGCATCACTCCGGATGCTGCAGCCGTGTGGGCCCGCGATCTCGCCCCGCATCTCGACCTGCTCACCGTCGTGCGCGGCGGCCTGTACACACCGGAGACCTATCGGCCCGGCGCACACACCCCCGAAACGTTCAACGACGAGCTGTGCCGCGGGATCAGCGAGGCTGTCGACGGCGCGGTGCCAGTGGTCCTCCAAGGCAGTGTCGTCGACCCCGCTCGTGCGGCGCGCGCTCTCGACGGGACCTGCGACATGGTCGAGATGACGCGCGCTCAGATAGCCGATCCCGACCTCGTGCGATCGATCCGAGACGGGCGAGAGCCGAGACCGTGCGTGCGATGCAACCAGGCGTGTCTCGTCCGGGATTTCCGCAACCCGATCGTCGGATGCATCGGGAACGCCGAGGCTGGCCACGAAACGAGACCGCCGGTGCGGCCTACGAGGGCCACCCGAGACGTGATGGTCGTCGGTGGGGGGCCGGCAGGTCTCGAAGCTGCGCGCGTGCTCGCCGAACGCGGGCACGTGTCGTGGTGATCGAACGGGAGGAACGTGTCGGGGGCATGCTGCACCTGATCTCGGTCGGACAAGGGCGTGCCGACTTCGCCGCACTCGGTGGCTGGCTCGAGAGCCGGTGTCGTGCACTCGACGTCGAGATCCGGACCGGCAGCGAGACCGTCGACACCGACATCGAGTCGCAGTCGCAGCCGGTATCGCAGTGGTGCTGGCGACCGGTGGAGAGCCCCGGTCTCCGGGGTTTCCGGTCGTGGATGAGAGTCGGTATGTCACGGCGACCGAGGCGTTGACGCACCCCGACCTGCGTCGGGCCCGGTAGTTGTCTGGG
>BBEG01000169.1 GCA_001312645.1 Rhodococcus sp. JCM 9791
GGCGCTGGTGCGCCTCCGCGCACCCGGGGGGCGTCTACCGTCCGGCGGGCTCCGGCGGCTCTCCGCCGCCTCACAGACGTTCGCCGACGGCGACGTGCACCTCACATCACGCGGAAACATGCAGGTCAGAGGCGTTTCACTCGACGAGTGCGGCAACGTGCCCGCCGGCCTGGTGGACGCGATCGCTGCAGCAGGTTCCTGCCGTCGCCAACCCACGAGCGGGTGCGCAATGTGGTCGCATCACCCCTGTCGGGGCTCTCCGACGGGTTCGCCGACATCCGGCCACTGATCGGCGCGCTCGATACCGCGCTGTGCGCAGAACCGGTCCTCGCCGACCTGCCCGGCCGGTTCCTGTTCGGTCTCGACGACGGGCGCGGCGACGTCGTCGGACTCCGCTGCGATCTCGCAGCCGTCGCTCACAGGGCGAGCGGAGCGACGGGGGATGATGACAGGGCGAGCGGAGCGACGGGGGATGACGACAGGGCGAGCGGAGCGACGGGGAACGATTCCGACAGGCATACGATGCGGATCGTGATCGGCGAACTGGGCGGTCCGACGGTACCGGTGTCGCAGGTCTCGACACTCTGATCGGCCTGGCCCTCGAGTTCGCGCAGATACGAGGGCCGCTCTGGCACGTGCGACAGTTGCCGGAAGCCGGCGTCGAACTCGGCGGCAGCGGTCGGGCTCCCGCACTCCCGCCGTATTCGATGCCGTACGGAGTACTCGGCGGTGCGGTATCGGCGCTGGTCCCGCTGGGAATCCTGTCGCCGTCCATGGCCGCGGCACTGCCCGACGACGACGTGATCGTCACACCGTGGCGCGGCCTCGTGCTCCCTTCCGGCGCCGATCCTGGGGCGCTGTCCGACGCGGGCTTCGTGTTGTCGGACGACTCCGCGTGGCCGAGGGTCACCGCATGCACCGGGTCTCCCGGGTGTAGCCTCGCCCGAGGTGATACCCGGGCTCTGGCCCGCCGCACCGCCGCCTCCGACACCACAGCTGACCGTATTCATATCGTCGGTTGCGAACGCGCCTGTGGTGCACCGAATTCCCCGCACACCCTAGTTTTTTCCAGTCGCTCGACGTCACACAGGAGCTCGACGTGACCCTTCAGCCACCACCGCGCCGCTACGAGTACGAGACGGACGCGCCGAGATCTACGTCCGTTCGTTCGCGACGATCCGCGCCGAATCCGATCTCGCAGCGATCCCGGGTGACGCGGAGAAAGTCGCGGTGCGGATGATCCATGCCAGCGGCCAGACCGATCTGGCGAAGGATCTGGTGATCCATCCCGATCTGGTGTCCGCCGCCCGCACGGCTCTGAATGCAGGCGCGCCGATCATCGCCGATGCGAACATGGTCGCCGCCGGGGTCACCCGTAGGCGGTTGCCCGCAGACAACGACGTCCTGTGCCTGCTCGGTGATCCTCGTGTGCCGGAACTCGCGCAGCAGTGGAACACCACGCGCTCGGCCGCGGCCGTGTCGCTGTGGGCGGACCGGCTCGAGGGCGCGGTCGTCGCTATCGGTAACGCGCCCACCGCACTGTTCCACCTGCTGGAGATGCTCGATGCCGGTGCGCCGCATCCTGCGGCGATCGTCGGCGTACCCGTGGGATTCATCGGCGCCGCCGAGTCCAAGGAAGCTCTGATCGCGCACGCTCTGCAAATCCCACATCTAGTCGTGCGCGGGCGGCGGGGTGGTTCGGCCATGGCGTCGTCGGCGCTCAACGCACTTGCCCAGGAGGCGGAATGACCGGCAGGATCTACGGTGTCGGGCTCGGCCCCGGCGACCCGGAACTCATCACCCGTAAAGCTGCACGACTGGTCGCCGAAGCGACGTGATCGCCTACCATTCGGGCACGCACGGCCGCTCGATCGCGCGGGGCATCGCTGCCGAACTGATCCCGGACGGGTGATCGAGGAGAAGCTCGTGTATCCCGTCACCGTCGGCACCACCGATCATCCCGGAGGGTACGACGGGGCGATCGCCGATTTCTACGACGAGTGCGCCGCACGACTTTCCGTTCATCTCGATGCCGACCGCACCGTCGTCGTACTGTGCGAGGGAGACCCACTGTTCTACGGCTCCTACATGTACCTCCACGACCGACTTTCGAAACATTATGCAGCCGAGGTAATTCCCGGCGTCACATCGTTCTCGGCCGCAGCAGCCGCATCTGCAGAGCCGCTCGTGCGGCGCACCGATGTGCTCACCATCCTCCCGGGCACTCTCCCCGAGCCCGAATTGGCAAGGCGGCTGGCCGATACCGACGGTGCGGTGATCATGAAGCTGGGTCGCACATTCGAATCGGTGCGAAACGCACTGGAACAGACGGGTCGGCTCGACGATGCCGTGTATGTCGAGCGCGCAACCATGGCCGGACAACGCATCGTCGCCGCTGCCGACGTGGACCCCGATACGGTGCCGTATTTTTCGGTGATCCTCGCAGCAGGCGACAAGGCTCCCCGCAATCGTGGAACAGTCGACCGGTCACGCCCGGCCACGTCCGAGGTCGCCGCACCTGTCGAGACACACGAACTTCTGGTGATCGGACTCGGCCCCGCCGACGACAGATGGCTCACGCCGGAGGCGTCGGCGGCGCTCGCGTCGGTCGATCACGTCATCGGGTACGGGCCGTACGTCGATCGAGTTCCCGTGCGGCCGGGCCTGCAGCGACATTCGAGTGGGAACACCGTCGAGGTCGATCGCGCCCGGTTCGCACTCGATCTGGCATTGTCCGGAGAGAAGGTCGCCGTGGTGTCCGGCGGTGACGCCGGAGTGTTCGGGATGGCGTCGGCAGTGTTCGAGGCGGCGCAGGACGACAAGTACGCGTCGGTACCGATCCGTGTGCTGCCGGGGGTGTCGGCGGTGCAGGCCGTCGCTGCCCGCGCGGGCGCACCCATCGGTGGCGATTTCGCGGTCATGAGCCTGTCGGATCGGCTCAAGCCGTGGAGGGTGATCGAGAAGCGGCTCACCGCAATTGCCGAAGCCGATCTCGTACTGGGGATCTACAACCCCGCGTCCCGGTCGCGGACGACACAGGTCGCCGATGCCCGATCGCTTCTCCTGCAGCATCGGCCAGGCGACACGGTCGTCGTGATCGGGCGGGACGTGGGCCGGCCGGGTGAGTCGCTCGAGGTCACCACTCTCGAGAAACTGGATCCCGCGAGCATCGACATGAAGTGCCTACTGATCATCGGTGCGGCCGGAACGTCGAGCACGCCGTCGGGCGCAGTGTGGACAAGACGGTTCGTGGAAGTCGACTGACACAGTGCATTCGCAAGTTTCGTCCGTCGGGCGTCGTGGACCGCTCCGGGGACTCAGATGCCAGTGTCGTCGATGACGTGCTGCACGAGCGCACCGTACGCCTCGATCAACTTCGCGCTGTCGATCGCCTGGGGCGTCAGGATCTCGAAGGTGCGCAGGCCGCTGGCCAGGCCCAGCAGCAGCGTCACGACCATTCGGGCACGCGCCTTGTCGGCTGTCTGCTCGCCGATGACCGCAGCGATCCGGGGCACCACTCGTTCCGTCATCTTCACGCGGGCCACCTCGGGATCAGGAGCTTCCTGCACGAGATACGGGGCCATTGCCCAGAATTCGTAGTCTCCCGAGTTCCGGCGTTCGACGATGGTCCGCACCAGCCGGTATCCGGGCGGTTCCTCAGCGGGATCGAGGTCGGCGAGTCCGGGAGATTCGGGCGCAGCAGCCTGGAAGAGCTCGGCCTTACTGCCGGTCAGCTTCATCACCAGGGCGGGTGAGACACCGGCCGCCTCCGCGATGTCCCTGATGGTGGTGCCGTTGAAACCCCGCTCGGCGAACAGCGGCCGGGCGGCGTCGAGAATGGTGTCGCGGGTCGTCCGTTCGCTCATCGCCGACTCACGCCGCCTCGGCTGCGTCGGCGACCGGAGGCGTGCACACCGGCCGATGCTTCGGCAGGAGCACGGCGCACACCATGGCGACGAACGTGGACGAACCCGCGATCACGAAGATCACGATGATGGCGCCGTGCGCGGGGAAAGTCGTGCCCGCCGCGTCGATGGTGATACTCGCGAGCAACGCGGCGACCACCGCGCTCATGCTCGACATCCCGATGGTGCGCAGAAGACTGTTGAGGCCGTTCGCAGCCGCAGTGTCGGTGACCGGCACCGCACCCATGATCAACGCCGGCAGGGTCGCATAGGCCAAGGCGTTGCCGATGCTGACCATCGCCGCGCCGATGATGATCAGGACGACGGTGTCGTCCCAGGCGATGCGGAAGAGGTAGGCCGCCGTCATGACCAGCGTCCCGAGCGTGAGGGTGAAGCGTCCACCGAACCGCATGGTGAATCTCCCGGCTATCGGCGAGGTCAGGAACATCGCCACGCTACCGGGAATCATGCACAGCCCGGCGGTTGCCGCGCTGAGCCCGAACCCGAAACCGGTGATCTCGGGTAGCTGCAACTGTTGCGTGGTCGCCAGCAGGCTGGCGTACGCGGAGAATCCGATGAAGAGCCCGGCAAGGTTGGCGAGCAGCACCGTGCGCCGCGCCGACACGCGCAGGTCGACCATCGGGGCCTTCACTCGCAATTGATACGGCACGAAGACGGCCGTGATCACGATGGCCGCCGCGAAGCACGCGACGGTCTGCGCACTCGACCAGCCCCACGCCGGGCCCTTCGAGATCCCCAGGAGCAGAGCTGTGAGAGCGAGCGACAGCAACAACGCACCGAGGATGTCGAAGCGGCCGCGGGTTCCCGTCGCGGATGCGGGGACGATGAGCAGGATGCCCGCCGTGAGCATCGCTCCGACCGCCGCAGACACCCAGAAGACGGACGTCCAGCCGAAGTTGTCGTACAACGCGCCTGCCGCCGGCATGCCCAGTGCACCACCGATTCCCATCGTGGAACTGGTGAGCGCCACAGCCCCGGCGACCTTTTCGCGAGGAAGCACATCGCGCAGGACTGCCATCGCTACCGGATGAGCGACGACGAGAATCCCTGCAGGCCGCGTCCGATGAGAACGAACAGATAGTCGCCTCCGATCGCCGCGATCAGCGCACCAGCGACCATCATCGACAACGACAGCACCAGCATCCGGCGCTTGCCGTACATGTCGGCCATCCGGGAGACGATGGGCGTGGCCACCGCTCCGGTCAACAAGGTGATGGTGATGAGCCAGCCGACATCACCCGCGGTGACGTCGAGCAGCTCCGGGAGATCCGGAAGCAGGGGTACCACGAGGGTGGTCTGCAGTGCCACGACGAGACCCGCCGCGCTCAGCAGCGCAGTGATCACACCGCTGGACACCGGGCTCCGCGACGGGGTCGCTGCATCCATCCCGATCCTCCATCGTCGACTCCGGTGAACGACGTTCACCCATGCAGTGAACGACGTTCACCCCGCGAGTGTCAACCACCCGGCACGTCCCGTTCCGCGACGTCACACGGCACACCCGGGCCCCACACCTGCGAGAAGAACATGCTCACTTCGAGAGAATGTGATTGACACCTCACTTCGCGGGGTGCTAGACACTTGCTCAGCATCCACCGAAGGCCGAGGTGAGAATTTCTGTGATGAGGCCCAGCATTTCCGCTTACGTCGGGACTCGCATCAAGCGAGTCGAAGACCCCCGACTCCTGACCGGCGCCGGCATGTTCGTCGACGACGTGACACGTCCCGGCATGCTCCACGCGTGCTTCGTGCGCAGCCCGTTCGCACGCGCCCGGATCGTCGACATCGACGTCTCCGAGGCTCTCGCACTCGACGGGGTCCACGCGGTGTACGTCGCCGCCGACCTCACACCCGGAATCCACGAGCAGACCTACGCGCTCGACGGGCCGTACATGCCGGCCCTGAACTGGCCACCACTCGCCGTCGACGAAGTGCGTTTCGTCGGCGATCCCGTCGCACTGGTCGTGGCCGACGACCGGTACATCGCGGAGGACGCGGTCGAACTCGTCGCCGTCGACTACGAGGCGCTGACACCCGTGGTCGACTACACCGCCGCCGATCGGGCCGACGAACTTGTCCACGCCGCGCATCCCGCGAATATCGCCGCGGCAATGGGCGGTCCGCTCCCCGACGAGCTGGCGAAGACGTTCGACGAGGCAGCCCACGTGGTCTCGCGGACCATCCACCAGCAGGCCTACATCGCCGTCCCCATGGAGACCCGCGGCCTCGTCGCCGAGTGGTCGGCCGGCGAGATGACCGTCTGGGCCTCCACTCAATCCCCGCACGAGGTCCGCGGCTTCACCGCCCGGCTCCTCGGGCTCGACGAGCACAGCGTCCGGGTGATCATGCGCGACACCGGTGGCGGCTTCGGCCAGAAGGTCGTTCCGCAGCGCGAGGACATCGCCGTGTTGCTTGCTGCGAGGAAACTCCCCGCCGCGCTGAAGTGGATCGAGGACCGGCAGGAACACATGATGTCGGCCGGCATGGCCCGCCAGGAATGCGGAGATGCGCGTTTCGCGTTCGACGCCGACGGCAAGTTGCTCGGCGCCTCGATCGACCACGTCCAGAACGTGGGCGCCTACCCGATTCCGTCGCCGGTGACGTCCGGTGCGGTCGTCGGGATGCTGTTCCCCGGGCCCTACCGTGTGCCCGCCGCCGCGTTCTCGATGAAGCTGACCTACACGAACACCGTCGGCCGCGTCGCGTATCGCGGGCCGTGGCAGTTCGAGTCCCTGGCCCGCGAGATGCTGCTCGACGTCGCGGCACGACAGATGGACATCGACCCCATCGAACTCCGGCGACGCAACATGCTCAGCGCCGCGGATCTGCCGCTCGCCAACCCACTGGGCATGCCCTACAACGACTCGACGCCCCTCGAGACATTCGAGCACGCCCTGTCGATCCTCGACTACGACGCGTTCCGGCAGGAGCAGGAACGTGCCAGGGCCGAAGGTCGCTACATCGGCGTCGGTACCTGCACCTACATCGAGCCGACGACGGGTGCGACGCCGTTCCACGCCACGGAGGGTGCGACGATTCGCATCGAACCCTCGGGCAAGGTCAATGTCTACGTTGCCGGCGGGTCGTCGGGCAACAGTCTCGAAACCACTGCTGTGCAGCTCACTGCCGATGCGCTCGGTGTCGACATCGCCGATGTCCACACCATCCAGGGCGACACCGCAATCACCCCGTTCGGCGCGGAACCGGCGGTAGCCGCTCCGGTCGATGATCGCGGGAGCAGTCCGGGAAACCGCGTCGGTGCTGCGCGACCGGATCCTCGCCATCGCCGCACACAAGCTCGAAGCCGCGGTCGAGGACATCGAGTTCGTCGACAGTCGCGCGACAGTCCGCGGCGTCCCCAATGTCGGGATCACCTTGAAGGAAATCGCCGAGATCTCCTACTTCCAGGCCGAGACCCTGCCGTCCGGTGTACCTCCTGGACTCGAATCCAGCGGCCGCTACCATTCGCCGTCCATGATGTTGTGGGCCAACGCCAGCCACGTCTGCACGTGCGAGGTCGACATCGAGACCGGGGCCGTGAAGATCCTCCGATTCATCGTCGGGGAGGACTGCGGTCCGATGATCAACCCCGACATCGTCGAGGGCCAGATCTACGGTGGCACCGTCCAGGGCATCGGCGGCGCGCTGTACGAACACCTCGCGTACGACGACGACGGCAACCCCGTGACCACCACGTTCATGGACTATCTGCTTCCCACCACCGACACCGTCCCCGACATCGAGATCGGGCACGTCGAATCCCCCAGCGCCGGCCCGGCGGCTACAAGGGTGTCGGTGAGGGCGGCGCGATCGGAGCGTCCCCGGCCGTGGTCAACGCGGTCGCCGATGCTTGGCACCCTTCGGAGTGGAAGTGACCAGCTTGCCCCTGTCCCCCGCCACGATCATCAGGATGCTCGACGAGGTCCAGGCGGTGAAGGCATGAAACCCTCGGCGTTCGACTATCACGCACCCGGCACCGCAGCCGACGCGGTCGCGCTCATCGCCGAACTGGGCGACGAAGCAAAGTTCATCGCGGGCGGACAAAGCCTGATGCCCATGCTCAACCTGCGGCTCGCCGTATTCGATCACCTCGTAGACCTGCGCAAACCCGCAGAACTGCGCGGCATCGAACAGCGCGGCGACTCGATGTGGATCGGCGCGGGCACTACGCACTCGACGGTCGGGCGCTCCGCCGAGATCGCGACCGCGGTCCCGCTGCTGTCCCGCGCGACCCCGTTGATCGGCCACTTCCAGATCCGCAACCGCGGCACCCTCGGAGGATCGATCGCGCACGGCGACGGCGCCGCCGAATACCCCGCGGTCGCATTGGCACTGGACGCCGACATCGAGCATTGTCGCCTCGCGGCAGCCGCACCATCCCGCCTCGGAGTTCTTCACCGGCATGTGGACCACCGATCTCGAAGCAGACGAACTGCTCACCGGCGTGAGCTTCCCGACGTGGAGCGGACGGTCCGGTTTCGCGATCGAGGAATTCGCCCGACGTACCGGCGATTTCGCATTGGCTGGCGCAGCAGTCGCGATCCGTCTCGACGCCGCATCAACACTCGACCGATGCGCGATCACGCTGTTCGGTGTGGCTCCGACGCCCGTCCGCGTCACCGCGGTCGAGTCGGAACTCCTCGGCCGGAACATCCGCGAGATCGACGCCGACGAGATCGGACGAAGCGCACTCGGTTCGCTCGACACGGTCTCGGACGACCTGCACGGCCCCGCCGCCTACCGCCGGCGAGTGGGAGCGACGATCACAGCACGTGCGTGGCGACGCGCGGTGGATGAGGCAACTGTCAGGGAGGGGTCCGAATGACCAATGTAGACATCGAAGTTCATGTCAACGGGAGCCCGCGTCGCCACTCGGTGCCGCCACGACTGACCCTCGCCGACTATCTCCGCGTCGACTGCGGCCTCACCGGAACACATCTCGGCTGCGAACACGGCGTGTGCGGTGCATGCACGGTCCTGCTCGACGGCGAGGCCGTACGCGCGTGCCTCGTCTTCGCGGTGCAGGCAGATGGCGCCGAGGTCACCACCATCGAAGCAATGGCGTCCGACGACGGCACATTGTCTCCGGTCCAGGCCGCATTCCGCGATCATCACGGCCTCCAATGCGGTTTCTGCACACCGGGTTTCATCGTATCGGCCACGGCGTTCCTGGAGGAGAACCCGTCGCCGACCGACGGAGAGATCCGGGAAGCACTGTCCGGGAACATCTGCCGATGCACCGGATATCAGGCATCATCGCGGCAGTGAAGGCTGCCGCGGCCACCACAACGAGCACAGGGGAGTGACATGACGGGACGGGTCGAAGGCAAGGTCGCATTCATCACGGGCGCAGCACGCGGACAGGGACGCAGTCACGCAGTGAGATTGGCGGAAGAAGGTGCCAATATCATCGCGGTCGATGTCTGTAAGCAGCTGGACGGGGTGCCGATCCCGATGTCGACGCCCGAGGATCTCGATGAGACCGTGTCGCTGGTCGAGAAGGCGGGCGGCAAGATCTACGCCGCCCAGGCCGACGTCCGCGACATGGCCGCGATGCAGGCCATCGTCGACGACGGTGTCGCGCAGTTCGGGCGCCTCGACATCATCTGCGCCAACGCCGGACTCGCGAGCTCGGGCGATCGCCTCGACGCTCTCGACGAAAAAAAAGGCTGGCGCGACATGATCGACGTCAACCTGACCGGCGTGTGGGCGACGACCCGCGTCTCGGTGCCGCACATGCGTGAAGCAGGCAACGGTGGTTCGATCATCCTCACCAGTTCGGTCGGTGGCCTGCGGGCACTGCCCAGTGTGGGGCACTACGTCTCCGCCAAGCACGGCATGATCGGCATCATGCGCACTCTGGCGATGGAGCTCGGCGAGGAGAGCATCCGCGTCAACGCCATCTGCCCGACACAGGTGAGCACCCCGATGCTGCTCAACGAGGCTACGTTCAAGATGTTCCGTCCCGATCTCGAGCACCCGACGAAGGACGACTTCGCTCCGCTGTCGCAGATGATGCATGTGCTGCCGACCCCGTGGGTCGACGCAATCGACATCAGCAACGCAGTGCTGTTCCTCGCGTCGGAGGAATCGCGCTTCATCACAGGCGTCTCTCTGCCGGTCGATGCCGGCGCGATGCTCAAGTGAGTCGGTCGCGCGCAGGGTCGTAGAGATGTGAACACGCCACGTCGGGCGTGCCCCGGACTCCGAGGCACGCCCGACGAGGATCACCGCGGTGTGCTTCAACTCCGCGACCTCGACCTGGTCTGCGATGTCGGCGAGCGTGCCGCGCAGCACGATCTGATTCGGACGTGACGCGAACGCCACCACCGCCGCCGGACAGTCCGAACCGTAGGTCTCGGCGAGTTCGGCGGCGAGCACGCGAATCCGGGTGATCGCCAGATGCAGCACCAGGCTCGCCCGGATACCTGCGACCCGCGCGAGTGCTTCGGTGTCGGGCATCGACGTCGACCGCGCCTGCGTGCGGGTGAGCACGACGGTCTGCACGAGTTCCGGCACGGTCAGTTCCGTGCGAGCGTCGCCGCCGCGGCCGCGTAGGCCGGGACCCCGGGCGTGACATCCCATGCAACACTTTCGGCGTCGAGGCGCCGGGTCTGCTCGGTCAGCGCCGAATACAGCGACGGATCGCCGGAGCACAACCGCACCGCGTCGAGTCCGCGACGGTCGGCGTCGACGAGGTGCGCGGTGATCTGATCGAGGTCGAGATGCTGGGTGTCGATCAGTTCGGCGTCGCCCTTGCAGTGCGCAAGAATCTCGGCGTCGAGATAGGTGCCCGCGTACAGCACGACCGGAGCGCCGCGGAGCAGGTTGACGGCGCGCAGCGTCAACAGGTCTGCGGCGCCTGGGCCTGATCCCACGAAATGTACTGTCATTTTTCGCCTTTCACGACATTCCATTGCACCACCGGTCGCAGCGACTGCCAGCCGGTGAATGTTCCTATCGATGAGGCCTGTTCGACGGACAACCGTGACAGCTCACCTCCGCACTTCTTCCACCACTGCACCAACACGGCCTCGGTCTCGAGCGTCACCGAATGCACGACGAGACGACCGCCCGGCCGCAACGCCTGCCAGCAGGTCTCGAGTACTCCGTCCCTGCTTCCACCGCCTCCCACGAAGATCGCGTCGGGGACGTCGAGCCCGGCCAGCGCAGCGGGCGCACCACCGTTCACGATCCGCAGTGACGGCACACCCAGGTGGGCGGCGTTGCGCGCGATCGCGTCGGCGCGTGCCGGGTCCTTCTCGATCGCGATGGTGCGGCAACGCGGATCGGTGCGGGCCCACTCGATACCGACTGATCCGGCACCGGCTCCCACGTCCCACAGCAGTTGCCCGGGTTGCGGCGCAAGTGCACACACCGCGGCAGCCCGGATCTGTCGCTTGCTGAGCTGACCGTCGTTCTCGAAGCATTCGTCCGGGAGTCCCGGCGTCGTGGACAAGCCTTCCGCGCCGACGCAGTGGATGCACAGGAGACTGAGCTGCGGAGCCGTGATCTCCACGAGGTCTGCTGCAGCGCCGTCGATTCGATCCTCTTCACCGCCCAGGTTACCGAGCACCGTCACCGCCGCATCGGCGAACCCCTCCCCCACGAGCAGCCGCGCGATCTCCGGAAGGCTCGACGAGTTCGAGGTCAGGACGATCAGCCGGCGGCCTCGTGTCAGGTAGCGGCGCAGCGCGTCGACGTCGCGGCCGACGAGGGTGACGGTGTCGCATTCCTCGGCTGCC
>BBEG01000170.1 GCA_001312645.1 Rhodococcus sp. JCM 9791
CCGGTCGCGACACCACGGGAATCCTCGCCGCTGCGGCCTCCGGGGACCTCTCCGCGCTGGTGGTCGCCGGGGTCGACGTCACCGACCTTCCCGATCCGCACGCCGCTCGCGCCGCGATCGATGCCGCAGTTCGTGGTGAGCCTCGAGATCCGCCGCAGTGAGATCAGCGACCGGGCCGACGTCGTATTCCCGGTCGCACCCGTGGTCGAGAAATCGGGGACATTCATCGATTGGGAGGGGCGCGAGCGGCCGTTCCCCACCGCGTTACCGGACACCGGGGCGTTGTCGGATCTTCGCATTCTCGACGCGCTCGCGGAGACCATGGGCCTCCGGCTCGGTCTCCCCGATATCGCCGCGGCCCGAGCCGAACTCGTCGCGCTGGGGCAACGGCGCAGTACCATCCTCGAGCATCCTGCGGCGCCGCCGGGCGAGACTCCGAAACCTGTTCTGGGTGAGGCTGTTCTGTCGACCTGGCGCATGCTGCTCGATGCCGGACGCATGCAGGACGGAGAACCGCACCTCGCCGGGACCGCACGGGCACCCGTCGCGCGCTGTCCGCCGTGACCGCTCACGAGATCGGTATGTGTGAGGGCGACCCGCTGACGGTATCGACCGGGCGCGGCGAGATCACCCTCCCCTTGGTGATCGACGCACTCCCGGATCGCGTCGTGTGGATTCCCCTCGACTCGGCGGGGTCGGAAGTACACGAACACCTCGCCGTCGACGCGGGAGCCTCGTACGGATCCGCTCCGCCACGACCGTCGGTGAGGAGGCACGGCAATGACCTTTGGAGCACCCACCGTCGGAGCACCCACCGCCGTCAGCGCGCGCGACGTCGACCTGTCGATGTTCGGCACCGATCCGTGGTGGCTCGTGATCGCGAAGGCCATCGTGATCTTCGCGTTCCTCGTTCTCACCACACTTGTGCTGATCCTCGCGGAACGCAAGGTCATGGCATGGATGCAGATGCGCGTCGGACCCGATCGGGTCGGTCCGAAAGGCTTGCTCCAAACCGTCGCCGACGGCATCAAACTCGGTCTCAAGGAAGGCATCACACCCACCGGAGTCGACAAGCCGATCTACCTCCTTGCACCCGTGATCGCGACCGCACCCGCCTTCATGGCCTTCGCCGTGATCCCGTTCGGACCCGTGGTGTCGGTGTTCGGGGAATCCACCCCACTGCAGCTGACCGATCTTCCCGTGGCCGTGCTCTACATCCTCGCGGTCACCTCGGTGGGGGTCTACGGCATCGTCCTCGCCGGCTGGGCGTCCGGGTCCACCTACCCGCTCCTCGGTGGCCTACGTTCGACGGCGCAGGTGATCTCCTACGAGATCGCGATGGGTCTGACCTTCGCGGCAGTGTTCCTGTTGTCCGGCACGATGTCGACCTCGGGCATCGTCGCTGCTCAGGACGGACTGTGGTACGTGGTTCTGCTCGTCCCGTCGTTCCTGATCTACTCGGTGTCGATGGTCGGTGAAACCAATCGTGCACCCTTCGATCTGCCCGAAGCCGAAGGCGAACTCGTCGGCGGATTCCACACCGAGTACTCGTCGCTGCGCTTCGCGATGTTCATGCTCGCCGAGTACGTGAACATGATCACCGTCTCTGCACTGTCGACCACGATGTTCCTGGGCGGCTGGCACGCACCGTGGCCGTTCAACATGGGCAGCTGGGCGAATTCCGGATGGTGGCCGGTGCTGTGGTTCGTCCTCAAGGTGTGGGGTGTGCTGTTCGTCTTCGTGTGGCTGCGCAGCACGCTTCCCCGCCTCCGATACGACCAGTTCATGCGTTGGGATGGAAACTGC
Source organism: Rhodococcus sp. JCM 9791 (assembly GCA_001312645.1). Lineage (GTDB taxonomy): Bacteria > Actinomycetota > Actinomycetes > Mycobacteriales > Mycobacteriaceae > Rhodococcus. The sequence continues at coordinate 1,807 of BBEG01000170.1, forward strand.
TCATCCCGATCGCCGTGGTCTGGGTGATGGTTGTTGCCGTCGTGAGGCAACTCGCCGGCGATGATGTACTTCCGCAATCGGCGACCCTCGTCGTCGCGGGCGTGGTCCTCACCGCAGCGGTGTTCGCCTACCTGATGATCCGCTCCCGCCGTCGTGATCGAGATCGACTCGCGCCGCCTCCATCGGCCGCGACCGACTTCGATCCGATGGCCGGAGGATTCCCGGTTCCGCCGATACCGGTCCCATCCGCGCAAGCCACATCCAAGGAGGCGAGCGATGCCCGAAAAATCGATGTCTGAACTGCTGGGTCCGCTGGCTGGTTTCGGCGTGACGCTGTCCACGATGTTCAAGAAGCCGAACACCGAGTTCTACCCCGAAGTGAAAACACCCACCGCGCCGCGCTATCACGGCCGGCACCAACTCAACCGCTATGCCGACGGACTCGAAAAATGCATCGGCTGCGAGTTGTGTGCGTGGGCGTGCCCCGCCGACGCGATTTTCGTCGAGGGCGCCGACAACACCGAGACCGAACGCTATTCGCCGGGCGAAAGGTACGGCGTGGACTACCAGATCAACTATCTTCGCTGCATCGGGTGCGGCCTGTGCATCGAAGCCTGTCCCACCCGTGCGCTGACCATGACCAACGACTACGAGATGGTCGACGACAACCGCACCGACCTCATCTATACGAAGGACCGGCTGCTCGCGCCGCTCGAACCCGGAATGCAGGCCCCACCGCATCCGATGGCACCGGGAGCTACCGACGACGACTACTACCGCGGTACCGTGCCGCCGCCCGACGGTCCCCGAAGCGGAGTCGACGGTGACGAGGAGCAGGCGTCGTGACCGCCGCTCTGCTCGCGGCCGACGCGACGTCGACCGGTGAGGCGGTGCAGTTCTGGATTCTCGGTGCAGTCGCGGTGATCGGGGCGCTCGGTGTCGTCGGCGCAGCGAAAGCGGTCTACTCTGCGATCTTCCTCGCCATGACCATGATCGTGCTCGCCATCTTCTACATCGCGCAGGGCGCACTGTTCCTCGGAGTCGTCCAGGTGGTCGTCTACACCGGCGCCGTCATGATGCTCTTCCTGTTCGTGCTCATGTTGGTCGGCATCGACTCGTCCGACTCACTCGTGGAAACTCTCCGCGCGCAGCGCGTGCTCGCCATCGTGGTGGGGCTCGGATTCGGGATCCTGCTCATCGGCGGACTCGGTAACGCCGCGACCACCGCGTTCGTCGGTCTCGACGACGCGAATGCGGTGGGCAACGTCGAAGCGCTCGCCGAACTGCTCTTCCTCGACTACGTGTGGGCCTTCGAACTCACCGGTGCGCTCCTGATCACCGCAACGGTCGGCGCGATGGTGCTTGCGCACCGCGAACGTGTCCGACCTCGGGCAACGCAACGGGAACTTGCCGAACGTAGGTTCCGGGAGGGCGGGCGGCGACCCCGTTGCCCTCGCCCGGTGTGTATGCACGGCACAACGCGGCCGACGTTCCGGCACTGTTGCCCGACGGTTCCTTCTCCGGCGAGTCCGTCGGCCCACTACTACAACGGATCGGCCGCAACTGGGAGCCTTCGGATCTGGGAGTCCCCGGCCCGGCAGACACGGGCACGGAGAAGGGGGGTCGGGGGTGAACCCGGAGAACTACCTGTATCTGTCGGCGCTGCTGTTCACGATCGGTGCATCCGGAGTATTGCTGCGCCGCAACGCGATCGTGGTGTTCATGAGCATCGAGTTGATGCTCAACGCCGCCAACCTGGCCTTCGTCACGTTCGCCCGGATGCACGGCAACCTGCACGGCCAGGTGTTCGCGTTCTTCACGATGGTCGTCGCCGCCGCAGAAGTGGTGGTGGGACTCGCGATCATCGTCACGATCTTCCGGAGCCGCCGTTCGGCTTCCGTCGACAATGCCAATCTCCTCAAGTACTGACCGTCAGGACGGTGAGTGTGACTGCACATGAAGCGACGAGAGGACGTGCGTCATGAGCTCGTCGATCGCCACGATCATCTGGCTGATTCCGGCTCTGCCGCTCGTCGGCGCAGTCGTACTGCTGCTGGCCGGTCGCCGCAGTGACCAGTGGGGGCATCTGCTCGGATGCGCCACAGCGATCGCGTCGTTCGTGCTCGGACTCGTCGCCTTCGCCGATATGCTCGGCGCCGCCACCACCGAAAGAACGGTGCAGGAGACCCTGTTCGTGTGGGTACCCGTCGAGAGCCTGCAGGTCGACTTCGGGCTGCAACTCGATCAGCTGTCGATGTGCTTCGTCCTGCTGATCACGGGTGTCGGGTCGCTGATCCACCTCTACTCGATCGGCTACATGGCGCACGACGCCGCCCGTCGCCGCTTCTTCGCCTATCTGAACCTCTTCCTCGCCGCGATGCTGATGCTCGTGCTCGCGGACAACTTCCTCGGCCTCTATCTCGGTTGGGAGGGTGTCGGATTGGCGTCGTACCTGCTGATCGGGTTCTGGCAGCACAAACCGACCGCGGCGACCGCCGCGAAGAAGGCGTTCGTCGTCAACCGAGTGGGCGACATCGGTCTGCTCGTCGCCCTCATGGTCATGTTCACCACTTTCGGCACGCTGTCGTACGACGAGGTGTTCGCTGCAGTTCCCGCCGCGAGCGAAGGCACGATCACCGCACTGGGCTTGGCGTTGCTGCTCGCCGCATGCGCGAAATCCGCGCAGCTGCCGCTGCAGTCGTGGCTCGGCGACGCGATGGAAGGCCCCACACCGGTGTCGGCGCTCATCCACGCCGCGACGATGGTCACCGCGGGGGTCTACCTCATCACCCGGGCCCACGCGATCTTCGACTCGGCGCCCGTGGCGCAGCTCGCCGTCGTCATCGTGGGCACCGCGACCCTCCTGTTCGGTGCGATCATCGGCTGCGCGAAGGACGACATCAAGAAAGCACTCGCCGCGTCGACGATGAGCCAGATCGGATACATGGTGCTCGCGGCCGGTCTCGGTCCGGCGGGCTACGCCTTCGCGATCCTGCACCTGCTCACCCACGGATTCTTCAAGGCCGGGCTCTTCCTCGGAGCCGGGTCGGTGATGCACGGGATGAACGACGAAACCGACATGCGACGCTACGGCGGTCTGCGCACACTCATGCCCCTCACCTTCATCACGTTCGGACTCGGATACCTCGCGATCATCGGTATCCCGCCGTTCGCCGGATTCTTCTCCAAGGACAAGATCATCGAAGTGGCGTTCGCCGAGCCCGGTGCCAAGGGTGTGGTGCTCGGTGTCGCCACACTGCTCGGCGCCGGCCTGACCGCTTTCTACATGAGCCGCGTGATGATCATGACGTTCTTCGGGGAACGCCGCTGGAAGGACGACGCCGATCCCCACGAATCCCCGGGCATCATGGTGTGGCCGATGATCCTGCTCGCGGTGGGCTCCGTCGTCGCCGGTGGCCTGCTCGTTCTCGGGGGGTCGCTGCAGCATTGGCTCGAACCGGTCGTCGGATCCGTCCATCACGAGGGTGGTCTCCCGGTGTGGCTGATCACCCTCATGACCCTCGCGGTGGTCCTGGTCGGTGTCGGGTTCGCCTACCGCGAGTACGCGACACGGGAGATTCCCGACACGGCGCCCGACGACGTGTCGGCGCTGACCGTCGCCGCGCGCAACGATCTCTACGGCGACGCGTTCGACGAAGCCGTGCTCATGCGACCCGGTCAAGATGGTGCGCACCCTTGTCGCAGTCGAGAACACCGGAGTGGGCGGCACAGTCTCCGGAATCTCGGCTGCCGTCGGGGCACTGTCGAGTCGGTTGCGGCGACTTCAGACCGGCTTCGTCCGGTCGTATGCCCTGTACATGTTCACCGGTGCGGCCGTCGTGGTTGCAGCGCTGATGCTGGCGCGGTTGTGAGGGGGTGAGCCGAGCATGAACGAATTTCCGTGGTTGACGATCCTGTGGGTGCTCCCGGTCGTCGGTGCCGTCGTCGTTCTGGCATTGCCTGCGCGGATGCGGACCGTCGCCAAGGGTGTCGCCGTCGTCGCCGGGGTGCTGACCCTCGCGGTCGCGGTGGTGCTCGCGGTGATGTTCGAACCCGGTGGCGAGCAATTCCAGTTCGTCGAATCGCACTCGTGGATCCCCGCGTTCGGCGCCGGCTACACGCTCGGTGTCGACGGCATCGCGCTGGTACTCGTGCTGCTGACCGCGGTGCTGGTACCGCTGCTCCTCGTCGCGGGATGGCACGACGACCGCCATGCCGTCGTTGAGGCCGCCCCCGCGTCCCGGCCCCGCGCTGCCCACACCTACACAGCGTTGATCCTGCTCGTCGAGGCGATGGTGCTCATCTCCTTCGTCTCGCTCGACATCCTGCTGTTCTACGTCTTCTTCGAGGCGATGCTCATCCCGATGTACTTCCTCATCGGCGGGTTCGGTGGTCGCGGCAGCGAACGAGCCCAACGTTCCCGCGCCGCGGTGAAGTTTCTGATCTACAACCTGTTCGGCGGTCTGATCATGCTCGCCGCGGTCATAGGGCTGTATGTGGTCGCCGCGCAGGCCGGGCTGGGGGAGTCGGGCACCGTCGGCACGTTCGACTTCCGACGCATCGTCGAAGCCGCATCGTCGGGTGAGCTCGGCGCGACCCCCGCCGTCCTGAACGCGCTCTTCCTCGGTTTCATGTTCGCGTTCGCCGTCAAGGCCCCGCTGTGGCCGCTGCACAGCTGGCTTCCCGACGCGGCGGTGCAGACCACTCCCGTGTCCGCGGTGCTGATGATGGCGGTGGTCGACAAGGTCGGCACATTCGGGATGCTGCGGTACTGCCTGCAACTGTTCCCCGATGCCTCGGTCTACTTCGCACCGCTTGTCGTGACGCTGTCGGTGATCGGCATCGTCTACGGCGCGATGCTCGCGATCGGGCAGACCGACGTGATGCGACTGATCGCGTACACCTCCATCTCGCACTTCGGGTTCATCATTCTGGGGATCTTCGCGATGACCAGTCAGGGCCAGGCGGGGTCGACGCTGTACATGGTCAATCACGGAATTTCCACCGCCGCGCTGTTCCTGATCGCCGGGTTCCTGGTGTCGCGGAGGGGATCCCGCGCGATCTCCGCGTACGGCGGAGTCCAGAAGATCGCCCCGATCCTCGCAGGCACGTTCCTCATCGCGGGGCTCGCCACGCTGTCGCTGCCGGGCCTCGCGCCGTTCGTCAGCGAATTCCTCGTCTTCGTCGGTACCTATCCGCGGTATCAGGTCGCAGCGATCATCGCGACCATCGCGCTTGTCCTGTCCGCGCTCTACGTGCTGTGGCTCTACCAGCGCATGATGGGCGGACCGGTGCGCCCAGACCCCGGACCGGTACCGGACACTCCTCCGGACGAGGATTCGGGCGAGGCGCACGGAACCTCGATCACCGATCTCGTACCCCGCGAAATCCTCGTGGTCGCACCGTTGATCGCTCTGCTGGTCGTCCTCGGGGTCTATCCGAAGCCGGTGCTGGACGTGATCACTCCCGCGGTGGACCACACCCTCGTGACCGTCGGTGAGCAGGATCCCGTACCGCTCGTCCGACCCGAGACCCCGGTTGCCGACGGTGACACCGCCGTCGGCTCCGGAGGAGGTGCTCACAGGTGAAGAATCTGGACAGTAGTGTCGTTCTCGCGCAGGCGCTTCCCGCACCCGACATCGACTACGGCGTGCTCAGCCCGATGCTCATCGTGTTCGGGGTCGCGGTGGTAGGTGTGATAGTCGAGGCGTTCGCACCCGCCCGCGGACGCTATGCGAGCCACCTCGTGTTGGCCTTCGCGGGCTTGCTCGCGGCGCTCGTTGCGGTCGTCCTGCTTGCGGGAACCGAGACCACCACTGCCGCCGGCGCGGTCGTGATCGACGGCCCGGCCCTGTACCTGCAGGGCGCGATATTGGTCGTATCGATCCTCGCGGTCGCGCTCATTGCCGAACGCGGTGTCGAGGGTGCGCGCACGACGGTGGATGCCGCAGTCGCTTCGGCCGCCGCAGTCGTTTCGGATGCTGCGGCCGTCACCGGATCGACCCGGACCAGAACCGACGCGTTCGCTCCGCAGGCCGCGGCGGTACCCGGCAGCGCCGCCGAACGTGAAGCCACCGATGCGGGAATCACACGCACCGAAGTGTTCCCGCTGGCGTTGTTCGCAGTCGGGGGCATGATGCTCTTCCCCGCCTCTGATGACCTGTTGACGATGTTCATCGCACTCGAAGTGCTCTCCCTGCCGCTGTATCTGCTGTGTGGGCTGTCGCGGCGACGTCGATTGTTGTCGCAGGAAGCAGCGCTCAAGTATTTTCTGCTCGGCGCATTCTCTTCGGCATTTTTTCTCTACGGTGTTGCGTTGTTGTACGGGTACTCGGGAACCATCACACTCGCGGGTATCGCCGACACCGTCGAGTCGGGCACGGGCAGCGACACCACGGCTCTCATCGGGGTGGGTCTCCTGTCGGTGGGCCTGCTGTTCAAATCGGTGCGGTGCCGTTCCATTCGTGGACACCCGATGTCTATCAAGGCGCACCCACCGCGGTGACCGCGTTCATGGCCGCGGCGACGAAGATCGCTGCGTTCGGAGCACTGCTCCGAGTGCTCTACGTCGCAGTGCCGGGCCTGAGTGACGAGTGGCGCCCGATCCTGTGGGCCGTGGCCATCGCCACCATGCTGGTCGGGGCCGTTCTCGCGGTGACACAGACGGACGTCAAACGGATGCTGGCGTATTCGGCGATCAGCCACACCGGTTTCGTGCTCACCGGTGTCGTTGCCGCCAATGAGCAGGGCATCTCGTCGACGTTGTTCTATCTGGTCGTCTACGGGATCGGAACCGTCGGCGTGTTCGCGGTGGTCACCCTGATCCGCGACCCCGACGGCGAAGCCTGGGACCTGTCGCGCTGGGAGGGAGTGGGACGTCGTTCACCGGTGCTCGGCGGCGTGTTCGCACTGTTCCTGTTGTCGATGGCGGGGATCCCACTCACCGGCGGTTTCATCGCAAAGCTGAGCGTGTTCAGCGCTGCGATCTCGGGCGGTGCGGTGCCGCTGGTGATCGTCGGCGTGGTCGCGAGCGCGATTGCCGCCTACTTCTACGTGCGGGTGATCGTGCTCATGTTCTTCCGCGACCCACCATCCGATGCGCCCGCGATAGTGATGCCGAGCGCGCTCACGACGGCCACCATTGCGGTGACCGCCGTGATCACGCTACTGCTCGGTATCGTGCCGCAACCGTTGCTCGATCTGGCCGGGCAGGCGGCCCACTTCTTGTCCTGAGGGGGTCGCGCCGTGCGACAGACCGGTTCGAGGACTCCTCGCCGGGCCTGCGTCGGCCGCTCGACACCGGGCCTTGTGGGCATGTGTCGCGCACCCGGTCACGATGCAGGCGTCATTTTTCGCGACCGAGCGGATTCCGATACACGGTGGAGCAGCCGTTCTCGCGTACGAGGACATCGTCGAATGCAGCGATCAGTCCGTCCGGGAACCACCGCGCACCATGATCGCTGCTGGTCGCGACGACGGTGAGGTTGCGGGTTCGTGCCGTGGTCACCAGGCTGGTCAGACGCTCACGGGCGGGGAGATCCAACTTCGCGATCGTCGTGGAGAGTCCTGCGAGGAGCAGTAGCCGTCGTGGCCCGGCGCCTGTTGAGTCCAACTCGGCGAGCATACGACCGATCTCATCCGGGGTAGCTGCCCAGGATGAGACCCCATCTCCCGCGTCGCGATACCCGGAGAGCCAGTGGTGGCGATGATGCGGATCGGCGACGAACAACTCGTGGGTGCGTCTGGACAGGACGCCCGTTGCCATGAGGGTGAGCGGCAAGTTGGGGAAGTTCTCCGTGTCGCGTTGGTGCACGAGGAGGTTGCGTCCGGCAGTCACTGTCCACGCCACGGTGTTGCCCTCGCCGTCGCGCCCGAACGGGATGACGAGACTGGCTGCCCGATCCTGTGAGCGGCACACCGTGTTGATTCGGGCGTTGTCGGCCCGGGGTCGGCCGGAATGCGACCGAACCGCGTTTGAACAGCTTCGATGCGTGGGCGGGATGACGGGATGCGCCATGTCGTGGTCCGTTCCATGTCGGCGATGTCCGAATCTGTGTTCGATACCGCAGTCAGGTTAACGGCACCCACCGACAGACCAGGCAGGGCAATCTCTCCGACATTCCCGCGCAGGGATTCGGAGGCGGCCCGACCCCGAATGTTGCAGTCAACGCGAGACCGTCGCCTCGGCCGCGGACAGTGTCTGCTCGAGCAGGACTGCGATGGTCATCGGCCCTACCCCGCCGGGCACAGGTGTGATCAGACGGGCCCGCTCGGCGGCGCCGGAATAGTCGACGTCGCCGACGTTACCGGGGTTGTAGCCGGCGTCCATGACCACTGCGCCCTGCTTGATCCACTCTCCGCGGATGAGTGCGGGCCTCCCGACTGCAGCGACGACGATGTCGGCGTTACGGACGTGACCGGCTAGGTTGCGACTGCGGGAATGGCAGTAGGTGACCGTTGCGTCCCTGGCCAGCAGCAGCATCCCTACCGGTTTTCCCAGGATCGGGCTCCGCCCGACAACCACGACGTTCTTGCCGGCGAGCGGGACGTTGTAGGCGTCCAGGAGCCGGAGGATCCCACCGGGCGTGCAAGAGTGGAACCCGTTTTCGCCGAAAGCCATTGCGGCGAAGCTGTGCATGGTGACGCCGTCGACGTCCTTCCACGGTGCGATCGCTTCGAACGCAGCACGCTCGTCGATGTGTCCGGGTACCGGGTGCTGCAACAGAATGCCGTCCACGGTCGGGTCCGCAGACAATGCGTTGATCTCCGCGACGAGTTCGGCTGTGGTGGTCTCCGACGGGAGCTCGATGTAGCGGGACTCCATCCCGACCTCGGCGCACCTGTTGCGCTTCATTCGGACGTAGGTCTGCGAGGCGGGATCGTCACCGACCAGCACAGCCGCGAGGCAGGGGCGGCGACCGTGCACCTCGGTGAATTGCGCCGTCTTGCGGCCGATATTGTGCAGGAGTTTCGCCGCAACCGCCCGGCCGTCGATGATGTGTGCGCTCACGTTCAGTCCTCTCGATCGAGATCGAGGGACACCCAGGCGGTCGATGTCGGCTCCCGCGTGCACTCCCCGGTGGTTGCCCACCTTCGCCAGTCGTGCAGCAACAGCATAGGCGAGCAGGCGCAACTCCGGCGAATGCCTCGTGATGCAACGTCGACCGATGGTGCCGCCGACAGACAGGTGTGCCCCGGGCTCATGAAGCCCGGGGCACACGAGTTTCGACGTCCGCGTCGATCGGTCTCGATCAGATCAGCGCAACGCCCGCGAATACGGCGAGGCCCACCAGGGCAGCGCCGGTCACGGCCTGCACCGGGCGATCGACGACGCACATCACCGACAGGAAGCCGGGCATCGATCCACCGCGGCGGGTGTGTGCGATGGCCGCGACGCTCGGCATGCACCGGCCGAACGACACGACGGTGAACATGGCGGCACCGAGGGTCGGCGACCCGACAGCGAGCACCCCGAGCACCAGTAGGTAATACGCGCTGGAGCGGATGAAAATCAGGAAACCGGGGCCGATGATCGCGCCGAACAGTAGCGACACCTTCCATGGAGCCATCGTCCGGCGAAGGTGCCGGGGTAGCTGCTGCCGCCGCATCGGTGCCGGCATCGTCAGGACACCGATCTCGTGCAGTCCGTAGGCGAGAGCGAACACTGCCCATCCGGCGAGCAGCCACAAGGGCGACAGAGCTGCGGCGGTCACCGAGCCGATCGCGCCGAGCAGCGCGCCGG
>BBEG01000171.1 GCA_001312645.1 Rhodococcus sp. JCM 9791
TGGCCGCGTACCGGACGTCCCCGCGCGGCCGCGTGCGCGTCGCGTTGTTCCCGTCGGGCGCTGCTCTTCTGCTGCCCGGCGTGCTGGGACTCATGGCGGACAGCGGCGTGGACGTCGACGCGCAGGACGAGGATGTGCCGGCCTCTGCGGTACCGCCTCTGCTGGCCGATTACGACGTGGTCCTCACTCACAGGGACGAACGTGCCCCGACGCTGACCGGGCCGCGGGTCGTGACGACCGGGTTGCTGCGTGAGCCGATCGACCTCGTCCTCCCCGAGGATCATCATTTCGCGGGCCGAGATGAAGCGCGGCTCGGTGAACTCGCCGACGAGAACTGGATCAGTGTGCGAGGGGGGTTCCCGGTGGACGACGTGCTGTTGTCCGTGGCCGCAGTGACCGGCGTGGAGCCCGAGTGGTGCACCGCATCAATGATTTCCACGTGATCGAAGAACTCGTCGCTGCCGGCCGCGGCGTCGCGTTGATGCCGAGGTTCTCGGTGCACCATCCGCGTGTGGTGCGGGTGCGGGTGGCCGGTGTCCGCGCAGCGAGGATCTATGACCTCGTCACGCGCCCCGGAGCGACGGAACGACCCGCGATCGCCGCGGTGCTGGAAGCATTCCGCACCGCGGCGACGCGGGTCGATCGCGTAGATCAGGGCAGATCCGGACGGATCAGGCGAGGGCCTTCGACTTGAGTGACTCGAACTCGTCCTCGGTGATCGTGCCGGCATCGAGCAATGCTTTCGCCTCCGCAATGTGCTCGGCGGGGGACTTGCCTGCGACCTCCCGAATGTAGTTGTCCTGCGCCGATTTGAATTCGGCTGCTTCGCGGGCTGAACGTTTCGCCATTCCGTCGCCGTGCACGATCAGGTACACCAAGGCGGTGAGCCACGATGATGAACAGAAAGACGATCCAAACGGCCTTGATCCAGCCGGACTGGTCGCGGTTCCGGAACAGGTCGCTGATGATCATCCACAGCATGATCAGGTAGGCGATGAACGCGAAACACACGATGATGTACCAGATGATGTCCCAGAATTCCATGCAAGTCTCCGTCTACGAATGACCATCTTGTGCACGAACTGAACTCGGATATCGACGGAGTATCGCAGTTCCCAGGAAAAATCGGAACGCGACCGAGTCGAGATGCCACCCGCAGAGTACAACCGGGATTGTCCTGTTGCAGGGGAATGCGAACTCTGGGTCCTGTGAGGCACAGACGACGAACGCGGCGGGCCCCGGTCGGGGCCCGCCGCGTTCGTGCAGTCGGTTTGTCGCGTCAGCGTGGGCGCGATTGACTGCGGAGACGACTGCGCGCAGCGACGCGACGGTGATCGACGGTGCGATGCCCGCACCCCAGACCAGTGCGGTGGTGCCGTCGGGTCGTGTCACGTCGGCTTCGACGAACGCGGCGGCGTTCGCGTCGTCACCGGCGGACATCGCGTGCTCGGCGTAGCCGCGCACCGCCACCTGGTATCCGAGGGATTCCAGGCCGTCGACGAATGCTGCCAGCGGTCCGTTGCCGGAGCCGGTGATCTCCTTCTCGACGCGTCGACCTTCAGCACGGCGACCACGGTGTCCTCGCCGTCGTCGGTCTCGGCCGCGGTGACCTTCTGCTTGATGCGCTCGAGCGGCGTGATGGGGGCCAGGTATTCCTCGTTGAAGATGTCCCACATCTCCTTCGGGCTGACCTCGCCGCCTTCGCCGTCGGTGACCTTCTGTACGGACTGGGAGAATTCGACCTGCAGTCGGCGCGGCAGGTTCAGGCCGTGGTCGTGCTTCATGATGTACGCGACGCCGCCCTTGCCGGACTGCGAGTTCACGCGGATCACGGCTTCGTAGCTGCGGCCGACGTCCTTCGGGTCGATGGGCAGGTACGGAACGGCCCAGGTGAGATCGTCGACGTCGGAGCCCGCGGCGTCCGCATCGGCTTTCATGACGTCCATGCCCTTGTTGATCGCGTCCTGATGGCTGCCGGAGAAGGCGGTGTAGACCAGGTCGCCGCCGTAGGGGTGGCGCTCCGGGACGGGCAGCTGGTTGCAGTACTCGACGGTCCGTCGGATCTCGTCGATGTCGGAGAAGTCGATCTGCGGGTCGACGCCGCGGCTGAACATGTTCAGGCCCAGCGTCACCAGGCATACGTTGCCGGTGCGCTCACCGTTCCCGAAGAGGCATCCCTCGATGCGGTCGGCGCCGGCCTGGTAACCCAGCTCGGCCGCGGCGACTCCGGTGCCCCGGTCGTTGTGCGGGTGCAGCGACAGGATGATCGAGTCGCGCTGGGCCAGGTTCCGGTGCATCCACTCGATCGAGTCGGCGTAGACGTTCGGTGTCGCCATTTCGACGGTGGCGGGCAGGTTGATGATGACGGGATTCTCGGGGGTACCGCCGAGGGTCTCGACGACGGCGTCGCAGACCTCCTTGGCGTACGACAGTTCGGTGCCGGTGTACGACTCGGGGGAGTATTCCCAACGCCAGTTCGTATCCGGGTAGTTCTTCGCCGTCTCGATCACCAGTTCGGCGGCGTCGGTTGCGATCTTCTTGACGGTGGCCTGGTCGGCCTTGAACACGACGCGGCGCTGCAGGATCGACGTCGAGTTGTAGAAATGCACGATCACGTTCTGCGCGCCGGTGCAGGCCTCGAAGGTGCGGGTGATCAGCTCGGGACGTGACTGCGTCAGCACCTGGATGGTGACGTCATCGGGAATTGCGTTGTCCTCGATGATTTCCCGGACGAAATCGAAATCGGTCTGGCTCGCCGACGGGAAGCCGACCTCGATCTCCTTGTAGCCCATGCGGACCAGCAGATCGAACATGCGGCGCTTACGTGCTGGGCTCATCGTCGATGAGTGCCTGGTTGCCGTCGCGCAGATCGACGGCGCACCAGCCCGGCGCGCGTTCGATGATCTTGTCGGGCCAGGTCCGGTCGGGCAGCGAGACGGGCTCCACCTCTTCGGCGAAAGGCCGGTACCGGTAGGTGGGCATGGACGAGTTCTTCTGCTTGTTCCAGGGCGCCTGGTCGGCGGGAGCAGGCTTGGTCGGCGGCGTGATGTTGCGCGAACCGGAAGTGAAAGCGTCGGCGGGTGACATGACGTACTCCAAGAAAAAGAGGGACTTGTAAGTCCAGATCAGGATATCGACCGGCGCGACGAAACCCCGCGACGGGAGGCCGGTCTGGTCAAATCCCGCCGCGGCGGCCGAGGAGAAGCGCACGCTGCATGCCAAGCAGTGTAACGCGCATTACCGGAGTTCGCCCACGGGGCTACCGGTCGTGGATCGGCCGCGCAGTCGGGATGTGCTCGCGGTGTGTTCGTGACCCGATCGAAATCAGCGCTTCCCGCATGTCCGCACCTCGACGCCTTATTGTGCTCAGAGATGAACTCGAGTATCACCAGTCACACTGGTACCAGGCGAGTGGCAAGGGGTGTGTTTCATGCAGTCTTTGAGGACGGCAGCCGTCGGGGGCTGCGCCCTTGTCCTCGCGCTGGCTGGGACGGTGCCGCTTGCAGTGCACGCCGGTGCCGAGCCATGCGGCCACGAAAGTCCCAGTAGTAGCGGGCTCGGCAGCGGCGGCAGTTTCGATTTCCTGCCCGATGCGCCGAAGGACCTGCTCCCGGACCCGGGGCCCGGGCCTACGCGGACCGTCGCGTGGGTCACCGGGCCGCGCAGCGACAACCGGACCGATGCGCGGTTCTCCGTCTCGGGCACAGACCTGGCCATCATGTGGGACAACGGTGCGGCCGAGCCGGATCGCAGAATCCTCATGGCCTTCGGCGACACCTTCGGAGACTGCGCCGCCCCGGGTGAGGAATGGCGGCACAACGTCCTCATGCGCAGTGCGGACACAGACCTGACCGACGGCATCGACGTTCCCGATCCCGTTCCCGGAGACATCCATGCCGGTTCGCCGGTGGATGCCCACGCTCCCGGTTTCTCCCGCGAGCTCGTGGGAGCGCTCGGGATCGAAGGGATCGAGAAGACCGTGATTCCCACTGCGGGGATCGCCGTCGACGGGGTGCAGTACATCAACTTCATGTCGGTGCGGGCCTGGGGGGACCACGGCGAATGGTGGACCAACGCCTCCATGATCGGCACCTCCGTCGACAATGGCGAGACCTGGCACGTCGACCCGGCGACCGCAAGGCTGAACGTTCCCCTCGATATTCCGGGTGTCCAGCAGTTGTCGATGGGCAACGCGAATTTCCAGCAGCACGCATACGTGCGACACGGCGGTTATCTCTACGACTACGGGACCCCGCAGGAGGTTCGGCGCTGCGTTCCTCTCCCGGGTGTCCGAGCAGCGGATCCTCGACCTCGGTGCGTACGAGTACTGGACCGCCGACGGCTGGATTCCGGGTGACGTCGACCGCGCGGTTCCGATCATCCCGGGCGCGGTCGGGGAGCTGTCGGTGCATTTCACCGGCGACCGGTTCGTCATGGTCTACGGCAACGATGTGACCGGCGGGATCGATCTGCGGACCAGCCCGTCGCCCGAAGGTCCGTGGAGCGAACCACGGCAAATCGTGGCGCGTGATTCGGCCGGGGGTATCTATGCCCCGTTCATCCACCCGTGGTCGACGGGCAACGACCTCTATTTCACTGCCTCACGCTGGAGCGATTACAACGTCATGCTTCTGCATACGACCGTCTCCGGATAGGGCGGGACCCGCGCTGCCGGTCGACATCGGTAAGCTTACTTCCTGGACTTGTACCCAAGACCCCGGAGGTTCGCCAGCGTGGCACTCGTCGTCCAGAAGTACGGAGGATCATCGGTCGCAACGGCCGAACGGATCCGGCGCGTCGCTGAAAGGATCGTCGAGACCAAGAAGGCGGGCAACGACGTCGTCGTGGTCGTGTCGGCGATGGGCGACACGACCGATGAACTCCTCGACCTCGCCCAGCAGGTCTGTCCGGCCCCGCCGCGCGCGAGATGGACATGCTCCTCACATCGGGTGAGCGCATCTCCAACGCCCTCGTCGCGATGGCCATCCACTCGTTCGGTGCCGAAGCCAGGTCGTTCACCGGCTCGCAGGCGGGTGTCATCACCACCAGCAGCCACGGCAAGGCGAAGATCATCGACGTGACGCCCGGTCGGGTGCGCACCGCACTCGACGAGGGCAGCATCGTGCTCGTCGCCGGGTTCCAGGGCGTCAGCCAGGACAATAAAGACATCACGACGCTCGGCCGCGGCGGATCGGACACGACCGCTGTCGCTCTTGCCGCCGCGCTGAACGCGGACGTCTGTGAGATCTACACCGACGTCGACGGCGTGTTCAGCGCCGACCCGCGCATCGTCAAGGATGCGCAGCGGCTCGACAAGGTCTCCTTCGAGGAGATGCTCGAACTTGCAGCATGCGGGGCCAAGGTCTTGATGCTGCGCTGTGTCGAGTACGCCCGCCGCTACAACGTGCCCGTGCACGTTCGTTCGTCGTACACCACCAAGCCCGGCACCCTCGTGACCGGATCGATGGAGGACATCCCCGTGGAAGAAGCCCTGATCACCGGCGTTGCACACGATCGCAGCGAATCGAAGATCACTGTTGTCGGACTGCCCGACACGCCCGGCTACGCCGCGAAGGTGTTCCGCGCTGTCGCCGACGCCGAGATCAACATCGACATGGTGTTGCAGAACGTCTCCAAGGTGGACACCGGCAAAACCGACATCACTTTCACGCTGCCGACCTCCGACGGCCCGCGCGCCGTCGAGTTGCTCAGCAAGCGTCAGGACGAAATCGGCTTCACTCAGGTGCTGTTCGACGACCACATCGGCAAGGTGTCGCTCGTCGGTGCAGGCATGAAGAGCCACCCCGCGTGACCGCCAAGTTCTGCGAGGCATTGGCGGACGCCGGTATCAACATCGACCTCATCTCGACCTCCGAGATCCGCATCTCGGTGCTGGTCGACGACAACGACCTCGACGACGCAGTGCGGGTACTCCACGCCGCGTTCGAACTCGGCGGCACCGAAGAGGCCGTCGTGCATGCAGGGACGGGACGGTAATCATGACCACAATCGCTGTAGTCGGTGCGACCGGACAGGTCGGCATCGTCATGCGCACCCTTCTCGAGGAGCGCAACTTCCCGGCCGACAAGGTGCGGTTCTTCGCATCGGCCCGTTCGGCAGGAAAGAAGCTGCCGTTCCGCGGCGAGGAGATCGTCGTCGAGGACGCGACCGCGACCTCCGACGAGGATCTGAAGGGCATCGACATCGCCCTGTTCTCCGCAGGCGCGACCCTGTCGCGTGAGCAGGCTCCGCGGTTCGCCGCGGCCGGAGCGACCGTCGTCGACAACTCGTCGGCGTGGCGCAAGGACCCCGAGGTTCCGCTGGTGGTGAGCGAGGTCAACCCGGAGGCGACGAAGAACCTGCCGAAGGGCATCATCGCCAACCCGAACTGCACCACCATGGCCGCGATGCCGGTCCTCAAGGCCCTGCACGACGAGGCAGGCCTGCAGCGTCTGGTCATCTCGAGCTACCAGGCCGTGTCGGGTAGCGGTATCGCCGGCGTAGAGGAACTCCTCGGCCAGGCGCGTGCGGTGATCGGCGACGCCGAGAAGCTCGTGCACGATGGCAGCGCTGTCGATTTCCCGGCGCCGGACAAGTACGTCGCGCCGATCGCATTCAACGTTCTCCCGATGGCCGGGGCGATCGTCGACGACGGCACCGGCGAGACCGACGAGGATCAGAAGCTGCGCAACGAGTCGCGCAAGATCCTCGGTCTTCCCGACCTGCTCGTGTCGGGAACATGCGTGCGCGTTCCCGTGATCACGGGTCACTCGCTGTCGATCAACGCGGAGTTCGAGCGTCCGCTCTCGCCGGCGCGGGCGCAGGAAGTCCTCGCGTCGGCTCCGGGTGTCAAGCTGGTCGACGTGCCGACGCCCCTCGCTGCGGCCGGCGACGACGTGTCTCTGGTGGGTCGTATCCGTCAGGATCCAGGAGCCCCCGAGGGCCGTGGCCTCGCACTGTTCGTGTCGGGTGACAACCTCCGGAAGGGCGCTGCGCTCAACACTATTCAGATCGCAGAGCTCCTGGTGTAATCCTCCCTGCATTTCCGAACGGCACCTTCGATCGATCGAAGGTGCCGTTCGCTCGTTACGGAGTGGAGTGCGACAGGGTTACTCGAACATCCGGTAGATCGCTTCGACGACCACCGCGGGGCGTGCACTGTCCTCGAGTTCGATCACGCCCTCGATGACGATCTGGACGCCGCCCTTGGGTAGTTCGTCGAGAGATTTCAGTGTTGCGTCGAGTCGTACCCGACCACCCGCGGGCACCGGGTTGGTGAAGCGAACCTTGTCGAGGCCGTAGTTGAGGGCCAGTGTCACACTGTCGACCTTCAGTACCTCGTACCACATCGGAATGATCAGTGACAGCGTCAGATACCCGTGTGCGATCGGTCCGCCGAACGGGCTTTCCTTCGCTGCGCGGTCAGGATCGATGTGGATCCACTGATGGTCGTCGGTCGCATCGGCGAAGGTGTCGATCCGATCCTGTCCGACGGTGATCCAGGAGCTGAGGCCGAGGGGCTTGCCGACGTATCGGGCGAGTTCGGCGAGGGTGGAGACGTGGGTACCGGTGGTTTCAGTGGACGTCATCTGGACTCCCTTACTGCTCGGTATTGCAGTGCGCGTAAGCGATTCTGCTCCGTATGCCGCTGTTTGGTCCCGGGTTGGGTATCGAATGGGTCTCGCCACCCTGCGGCACCGTAGGTAGCAGATAAAAACAGTCTGGACTGTTTGTTGGTTTGGGGTTACGCTCGGTATCGTGATCTACGACACTGTGACGCCGGTTCGCGAACCCAAGCGCAACGCACCGCGGCGACCCGCGCCAAGTTGCTCGACGCGGCGGTCGAATCCCTCGTCGAACTGGGGTATTCGGGCACCAGCACCCACGGCATCGCCACGCGGGCCGGGGTGTCGCGCGGCGCGCAACTCCACCACTTTCCGACCAAGGAATCCCTGGTCGTCGCGGCTGTGGAGCACCTTGTGGACAAGCGTCTCGTCGAAATTCTGGAAGCGGAACCGGATCCCGAGCGCGGAATCGAGACGCTGGTGGACGCATTCTCCGGGCCGCTGTTCGATGCCGCGCTCGAACTGTGGGTCGCGGCTCGCACCGATCCGGCTTTGCATGCCGCGATGATCCCACTCGAGCGCAAGGTATCCGACGCGCTCCGTGTGGGAATGATGGAAATCATGGGTGATCGACTGAGTCCGGAGGGGGTCGATCTCAGTATCGAACTGGCTCGGGGGCTCGCGGTATCGGCCTGATGCGCAGTCCCGAATCCGATCGTGAGTTCCGGGAGCGGCTGCTCCCGGCATGGAAGGCTCTGGTGATGCAGTGAGATCCGGTGATGCAGTGAGATCCGGTGATGAAGGGAGCCGGGTGACACTCCCTCGCATGTCCATACTCTCGTCGTCGGCGCGGGGTTCGGTGGAATCGGCATGGTCGCCACCCTGTTGCGCGACGATCCCGCAGCCGACGTGCTCATCGTCGAACGCGGCGACGATGTCGGTGGAACCTGGCGATCGAACACCTATCCCGGTGCCGCATGCGATGTTCCGAGTGCACTCTACTCGTTCTCCTTCGCCCCGGAATCCGGATGGAAGAGGGCGCACGGCACCCAGGCCGAGATCTACGCGTACCTGCGTCGGGTCGCCCGCGAGCAGGGCATCACGCAGAGGACGATGTTCGGGTGCGCACTGCGCGACGCGCAGTGGGACGGCGACCGCGCACGATGGGTGGTATCGACCTCGCGCGGCGACCTCACCGCTGACGTGCTCATTGCTGCGACGGGCGCACTCTCCACTCCGACTCTGCCCAAAGTGCCGGGCTTGGAGATGTTCCGCGGAACCATGTTCCACTCGGCGGAGTGGAACCACGACCACGATCTGACAGGCAAGCGGGTCGCGGTGATCGGCACGGGCGCGTCGGCGATCCAGTTCGTTCCCTCGATCGTCGACAAGGTCGAACACCTCACGCTGTTCCAGCGCACCGCCTCCTGGGTGATGCCGAAGCGCGATCACGGAATCGCTTCCTCTGTTCGATCACTGTACCGTCGATTCCCGTTGATCCAGAAGGTTGTTCGAGGTGCTGTGTACAGTCAGAAGGAGATGTACGTCGTCGGTATGACGAAACCGTTCGCGCGGAAGTACGCCTTGCCGCTGTTCGAGAAGCGTGCCCGTTCGGTCTTGCGTAAGCAGGTACCGGACCCGGAGCTGCGGGACCGCCTCACTCCGGACTTCGCCATCACCTGCAAACGAATCCTGTTGTCCAACGACTGGTTCCCGGCAATTACCCGTCGCAATGTCGACGTCGTGTCGTCGGCGCTGACCTCGGCGACCGAGAACGGAGTCGTCGATGCCGCCGGCAACGAATACCCCGTCGACACGATCATCTTCGGAACCGGATTCACACCGTCCGAACCCCCCGTAGCGCAACATGTCCGAGGGGAGCACGGACGGAGTCTCGCGGAAGTATGGAACGGAAGCCCTTCGGCGCACCTGGGAATCAGCGTCAACGGATTCCCGAACCTGTTCCTCATGTACGGCCCGAACACCAATCTCGGACACAGCTCCATCGTGTACATGCTCGAGTCCCAGGCCGCGTACATCGCAGACGCCTGAGGGTCATGCGCACCCGTCGTCTCGATGCGGTGGAGGTCAGAGCCGACGCGCAGCGTCGCTTCGCCGAGGAACTCGACCCGATGCTGGCCGGTACGGTCTGGAACACCGGTGGCTGCAGCAGTTGGTATCTCGACAGGACTGGTCGGAACTCGGTGATGTGGCCGACATTCACCTGGCACTACCGCAACCGGACCAAGGAGTTCGACGCAGAGAACTACGACCTGTGGGCCGAGAACACGGGAGCACGACGATGACCCATTACGACATCCTCGTCATCGGATCGGGATTCGGTGGCAGCGTCTCCGCCCTGCGCCTGACCGAGAAGGGGTACCGGGTCGGAGTTCTCGAGGCGGGTCGCCGTTTCGCCGACGACGAACTCCCCGAGACCAGCTGGCGGCTCCGTAAGTACCTGTGGGCGCCGGCGATCGGATGCTATGGCGTGCAGCGCATTCACCTCCTTCCTGATGTACTGGTCATGGCCGGGGCTGGAGTCGGAGGTGGTTCGCTCAACTATGCGAACACCCTCTACCGTCCGCCCTCGCGATTCTTCCAGGATCCGCAGTGGGGCCACATCACCGATTGGGAGGCCGAACTCTCGCCCTACTACGAGCAGGCGTCGCGGATGCTCGGAGTGCGCGAGAACCCCAGCATCACCCCCGCCGACGAGGTGATGCGCAAGGTCGCCGACGACATGGGCGCGGGCCACACCTTCGGCCCCACACCGGTCGGTGTCTTCTTCGACGAACCGGGCAGGACTGTTCCTGACCCGTTCTTCGGAGGCGCGGGTCCGGATCGCACCGGATGCACGGAATGCGGTAGCTGCATGACGGGTTGCCGTGTGGGCGCAAAGAACACCCTCGTCAAGAACTATCTCCACCTTGCCGAGCATGCGGGTGCGCGTATTCACCCACTGACCACCGCGACCCGGGTCGCGCCCCGCGCAGGCGGCGGCTACGAGATCGAGACTCGGAGCACGAACGGGATCCGTAAGCGCCGGAAGCTGTTCACCGCAGACCAGGTGATCGTTGCGGCGGGAACCTATGGCACCGCGCGCTTGCTGCTCGCGATGCGCGAAAGCGGCGATCTACCTCGGTTGTCGCCGAAGCTCGGTCGCGTCGTCCGGACCAACTCCGAGGCGGTGCTCGCAGCGACCGCGCAGAACCGCGACGTCGACTACACCGAGGGAGTTGCGATCACGTCGTCGTTCCACCCCGACGATCACACCCACATCGAACCGGTCCGGTACGGCAAAGGCAGTAACGTGATCGGGCTGCTGCAGGCAATGCTCGTCGATGGTGGAGGCAGAATTCCGCGTTTGGCGAAGTTCGTAGGTGTCGCGGCCGGTAATCCGCGCGCCTTCCTGCGCAGCCTGTCGGTGCGGCACTGGTCCGAACGCACCGTCATCGCGCTCGTGATGCAGACCGACGACAACTCCCTCGAACTCGCCAGCAGGCGGAGTCCCTTCGGGCGCGGCGTCACCAGCAGGCAGGGGCCCGGAAACCCGCCACCGGAATGGATCCCCGTCGGGCACGAGGCGGTCCGGCGGTTGGGCGACGAGATCGGCGGTGACGCCGGGGGATCGCTCCTGGATCTGGTGAACATCCCCATGACCGCACATTTCCTCGGCGGTTGCGTGATCGGCGACTCACCCGAGACCGGTGTCGTCGACCCGTACTTGCGCGCGTACGGACACGAGGGCATCCATGTGGTCGACGGCTCGGTCGTCACCGCGAACCTCGGCGTCAACCCGTCCCTGACCATCACCGCTCAGGCCGAGCGGGCAATGGCGTTGTGGCCCAACAAGGGTGAGGCCGACTCGAGACCTGCCGTCGGAACGCCCTACGCTGCGGTGAAACCCGTGCTGCCGGTGCGGCCGACGGTGCCGTCGGATGCGC
>BBEG01000172.1 GCA_001312645.1 Rhodococcus sp. JCM 9791
TGTCGATGATCTCCACCGGATAGCGGTGTCGCTTGAACGACGGCATTGCGCTGGTCATCCCACAGATTCTGCCAGCGAATGCATCCTCGTTAACGTGACAGTGCCCCGGTGGCAGGTCACAGCGCGTGAGACATCCGGGCCGTGGATTCGCCGCTTTGGCTGTGGCCGTACTGGTGACTGTCTTAACAAACATGCCGGTGTTTCTCCTTGGGGCGCTGGCCACGGAGATCACCGCAACAATCCGCGTCCCGGCCTACGGGATCGGCCTGGCGGTAGGGGTCTACTGGGCCGCGGCCGCCCTCACCTCCGCGTGCACCGGTGTGATTGGTCGTGTGCTCAGCGAGAAAGGCATGGGCATCGCTGCCTTGCTGCTGGCGGTCGTTAGCCTGACCGGCAGCGCGTCCTGGATCTCTGCGTGGCCGTGGCTAATTGTATGGGCATCCCTGGGGGGACTCGGGAACGGTCTCGGGCACCCTTCCTCCAACCACTTGCTCGTCACGCACATCCCAGCCGCCTCGCGCGGGCTGGCCTTCGGGGTGAAACAGGCCGCGGTCCCTGTGACGGGGTTGGTCGCCGGCGTTTCGATCCCGTTGGTTGCGTTGACTCTGGGATGGTCCAGGGCCTTCCTGCTGATGGCTGTACTGGACATGCTCGTACTGGTCCCCGTGGCCCGGACCCGGACCATGCCGGTCGTTATGGGTACGACCCGGCCGGCGGGGCAATGGGATACCCAGATGCGTTCGGCGTTGGTGCTGATGGCCGCGATGACGATGTTCGCGGGCGGTGCCGTTACGTCCGCCGTGGCCTTTGCCGTGATCGGCGCGCTGGAGCGGGGGATTGCAGTCGGCCCGGCTGGTGTGATTCTGGCCGTCGGCAGCGCCTTAGGAGCCGCGACCCGTATCGTCATTGGCGGAGTCGTCGATCGAGGCGGCGTGTCAGCACTTTCTCTGATCCAGACAGCACTCATCGTCTGCGCCGTCGGGCTTTCACTCATGGCGATCCCCACCACCTGGAGCTACGTGGTAGGTGTCCTGCTAGCGGTGGGCCTGGGGTGGGGGTGGCCAGGTCTGGTGCACTTCCTCATCTCGCACATGGCGCCTGGGGCCACCGCAGCGGCCACAGGCATTGTCCAGACCGGCACGTACATCGGCAATACCATCGGCCCCATGCTCACCGGGGTGGCCCTTAGCCTCGGTAACTCGACACTGACCTGGGCGATGCTCGTCACTATGGCAACCGTCGCCGTGGTCATTTCCTTCTTCTTCGGGCTCCGACTGCGGAGAATCGACTCTCTAGAATCGCCGCTGAGCTGAGGTGGTCCTGTCCACAGCCCCACCGTCACCGGCCGTCGAGATCCTTAAACGAGCAAGTTCTGGATTTCTTTGGCGGCTGTCTGGAGCATAGCTCCGAGTTCTGTGCGGAGTTGTTCAGTCATGCGGTGAGCGGGCACGGATACATTGATCCCGTAGTATCCTCCGCTCGGGCTGGTGATGGGAACAGCGACTGACATGACGCCGTCTTCGCTTTCTTCCTGGCTCGTTGAGTACCCGGTTTGCCGAATCGTTTCGAGGGCACGCTCCAGATCGGAACGGGAAATGATAGATCCCTTGGTGAGACCCGGAAGCTCCTCATACGGGTACAGGGCATGCAGTTGTTCCGTGGTGAGTAAGCTCAGCATTGCTTTGCCCGTTGCAGTGCAGTTGGCAGGAAGCATCGCACCTTGACGTGAGGCAACGCGGACGGCACGTTGGCTTTCGATGGCCTCCAGAAAGTGTGTGTTCGAGCCTTTGAGCTCGGCAAAGTGCACCGTCTCTCCGGTTGCCTCGAATAACCTTTCCATTGCTGGACGAATTAGCGTTCCGATGTCGACGTGGCGCCGTATGGCGAAGGCGATGGAGCTGAGTGCTTGTCCGGGTTCGTACGCTTTGGTCTGAGGGTTCTGCCGTACGAAACTCGGTAGAGGAGCATCCCCATGAGGCGATGGGCCGTAGATGACGCCACTCCGAGGTACTTGCTGGCATCGGTGAGCCGGATACTCGGCCGAGTCTCGAAGAGCAGCAACAATCGGAGTGCGTTGTCGACGGATTCGATGGGGTATTGCGGAGGAGGGCCGTATCTGGAGTCGTCCTCCGCCCGTGAGGCGGACATGAGCTTCATGTTACTGACCGGGGGTTCAGTCTCTGTCCGGCTAGGGCGCAGGCCGTCAACGAGGCTCACCAAGTCGTGCGAGTTCATGTCTCCAGGCAGTCTCTGTGTTGAATGCTCCTCCGAGGTCGGGCAGTTCGGCCATATCGGCGTCGGGCAGGTCGACGAGTGCCCACCAGCCGAAGCCACTTGCAGTGCCAACCCGGACAGGCCGTCCACGCTGATGGCCTGGAGAACTGCTTGCTCGACGGTTTCGGCCGCGCTGGTGAGGCCGTGGCCCCGCAGCACAACAACGGGCCTTGTTCCCATGGCATCGGCCATTTCGGTGGCGAGCCGACGGTCGCGGATGAGTACTCCGCGGGGATAGACGGGCACCCCGTTGGCGGCGAGGCGGGCTCCGGGAATGTCGTACGCCCCTACGATGGGGCGTACTGCAAGCCCTGCCAGGTCGGCGGCAACCACTCGCGGGGGATGAGCGTGTACGACAGCTCGGACGTCTGGGCGGCGCCGGTAAAGCTCGGTGTGCAGCGGCAGTTCGTTGGGGACCGTGTATCCGCCCCCGAGCTCGCCGTCGGCGGCGGGATTGCCGTCGAGGTCCACCATGCGGATGTCTTCGGCTTGCGTATACGCCAGTCCGCGTTCGTACGGGCCGCGACAGCGCACCAGCAATGTGCTGTCGGTAATTTTCAGGCTGATGTGACCCAAGATTCCATCTGCAAGGCCCCGATGGGCCAAGACCCGGCAGGCGAGGGCGATATGTTCCCGGGTGACGCTCTCGGTCTGGGGCAGCAAGTTTCCGGGTGTCATGACGCCCTCCTCGGCGGTGGCTCCAACTGGGGTTCGAGCTTGGCGCGCAGATCCTGCACCGTGATGCCCCTGGCCATGCCCAGTCGGCAGGCAATGAGGGCTTTGGGCCAGTTCACGATCTGCGCCCCGGACGGTGGTGCCGTCGGTGGTGTAGAGGGCGGCGAACTTGCCGTGGACCTGCGGGTGTCCGATGAGGACGTGGTCGACATTGCCTCCGACGCGTCCCACGACCTGGATTTTCCAGTCGTGCTGGTCGCTCCACACGTATTCAATGGGCGTGTAGGCGCGCGGCTGTTCCGGATGGATGATGTTGTAGGCCACGCATGTGGCTTGTTCCACCGCGTTAGTCCAATGTTCAGTCCTGACGTCCTCGCCGTGCTTCTGGTGGCGCCAGCGGGCTACGTCGCCGACGGCGTACACGTTCGCGGCGTCGAGGGCTTGGCAGTACTCGTTGAGCACGACCCCGTTGTCCACGAGCAGGCCGGATGCGCTGAGCCAGGAGTCGTTGGGGATGACGCCGATACCGATCAGCACGGTGGCCGCCTGAACGCTCTCACCGTTGGTCAGGTGGAGGAAGAAGTTGCCCTCCTCGCCTTCGATAGCTTCCACTCCGGTGCCGAACAAGGTGTTGACCCCGTTGTCCTGGTGAAGGTCTGCGAACCACTGGCCGATCTCAGGGTTAAAGAGGCGGCTCATGGGCACCGGCACCGGGTCGATGACGGTGACCTCCAATCCCAGGCCGCGGGCGGTGGCTGCCGCTTCGGCGCCGATGAACCCTGCCCCGATAACGGCCAGCGCCCCACCCCGGAGAAGGTCCCCACGTAGTTCGCGGGCGTCCTCAAGGGTGCGCAGCACGTGGATCCCTGGAGACTGGCCCCAGGGGGAGGGGCGGGGTGATGCTCCGGTGGCAATGACGAGGTTGTCGTAGCGAAGGGGGTCGTGCCCTTCGAGCTTCAGCAGGTTCTCGGCGACGTCCAGATCGACAGCGCGGTGTCCCAGCAGGAGTTGGATGTCCTCGGCATCGGCCTGCTCCTGGGTCAGCAGCCGGATGGAGTCCTCGTCGGCGGATCCCGCAAGAACGGATTTCGACAGGGGCGGTTTGTCGTAGGGGAGTTCGGTCTCTTCTCCCACGAGGATGATCTCCCCCTTATAGCCTTCCCGGCGGAGGGACTGCGCGGTGCGCACCCCGGCGATGGAGGACCCGACGATGACGGTGATCGGACTCATTCGTCCTCCACCACCAGCGCGGAGACCGGGCAGCTGCGGGCAGCTTCGATGACGCGGGCGCGGTCGGCTTCGGGGACCTCGGTCTGGAGCAGTACGACGATCCCGTCGTCGTCCAGATCGAAGTAGTCAGAGGCTCCGACAATGCAGTTTGCATACCCCTGACAGGCGCCCAGGTCAGCTTTGATTACAGGCATGGTCACATACTTTCGTGAGGCGGTGATGCTGTGGCAGTTAGGAGTGTCTATTCTTCTTCGGTCACTAGCGGCCCGAAAGGGTGGCCGATCATGGCCGAGAACGTGTCTGGGGCCTGCCAGGTCAGGGACTCCAGTTCCAGCGGACAGAGCGTTACCCACTGGCCCGAACGAGGAGATTGAATCATCAGCGCGAACCGTTGCGGGTCTCAATGCGGGTGACCTGGACCTCCGAGAACTCGTTGGCGATCACGATCGGCGTTCCGGTGACGTGCTCTTCGAGCCGACGTCGTTCCTCGGTGGCCCGAATCGCCGCGAGGCGGTCTTCCTCCTCGCCTTCCCATTCCAGCTTCATAGGAAGATAGCCAGATTCTGCATGCGGATGACCGACTCGTCGACCATGATGGTGCGCCGGGCGAGCTCCCACCCGGACCTTGATGAGGTACGGCGGAGGAGGTCCTCGCGTCCTGCGGAGACAGTGGAGGATTCGCCCACGTCACCACGGCTGCGGAAGAGAAGAACCGCCGAGTCCACGATGATTTCGTCGGGGTTGGGGGTGCGGAAGGTGCGCACGTTAGTGATGTAGTGGCGTAGCCGTGATGGGGGGTCTTCAGTCCAGGCGTGGTCGGTGGCGAAGCGGGCCACCCGGCGGCTGAGCGAGTACTTGTTCTCGTCCCAGTGCGCCATTCCAGGCGAGGTGGTGTATCCCGCGCCCAGGGCAGTGGTGACGCGGACGGGCATGATGTAATGAACGTCATCGGCGATCCGGGAGAGCCATTCGCTGTAGTCTTGGGCGTCCAACAGGTATGCCTCATCGATCAGCCAACGATGCGCCTCCAGGTGAAGTTCATCGTTGAAGGGCAGGGTCTGCCCCGTCCGCTGGGTACGCGGGGCGTGGGCTCCCAGCGCCGACTGCTCGGACAGCGTCGAATTCTCGTTCTCGTGTGCCGTTCCAACACTCATGATCAGACCTCCTCGTGCAGGGTCGCTGCGGGCACGGTCTCTGCGTTGCTGCTGGCCGGGCGGGGGCCCCCGGTCCGGCGGCCGGTGGCGCCTTCACCAGGTCCGAGCCCACGTGCACCTGCGCTGCGGCTACTGCCGGACGCTCGAGGTGATCGGCCCATCGGCGCAAAAACTCCCGCTGGTTGTACTCGCTGTATCCGATACGGGTGGAGCCGGGTCCCGAGTATTCCTCGGGGGACAGGGCCTCGACGACGTTCTCGCCGTTCTCGAGCATGCCCATCCGGCTGTTGAGCAGCAGACGCCGTGCCATGGAGCCGGCGGCAGTATTGGTGAGGGACACCCAGTTCTCGACGTCGTCCTGTTCGAACATGCCGCCACTGCCGAAGCACATGAGATATGCCTTGTAGGAGAGCGCTTTGTACTCCTCCGGCGCGTTTTTGTCGACGGCGAACCACGAGAGGACTTCCGTCTCGTTCTCGCTGATTGGCTGCCACACGCGGATGGAGATGAAGGGGAGCACCTCGTCGGAGCCCTCTTCGACCCGCGGCCAGTTGTGCACGAAGCTCATGTTCGGGAACAGTGAGGCCGCCGAGATCATGAACCCGTCCTTGCCGACTACGTCGAGCTGCTCCTGGGTCCACTGCTCCTTCATCCGGGCGATCATCTCGTCCGGGTAGCCTACGTAGCGCAGGCGCTCCTCCAAGCTACCTTCGGGCAGCTTGTAAGTGGTGCCGCCGCCGTTGCCAGCCCAGTACGTGGTGCCGTCCTTGCGTTTCTCCGCCTTGGGCTCGCGGAAGAGGCCAATCTCCACCACCGAGGTGTGGGTCTGGGGCGTGTGGTACATGTCCCCGGCGAAGTTCTCGGCCCCGATCTTCCAGTTCGCCTTGACCCGCCAACGCTGAGGGCCACGCAGCTCGATGCCGTCTGCGCTCTGCTTCGTGTAGTAGTCGAGGTAGAATTTGAAGTCCCCTAGGAACTCCTCCAGGGGCTCGGCGTCCGGGTCCATGCTGATGAAAATCAGACCGTTGTACGTGGCCAGCGAGGGAGCTGGCAACAAGGTCTGGCCCTTCTTCTTGAAGCCTTCCTCCCCGCCGTATGCCTCCTTGTGAAACGGCAGGCCAACGAGGCGCCCGTCATTGCGGTAAGACCAGCGTGGTACGGGCAACGGAAGTGGGAGGCATTGCCCATCTCTGCCCGGCAGACCTGCATGCCCCGGTGGAGGCACATGTTGAACAGGCCCGGACCTCGCCCTTTTCGTCCCGAGAGATAATGAACGAGTCTTCGAGGACTCTGCGGACCACGTAGTCGCCAGCCTCGGGGACCTCCGACTCGTGGGCGACGAATAGCCAGCTGCGGCTGAAGAGCCGCTCTTTCTCGAGTTCGAAGAGCTCTTTATCGTTGTAGATATGTGCAGGGATCATGCCCTGCCGTACGTCCTCGAGGACGTCGTGGTGGTCTGCCATGGGAGAGCTCCTTCTCGATCATCGATCAGTCAGTCTGTAGAGCAGAGGACCACTCTGTCGTGGAGAGGATTCCGCATTTTGTGATCTACGTCAACCCCTCCCACTCTTCGTGCCAGGTACGGGTGGGTCCGGCAGGGGTTAGTGGCCGTTTTCGGGGGAGTCGGAGTCGCGGGCGGCGTTCTCTCCGCGGTCCAGCCTCGCTAGGGCGGCCATTTCCTCGGCAGTCAGGGAGAAATCGAACACCGAGATGTTCTCGACCAGCCATGCGGGTTTGGCGGCCTGCGGGATCGGGATGATTCCTTGCTGGACGTGCCAGCGGAGCAGAACCTGCGCCGGAGTCTTTGCTGTCCGTCGTGCGATCTGCACCACGATAGGGTGGTCACGCAGTCCCGATTCGCGACCAATAGGGCTCCAGCTTCGGTGATGATGCCTAGGTCCTGGTGCATTGCCCGCGGGGGTAGCCGTGCGAGATCGGGGCTGAGCTGGATCTGGTTCACGTCGGGAACCACGCCGGTCGCGGCAATGACCTTCTCCAGATGGTCCGGCTTGAAATTGGAGACACCGATCGCTTTGACACGGCCTTCGTCTAGGAGCTTGACGAGGCCTCTCCATGCCTCGGTGTACTGGTCCAGGGCCGGCACGGGCCAGTGGCACATGAACATGTCCAGGTATTCCAGGCCCAAGGCTTGGAGACTACGGTCGTAGGCCCGCTGCACACCGTCGACGCTGTGGGACTCCTTGTTGAACTTGCTGGAGACGAACAGCTCTTCACGCGCAACGCCTGCCGTGCGGACACCGCGTCCCACCGCGTCTTCATTGCGGTACTGGAACGCGGTGTCGACGAGCCGGTAGCCGCTTCGAATGGCGTAGCGGACGGCCGTTTCGCACTCTTCCCCCACAAGTGGCCAGGTGCCCAGACCTAGATGCGGAATGCTATGCCCGTGCCTCAGGTGGAGCCTCGGGACCGTTGCGGGGTCATTGCTTGGACGGGTTTCCGTCGTCATGGATATCCTCTCGTCAAAACGTTTCCTGTTCGCCGGAGGCAAGCAGCGCGAGCTTCAGGTCTTTGCCGGTCAGTCGCCATCTTTGTTGGACCTCCAGGGGGTTGCGGCCGGGGTGATGATGAGCAGGCCCGCGGCCAGCAGGGCCGCGGTCACCGGTGTGAGGGTGACCAGCCCGGCCATGGCCAGCGGTGAGAGGAAGAGCGCCGTGGCGCGGAATGTTCCTGTTAGTGCTAGCGCGTCTCCGCGTTCTTCTGGGTGCACCTTCTCCGCTGCGATGGCCGGACCGACGGTCTGCAGGACCCCGGCACCGATGCCGGAGATGACCAGGGCAGCGGCCACCGGGACAGTCAGACCGGCGAACGGTCCCACTGCGGCCAGTCCCAGCCCTGTAGCTATCATCCGATGACCAGAGACGCCCTGACGCCTCGGCGCCGGACCCACCCGCTGGCGGTACTACCGACGAGAACGGCGGCGTTGGCGATGGAGAGCAGGATGCCGATGACTGCAGCCGTTTGGCCTGCCAGGGATAGGGCCAGAGGGACGTAGGAGTCCAGGATGCTTTTCCAAACCCCTGCGCCCGTGTTCATCCAGCAGGCGGCGTTGACACCGGGTCGTCGCCACAGACGGACGTCCCTGCCAGTGGGTGAAGAAGGCCTGGCCGCGAACGGGGGAAACCTGATCAACAAGGCCGCGGGGACGACGGAGACGGAACCTGCGACGATCCCCATTATGAGTGGCAGTTGCACCGAGGCCTCCCAGAAATATCCGGCCACCGTGGGGCCGAGAAGCGCACCGATCCCCGCCGCCAGATTGACGTCTCGGAGGCCACTGACCGGTGCGGCGGATGTGCGAACGGCGTGGGTCTGGCTGCTGGTCCAGAAGAACGCCCGGGCTATTCCCTGGACCAACTGGGACGCGACAAAAAACACGACCGCGGTAGAAATCGCGAGCAGTGCGCACGAGATCGCGATCATCAGCCCGGATCCCACGAGGAAGGACCTGTCCGGAATCCGGCGCATCAACGCGCCCATGTACAGGCGGGTGATCAGCTGTGCGATGGCAGCCACGGCGACCAGCAGCCCGATCTCACTGGGGGTGTAGCCCGCATGCACACCCAAAAGAGGGACGACAACGGACAAAGTGCCCAGCGCGAAGCTGAACAAGATGATGGCCAGCGCGCTCAAGGCCCTGTCACAGTTGACGGAGTCCATGTGCCTTCCCGAGGTGGTAACTCTTTCGCATAGACGTTCTCAGCGATCCACCGATCGATGCACTGGCCGATGAGCTTTCGTCACCGGTGTCCGTATACGACGTCTCTACTGGCGGACGTGCTGGAGGTAGGCGCTGGCGTCTTCCAGGTTCACGACGTCACCGTATTTGCTGTCGATGTCGAAGAGGCTTGCCAGGTGTGGCAGCTCTGCCCTGTCTCCCACGCCCTCCTCCACAACGACTGTGTGGAACCCGTAAGAGCACGCGTCTACAGCGGTGGCGCGGACGCATCCGCTGGTCGTGCAACCGAGGAGGATCACCGTGTCCACGCCCCGGGAGATCAGACGAGCTGCCAGATCGGTACCGAAGAAACAGGAGGCATACTTTTTGACCAGCAGCATCTCGTTCTCGCGACGACCCAGTCGCTCATCCAGCTCCACCCACTCGCTTCCCTCCACCAGCCAGCTGTTGGGATTTTCTGACTGCCACCTGAGCGTAGGGTCGCATGTGTCGTCGTGGTCCGCACTATCCCGGCTCCTTAGCGGAGCTGAGGTCGTGATTCCCCGACGCCGAGGGCTCGGATGGAAACTCTGAACTGGCCCGCTCTAGCCGACTGGGCCAGTGCCCGAGGTGCGGCAGGAAGGCAGGCCGGTATCCTCTTGGGCGTCAACGATATGCCCGCCGCGGCGACCAAATGCTGTACGCGTGGCAGCCCGGGATGCTGGCATCGAGCCCCGGATCGCGAGTCGCCCGGTCTGACAACGTGGTCGTTGACCCGCTCAGCGATCGGCCATTGCGGCTGCCACCCCTCCAACCGAGAGCGCGAGCGGAGAGAACCTGCTGAACGGCGCAGCCGGCCGCCAACGTCGGTGGTAGCACGTTCACGAACCGGGGCACAGGGCGTACCGGCCACCGTCGCCCGACGGAGTTCGTTCTCGACCGCGGTTGCCACCGCGTCCGGCGAAACTCCGTCGGTCACCGGCCGCGCCGCGGCAGCGATGGTTCGTCCACCAGGGGGTCGTCGGAGACGGTGATGGCCCGCACCGGGCAGCTCGCGGCGGCTCGAGCGCTAAGGCGCGGGTGCGGGGGCCACCGTCAACAGGCTCCAGAACGACGGCGACGCTTCGCTCGTCATCGAGGTCGAAGAGCTCGGGCGCGGTCACAACGCACGAGGCGAAGCCCTCACACCGCTCGAGGTCCACCGTAATGTTCATCATGTTCATCGTCCCTCCGTGGTTAAGTCATGGGCAGTCTGTTCGGCGGCGAAGCGCCGCATCGGATCGATCCTGAGCGCACCGGCCAGCTGCATGATCAGCAGTGGGTGGGCGCCCCTTTGATGGAGGGTGACCAGGTCACCATCCAGGACGGCCGCAAGATCGGCCAGCCGTACGCCTGCGAGGTCGGCCGCGAGCTGGCCCGACTCTTCCGCAATGGAACGAAACTCCGGATCCCGGACGACCCGGCGGATGACCTGGTCCAGGGGTAAGTTCACGGTTCCTCCTCGGGGGCCAACCGAGCCAGCGCGATCCCGGTCGCCCAGTCCGGGACGGACTCGTATGCCAGGACGACCCCTCTCGGCCCACGGGCCGTCCGCTCAGGCTCCGACACTCCCCAGCCCTTTTGACTGGACGCGGCGGCCATCGCGGTGACCCAGTTGCAGATCTCCGGGGCACCATTGCCGGCCTCAGCGAGGACGTCGGTGGTCTTCATGGCGAGGATCGCGCCGAGGTCCCCTGCGCGCACGTGCTGCAGGAACCGCTCGTCGAAGGCGGAGTTGATCTGGCCCATCTCCGGCGTGCCGACCCAGTGGGAGAGCCCGCCGGTCCCGAGCACGACCACTGTTTCGGCTGCGGGCCGCCGCGTAATGACGTCGCGCAGCAGTTCCCCTAGTTGGGCGCTGCGCCACAGGGGTGGCAGAGGCTCGGTGTTGGCGTTCTGGAACACCGGGACCACCGGGATGTCCATCTCTGGTCGGATCAGGGTCAATGGTGCCATGAACGCATGGTCGATCTTCGGGTTGGCGGAGAACGCGAGGTCGAACCCGGCGGCCACCCCTTCGGAGAGCAGCTGGGCAGCGAAGGCGCCAGCAAGTGGGACCTCGGCGCTGGCCACTCCTCCATCGCCCCAACCGGTGGCTATCTCTCCGATTCCGACGCATATCTGCGGAAAGCTGTCGTAGCTGAAGGATGTTAGGTGCTCGCTGCTGACGACGACGAGCACGTCAGGGGACAGCCGGTCAATTTCCGCACGCACCTGAGCGAAGGCCTGATGGACTGCGGCGTGCACGTCGTTGTCCGGTTGGAGCTTTCGGATCATCATCGCCGTGTGGGACGTCGCGTACGCACCTACCAGCCTGCCCATCAGCGGGCCGCCCGTTGCCGGTTGGTGGCCGGATCCGTGG